>JBHEPM010000024.1:0-21001 GCA_046260295.1 Psychroflexus sp.
ATGCAAATCAATCACAGCGTCATATAAGAAAAAATAAATTTTGTTTTCTTAACGGCTTTTCATATTCAAATTGGTATTAGACCTGAGTTTGTTGCTTTTTCTATTTTATTCTCATCTTTTTTGGCTTCATTTTCACAAGGAAAAACACAGATAGAACTAGAAAAACTTAAAATATTCTTCAATAATTTAAGTTTTTCTATAATGAATACCAATTAAATTTATAGATAACTATCACTTCTTAACGATTTTAAATATACTAGATTGATTCTTAGATTTTATTTTAATCATATAAACTGAATTCTGTAATTCACTTAAATCTAGTGAAATATCTGAATTATTAAAATGTTTTTTAATTACAAGTTGTCCTATAAGATTGTAAACTTCTAAGTCTTGTATTGGAATATTGCTAGAGATGTTCAAAGTTGAGGTAACTGGATTTGGATAATAATTTAAATCGAGAAAATCCTTATTTTCAATCCCTAATGTGATCAATACATTCACAGCAAATGGCTGACTTCTACATTGCCCGTTATCATTAACTGCAAAATAAGTGGTGTCATTTTCCAAAGCTACACTTGAAGATAACGGATTTATATTTGTTAAGGCGTCCTCTAACGTACTATACCAAAAGACAGTAGTTGGACTTATATTGATATCGGCTATTGTACTATTTGGGGGAAAGATTTGTTGCGCTTCAGCTACTGGACTTTCAATTGAATTGACCGTTATGGTCATTGTAGCTATTGTCGCACATTGACCTGAACTTGGCGTAAACGTATAAGTTGTTGTGGTTGTGTTACTTATAGAGGGTGACCAAGTTCCTGTGATTCCATTGTTAGAAGTTGTCGGTAAATCAGGAATTGTTTCTCCAGCACAAATATCCGGAACTTGTGTAAAAGTTGGAGTAGTGGTTGAGTCAGGTGGGTTAACTGCAATGGTCATTGTAGCCGTATCTGCACATTGCTCTGCATCCGGCGTAAAGGTATAAGTCGTTGTGGTGGTGTTATCAATATCAGGCGACCAAGTTCCTGTAATTCCATTGTTAGAAGTTGTTGGTAAATCAGGAATTGTTTCACCTGCACAAAATTCAGGAAATTGATTGAATGTAGGCGTTACATTTGGTTCAACATTTATTGTTACCGTAGCTGTTGTTGCACATTGCCCATCATTTGGTGTAAAGGTATAAGTTGTTGTGCTAGTGTTATCAATATCAGGCGTCCAAGTTCCTGTAATTCCGCTGTCTGAAGTCGTTGGTAAATCAGGAATTGTTTCGCCAACGCATATGTCAGAAACTTGACTGAATGTAGGCGTTTCATTTGGATCAACATTTATTGTTAATGTAGCCGTATCTGCGCATTGCCCAGCATCTGGCATAAAAGTATAGGTAGTCGTTGTAGTGTTGTCTATATCAGGCGACCAAGACCCAGTTATTCCATTGTTAGAAGTCGTTGGTAAATCAGGAATTGTTTCACCAACACAAATATCCGGGACTTGAGTAAAGGTTGGCACATTCAATTCGTCAACTGGAGTAATTGTAATGGTTAAGGTTGTAGCAATTGCACATTCGCCATCATTGGGCGTAAAAGTATAAGTGGTGGTTTGGTTTGAATTTAGTGCCGGAGACCATGTGCCACTTATTCCTTCAATAGACATTGTAGGCAATGGTGGAATCGTTTCTCCTTCGCAGAAAGTATCATTTATACTGAATTCAGGAATTGTACTAACTACATCATGACCAGAAAATCCCCAGCCTTTATTCAGGACAAGATTATTGAGGGCGCTTATGGCATCTGCTTTATATTCTAAAAAGGTTGCGCCTAAAATTTTGTTATCTGGAGTGTTTGGGTTGTTGCTCCAACCAATTATAGTAAGCGAATAATTGTTACAATCCAACCCAGATTCATCTAGCATGCCATCGAGTTGAACATTATCATTTAAAACCCAGTTTCCTAAGTTTTGATTGAAATTATTGGCTTTTGAAAACATATCTGTCATGTCAGTTACACTTGTAGTGTCCCAGTTTTCAATAGATGAATTTCCAGCATTATTAAAAGCATAATCGTCTGGTAAATCTGTTCCAAAAAAAAGTGTTTCACGTTTGAACATTTCGGACATATCGGTCACATTGGATGTGTCCCAATTTCCTAGGTTTTGATCAAAAGCTAGTGCAAACTTAAACATCTTCGACATGTTGGTCACATTAGACGTATCCCAATTGCCTATATTTTTATTAAAAATAACTGCTCCGTTAAACATACTAGACATGTTTTCAACACTAGATGTATTCCAGTTACCAATATTTTGATTGAATACTGATTGAAAAGCAGAGCCAATCTCTATAAAAAACATTTCTGACATATTAGTGACACTACTTGTATTCCAATTTCCAATATTTCTATTGAAGCTACCTGCATCTTTAAACATTTTACTCATATTAGTTACATTTGCGGTATTCCAACTTCCAATATTTTGATTGAAAAATCGGGCTCCTTCAAACATACTCGACATATCTGTAACGTTGGACGTATCCCATTGACTTAAAGCTTGATTGAAATCCAAACAGCCTTGAAACATCCCCGATAAATCAGTTACATTAGAAATGTCCCAAAAATTGATATTAAAAGCAGAATTGAAAGTGGCATTCTCCCTAAACATGTTTTTTAAACTTGTGCAATTTGATAAATCAGGAATATCTGTTGCATTTACATTTAGACCTAAATTGCCAATATTCCTAAATGCATCTTCCATAGTTTCCCACTCTACAGCACCCCATTGATTTACGTTTGTTAATCTGTATGGATAAACGAAAAAAACAGGAATATACTTAAAACTTTTAAAATTCTCAGGTGCAATTGAAAGTGTTATAGTTGTTCCCGACGGTAAGCCACTAATTGTAACATCAGGACCTTGAAAAGTACCCGACCCAGAAGCAGATGAAGATGTGGACTGCCATGTGTAATTAACAACTCCAGAAGTTGTTGCTTCAAAATCTAAAGAATTGGAACCATTACCAATATTCCAAGTCGTTATAAAATCTTGTGCATTTGTAAATAAAGTACACAAAAGCATTGTCAAAGTAAATATTAGTGTCTTTTTCATAATATATCTATTAAATAATTTGTTATAAAGCATTAAATATAAGAGCTTTATAAATTTAAAATTCTATTGAGAATCTAAAAAGTTATTAGCTTAATTTAGGATGGTTGGTTTGGACTAAAAACAAATTCAACAATAAGATTATAAAGTTAACAAAAAAAATAAATTTCATGTTAAATGCTTTAATTACAATCAGCTCTAAGTGAGTCTACTTATAAGCTTTTAATTCATTTTTTAAGAATCTATTGATTATGAAAATATCTACAGAATCTTTGTAATTATAAATGAGCTGCCATTAAAATTAATCTCATCGCCAGTGTGTTTGCCCATCAGCAGTTGACCAATTGGCGTTTGCGATGAAATGGCATAACACTTATGGTTCTCAATCTCTAAAGACCCTAAACTCACCGCTATAAAATAGTTTGCTTTTGAGGTGAATACGAGACTGCCGACACGCACGCTAAGCGACTTTTGATCGATATCAATTTTGTGAAGCACAGTTTTTAACTTGTTGATTTCAGCCAATTGCTGACCTGCTTTTTCACGTTCCAGTTGAAGCATGGCACGTCCGGTTTCATATTTGTCACCAGCGCTGCTTTTGCTTTCAGAACCTAAGTTGGATTGAATGTCGGTAATGTGCTCTTGTATTATTTTAAAACGCTGATCAACAATATTTAAACATTGTTGATATAGATTCTGTTTTATGGTCATGTCAATATGTGTTCAGTTGAATGCTTTTCTATAAAAATTAAAGATAATTGAATATTTAAGCGTTTATTTTTCAGTGCTAAGCAATGAAGCCAGATGCTCATCAAACGTTAAATTCAAATTGAGTTCAAAACTTTTTGAAGTTGTCTTCAAAATACTTCACCCATTTGCCATTTTCAAAGTTTTCACCATATTCCTGAAGATTGCCATCAGGCGTTAGTTTAAAAATGAAACGCTTGGTTTTACTGGCGTTTACAATTAATTTTCCATTGAGGCATGTTGCCCGATATTTTGCCGTTCCACTTTTGTAATAAGGATTGTAGAAGTAGGTTTTGTCTTCTTCACTATAATAAATGACAGTGTGGAGTTGTAAATTTTCAGATTGGAGATCAATGCTAATAATATGCTTATCGACTTTGTAACTGATGTTCTGAAAAGCGGGCACCGAACTGACCACGCGCCCATTGTCAATACTTGTCGAAAGACCAACCCATGCTCCAATCATGAAATCGAGTTCAGCCATTTTTTCTTGTTGTACTTGCTGTGCAAGCGTAGCATTCACATTTAAAATTAAACACATAAGAACGAAAAAATATCTCATTTTAGCACAAATTATAAGGTTAGATATTGGTGAAATAATCATTTTAAATTGGCAGATAAAACTATAACTTTTCTTTTGAACAAAGTTACCAGCACTTTGCTTTTTTGCAGGATTGAACAATAGAGTAGAAGTTCAGTTAAAAAATTGCATCTACCTAGATTTTGTTATGGGTTACTTTTCGAATTATTTGCGCTAGCCCTTAAATTATTTTATTCTTTACGAGATTTAAAGTTGGTTTTCTTAAAATTCAGTTATTCAGACCTTTAATTTAAAAATGTCAATAACTTTTCTGTAAGCTTTGCCGTTTCAGCTTTTTAAACCATATTTTTTTGTAATTTACTGGTAAAATATTTGTGTTTCAAAAATAAATTATGCGTCAGATTATGTCCACCTTTAAATCCCAAAAAGTATGAATAATAATGAATATTGGATGCAAAAAGCAATTGAACAGGCAAAGTTGGGGCACACGCCTTTTGGCGCTCTAATTGTAAACGAAAAAGGAGAATATATTGAGGCTTACAATACTACAAAACTAGACGGACCAACGGCACATGCAGAACTAAATGTGATTAAAAAGCTGAAACAGTTGCATTTTACAGATGCAAAGAATTTAATTCTTTATACCACTGTAGAACCTTGTCCCATGTGTATGAGTGCTATTATTTGGGCAGGAATAGGTCATGTAATTTATGGCGCAAGCATTGCAGATGCAGCTAAATTTGGAAAGCAAATTCATATTTCTAGCGAAGCAATTGCCGAAAAATCTTGGTATTCTGTTCATCTGCAATCGGGTGTAGCTAGAGCACAATGCATGGCCTTGTTTGAAGTTTTTTGAATTACCAGATTAAAGAATGGATTGTTTGGTCGCAAAATCCAACCCAACTAAAGAGGTAATTTCCATTATAATTTAACAGCCGGAAATCCAATTCTTATACGTTAAATTAATTTTAACTAAATTTACTTCTTAAATTCATACCGTTAAAAATTTATAGTTTATGAAATTAGCCGCAAAATTTATATTCCTAGTAGCTCTATTCTTTTATAATTTTATTCAATCGCAAGATGATGTTAGCGAGGACGTTTTAGGAATTCAACAGGTCGCTGTAGTTCCCTATGATTATCTTGAAGATGGCAACGCGCAATCTATAACAGATCTACAAAACGGCTTTTTTTCTAGTCAATTTTCGATCAAAAATTTTATTGAAGAGATTTCTTACGGCAAAGCTTCACTTGATGGCATTGTTTACCCTTACCGAACCGATCAACCTGATCTTTATGGAAGTGGTTACACCAATTGTTATCCTTTAGACGAAGATATTGTTAACCAGTCAGATGTAGATTATAGCATTATTGATGGTATAATTCTATTAGTTCATTCTAACACTACGGGTTGTGCAGCAGGTGTGAGTTCGTTTGGTAAACTTCCCTTTACAACGGTCGATGGGTCCTTTGACTTTAGACGAAGTGGATTTAGAACTGAGTTTTATTTCCCTCACGAATTTTCTAAAATTACCAACAGTACAGTTGCTCACGAATTAATTCATAGTTTTGGTATTCCTTACCATTCCAATGCTTACATTATGGATGATGGGGAATGGACATTACAAGGTTACGGTAATGTTTTTGATATCATGGGTTTGCGGTCTCAGGCTTCTCATCCATGCAGCTTGATAAAACAACAAAAAGGCTGGCTTACAGCTAATGAAATAGAAAATGTATCTACCACAGGAACGTATAGAATCCACGCTCTCGAAAAAACATTACCAGGACAAATACAATCTTTAATAATAGATTTGCCAAACGATTTGGATATCCAACCCAATGACAATTTTGCATTTAGTAAATTGTATTTGGAATATAGGGGATTGACTGGTTTTGATTCCCGAACCAACAGAAATATAAACTTATCTGACGGATCTGTACATACTATCACCGATCCACATGGTCTGATGATCGTTGGTGCAGATTGTGCAACCAACAGCGATTATTGTGTACCAGTTATAATCGATACTCACCCTGAACCTATGGGGGGTGTTGGAGCAAATTACGGACCTCATGAAGCCAGTGATGCACCATTGAATTTAGGCGAAACCTATTTGGTTGAAAACAATACAATTTCTATGGAAGTAGTCAATGTAGTGGAAGGAGAGTATATCGATGTTTTTATTGATTTTTCAGCACTTTCTGTACCTGAAAACACTAGCCTCAATGCATTGAAAGTTTATCCTAATCCGGCCACAGATGTTATCAATATTGATTTTAACGAAGGCTTTTCTTTAAGTGCTAAACTATACGATATGTTTGGAAAGCTAATTTCTACTCACGTCAATACAAACAAAATAAATATTGCTGATCTTAGTGAAGGTACCTATTTACTTGAAATTAGAGATTTGAAATCAAATCTAAAAAGAGTAAAGAAAATTATTGTTGTAAATTAAATTACAGCAATTGAATTTTTTTACAATCTGCTTGTTTTATCAAGCCTAGTATCATTTAATTCAATCCAAAAACACTTCTTAGAATACTTCTGGCATAATAAAACATCCAGTGATTCAAGGTTCTCAAAAATTACGTTTGATATTTTCTTTAGTAAAAGTTGCTTTTATCCAAAAGTCAAATTAATTATAGGGGTTATTTTGAAATGCTAGAGTAGTAGGAGTCTTAGTTTAAATAAGACAAAATAATTGTATTATTTGGTTTCGTTAATCATTTACTCTAAATTGTAAGTCTACAACAGTTACGGAACTGTCATTGGTTGCTAACAACCAAACTTCAACAAAATCGCCCTCTACCATATCAACTAAAGAATTTAACGTAATTTGAAATGTTTGACCGTCTGGTACTGCAGCCAAAGATGAAATAGGTAATGTTTGAACTTCGTTTGCAGTACCGCCATTTTTAACAATACGTATAGCATATCTTGAAGTTTGATTGTTATCCGTATCGGCAGTTGCAGAAATGCTTGCAGATATTTTTGCATCTATCGACCTTACACCATTATACGTGATTCTGTTATTAGTAGCTGTAAATCTTTCTTCATCTACAGTAGTAGTTTCTCCTTCAATTTTGGAATAAATACTTCCAGATGGTGTTAAAGTTGTAGCTATATCGTTATTAAGGTAAAATATAGAACTAAAAGCTTTAGAATCAGGTATGCCTCCAGAGTTTTGAGCCATTTCCCAACCTTTTGAATAGGAATCGATGCCCCCTAAAGGGGTAGTTACATCTCTAAATAAGTTTGAGGTTAATATACCACGATCAACATTTGCAGACGGATCGACTTTTATCCCCGTTTGTCCGGTGTAAATAAAATAATTACCTTTTATATCAATATCATCAACAACCGCATTAGGCAAAATTTCAATGCCAGCTCCATTGGTTATATTGATAATAAAAATATTAGATGCCGCTAATTTACCAAGTGTACCACCAACTTTTAAGCCATCAGCCGTATCCCATAAATTTTTATAAATTGAAATGGCAATAAATCCCGAAATCTCTCCAACACCCAAAGATGGTGTTCCTGGCGCATCGACTACAGAAGATCCTTCAAAAATATTACAGTAATGCGTGCCATCATCTGTAAAATTATAAGCTTTGGTATTTGAACTGGCTGGAACTACTGCCAAATCTGTAATGTAAACGTTTTTATCAGTACTTCTTAAAACAGCACCATCTACGTTAGAAATCACCTGGTCTTTTTCTGGAAAAGTACCTCTTAGTCCAGCGCCATTTACATTTAGATAGTTCGGACTAATATTTACCGAACCAGAAAATACATACATTTTGTTTGTGTCTAATGTAATTTCTCCTGAATTAGGCGTTGGCAAATCATCAAGTGAATACACATAAACTAAGTTAGATTCTTTGGAATATGCAAAGGATTTCCAAGCGCCGTTGCTATATACATCTAAGGTATTGTTGGTGGTGTTATAAATTTGCAATCCTTCAACTGGTTCAACTATAGCATCTCTTTCTGCACTTGTTAACCTTGGCATTAACATTCCTTTTGTGGTAGACTGGACTTCCAACATGGCAGAATCGTCTGGGTCTAAAGTGCCAATACCTACTTGTGCACTACTTAGACCGATACCTAAAAGTAAAAATGCTATTATTAATTTTGATTTCATAAGGCTGTTTTTTGTGTTAATAAATTTAATCAATCTGTATTTTTTTTCTGAATTGTAGTTATCTTTTCTGTTGATTTGAATTTGAATTTATAAATATAAACTATCGCTATAAGTAAGCCCACAACAAAACCAACTTCTAAATTTCCATCTATTGGCGCTGCTGCTTCATCAATCTCTGTAGTCCCTCCACCTGGAGGAGTTAACGGTCCAAATTGAAGCCAAATGAATACTAGCAATTTCATCATTCAATTATTTTTTTAAAATTTTAAATATTTCTTTAATTTCATCCTGTTGAACATGAACAAAGTACAATCCAGTTGGGAAGTTTAAGTTTTTCAATTGAATTGTGTTTCCAGTTAGTGTAAAAGTTTCATTTCTTAATAAGCTTCCACTAGCTGTATAAATTTGTACTTCAGTTTCAACACCTTGCATCATTTCAGAAAAATGAATAGTTAAATCAGCGTTTGTAAGTGGATTAGGATAAGCCCCGACTTGTAATGTATTTGATTCGTCTAGACTAAGGTTCGTATTGTTAAAAGCAAGTGCAAAGCGATTTTCTGCCATTGATTCTGGAATGGAAGCATCTAGTGTAAAATTGATTACGTCTAAATCTTGAAGTGTAGTAAATGTATTCAAATATTTGTCCCACAACATAATGCCTTGCGGAAGCATTTCTAAACCTTCTAACTCTACACTAAAAACATATTCAGTTTCAGATAAATTAAAAAGTGATAAATCGATTACTTCATCAATGTTACTTGGTAGCTTTCTATTGTTTACACTTAAATAAGCTTCATCCATGCTAACAGCGAGACTTTCTTCTGAATTAAACAACTTAACCCCATCCATATCATCTACCGAATTATTGTAGATGTCATCGAATTTTAAAATTATGCCATCGTAAGCAACATCATTAAAGGGCGTTGAATTTACATCGTATAAACCTAAACGCAGAAAACCTTCTAAGTTATTGGTTAAGCTATTTTCATTATCTGAAAATGTTTCAGTTAAGTTAGTCGCATCTACTTTATCAACTTCATTAAAGCTTAAAGTAGCATTACCTGTTATGCCATCTTTAGACTGAACAAATGCAGCTTGTCCTGGCTGTAAATCTTCAGTTACATTGCTTCCTGGTACACTGCTGGTTGGATTATTTAAATCACTAATATTTACAAACTGTCCAGATGTAAAATCAGTTTGAACCCAAATCCAAATTTGATTTTTAAAGCTTGGATGCGCAGAGCCGATCACTTCATTCATGTCAACAGGAGCTTGATAGGGATTGCCAATAAGCATAAATGCTTCATTAGAAGGAACATTGTAAACTTTGTTTTTTGTGCCAATGTGTAGTGATCCCGTTTGTTCTAAAACCGTTTCAGTTTCAGTTTCATCATTAATTTGTAAATTGATACTTCGGTCACCACGAATTAAAAAATAATATCCTTCAGTATTGATCAGTTTAGTTGTTTTGGTGTTTGAAACAGCGGTGTATTGGTAATTTTCCAAATTAAACACGTAAAGTGATGGATTGTTAGAATCACTTTGGTCAAATCCATTAGTTACACTGCCGCCTGTAATGTGTGTTCCTACATTAGGTCGATAACCTGGATCACCAGGATTTAATCCACTTTGTTGCCAATTTTCAAAAATAAAATCATCGGTAGTAACTGGACTTGCCATAAGCCGATAGGCTCTTTCAGCTGGGATATATCGTTCTACACGAATACTATTAATTGAACCGCCTGTACTTTCAGGAACAATTGCCGTATTTTGAATACTGGTACTTTTTAAAATCACTCGGTCCTGAGCTTCTAAAGTTCCAGATTTTGAAGTCAATAACTCCGTAATATTTAAAGTTCCACCAGTAACGGTGTAGGTTCCTGTGTTTTTTCCTAATTGTACTTTTTTAAGTTGATCTGCAGCGCCAAAAATTAAATCTTGATTGCCATCTGCTCTAGGCGAATCGCTTCCTAAATGCAAAATTGCATCGTTTAAATTAAAACTTCCGTTAGAGTTATCTAAACCATTGTCAATGTATAAACCACCGCTAGCATTTACATCAAATATAATTTCACTTTCATTGATGAGTTGTTCATCTGTATATACATCAGTTTGGTTTTTTACTTTTATAAGTGTGCTATTTTCAATAACAAACTGTGCCTTTAACATAGTAAAGGATAGCATTAAAAAAAGTAGTAAATAAGTTTTCATTTTGAAATTAATTAGTGATTAAACTACAATTACGCAGTCAGCATGGTTCTATAAAATAAGCTATCTCTCCCTATTTTATTTGTTGTCATTGCTATTGTTTAAATCATTTACTTGCTGAAACCAAAAAATATTTTTTTAAGTTTTTGTTTTGAATTGTCAAACAAAGATAAATAATGTTAGAAATAATTCTACAAATATCTTTAATTTCTATAAATTTATACGACATTTTCAGCTATGCATTTTGATACATTCATGGTTAAATATGGTAATAGTCTATAAAATGAACGAAAGTTTAGACCAATTTAAGGCAACTTTAAACCGCAGAAAAGAACGGATAGAAAAACAATCACGTCAATTTAAAGACGACGAACCTAAATCTCAGAATTCGAAGCAAGCTGATTTGTCTAGATTCACAGATTCTGAAATCAAAACTACCAAGATAAAAATGTTAAAACGATTGATGTCAGAATCCAAACGAAATCGACTGATTAATGGCTAAAGTATTTTTATGCTCATCTTAATTCTGATGCTGATTTATATATTTTCTTTTGTATATTGAAGCAAATTTTAAATGTCATATGAAAACATATTTATTGCTTTTATTCGGAATATATTTCAGCACTTTCAACCTTTTGGCGCAAGACCAATTTGAATATCAATCTTCAGGATTGAGTGATTTTGTCATAACTTCAGTTGAAGGAAAACCAGCTGCACAACTTTTTTCTGAAACCAAATAATGGATTTCAGCAGAAAAAACAAAATATCAATTTGAAATTATTTCTGAAAATTCAGATGAAAACATCAAATTTTCCGCAGAGGCCAAAGACGTTATTACGTATAAAAATTATTCAGCAAATTTAAAATTCGATTTAGAAATTGCATTTAAAAACAATCGTTATAAGTTTGAAATCAGTAATTTAGAGTACGAATATTACAATAGTTACTATGACTTGCCAAATATGAACAATCCAAACCAACCAGAATTGGAACAGCATTTTGAAAATGCAAAACAAGATTTGGTCGATTTTTTCAATCAATTGAATCAAAGTTTAAAAAACAACATGAACAAACAATCTGAGCAAGACGGTTGGTAAGCTAAAAGCTAAAATTGGTGATGACATTCAATTGATTGAAATCACTTCTATTGAATACAGATTCTGGGTTGTGATTGTTTTTGTTTTGTTTATAAACCCACAATAATTCCAAACTGAAACCTTTTAATATTTGATCAAATTCGTATTCCAAACGCGAGTTCAATTGAAAATATTCATCTCGATTATATTTGTTAAATTTATAAATTTCAGTTTCAGCACCCAATAAAGATTGGGCTTCATAACTGAATTTTAAATCCGTCACGGGTAAATCAAACACCCCTTTTAGCATAATAACGTCAACATTGCCCAATCCCTCCAAACGCCCGCCACGAGTGATAGAAGTGTAAAACTGATCTCGACCTAAAGATTTTGGAAACAAATACCGACCGGAGTCAAAGGCGTGAGTATATGCTAAAGACAAATGCCATTTTGGGTGTTTCCACAGCAATTGTGTGCTGATTGCTTGACCGTTTTCATTTGGTTGAATATACCTATTTTTATAAGGTAAATCAGCATGTGATTGGTCAGGAAACTGATAGCTGTATTGCAAACCGACTTCGAAATTTCGCCAGCGTCGCTTGCTTTCAATCCAAACAATATTCATCAAGTCATCCAGATACCAATTGTTGAACTGAAACATCCATTGCTTCTGATTCCAGCGATATTGTAATATAGCGATGCCTTTAGGATCATATTGAAACCTATAGTCTGCCAAACTTCCATCCGGTTGGTAACCGTTGGAAAATATCCCTAAAGCATTTTCTAAACCAGTCCATTGGTAGGTAGAACGTGGCGAAACATCGGTAATCCAAGCTAAATCTATACTCTGCTGTGAGAACTTATAATTAAACCATGTACCTTGAAACGCAAAATAATTCATCCGTCCATCGGCATGATTGAGTAGGGGTGTGGTTTCAACTTCTATTTTTCCAAAAGAAATATAAAAGTTATCATTTGAATATTTTATGTATAGCTGATCTAAACGGCTCAAATTCTGAAATTGTTCTTTATGTTTCAAATCATACAATTCATATTCCCATTTGGCCACTCTGTCGAATTCTTCTGAATTGACATTCAAATTGTTACCAAAAGTTTTGTAAGCAAAAAAACCACGCAATCCAAACTGAAAACCTTTGAATTTAGGTGTTTCTATTTTCAAATATCCACCAGTCGCATTTGTATAGAAATCAGGTAAATCGTCAGCATTTACAGTATTCATAAAATAATTTCTTAACAAAGCACTGAATTCAGATTGTCTTAAAGAAGATTGTAAACTTTGCTTATCATCATTGATATTTTGCGCTGAAGTTAAATAAAAGCTGTACAAAAGAAATAAGAAAACTACAGATTTTAAAGACATTTTTAAAGTAAGTATTTACTGATTCAAATAAATGAGTTTAAATCCAAAAAAACCGTAACAATTGTTACGGTTTTTTTATTTCCACTTCAAAGTTTTTATTAGCCTCTTTGTTCTAAAAAAATTAAATACAAAGCTTCAACTTTTTCTCTTGCCCAAGGCGTACGGCGTAAAAATTTCAAACTGGATTTCACAGAGGGATCATTTTGAAAACAACGAATGTTAATTTTTTCGCCCAAAACATCCCAACCGTAAAAAGCCTGCAATTCTTCAAGGATTTGAGCCAACTTTATGCCATGCAACGGGTTATTTACTTGAGAATCCAAATGCTTTATTTTTTATAAGAAGGTCTAGATTTACCAGAGTTTCGGCGTCCTTTTTGTTGTGGATTGATTGGTTTAGTCGATGCATTTGGATCAGGCTCAAATCCTGGCAAAATTTCCACAGGAATTTTATTTCCAGTCAGCTTTTCAATAGATTTCATAAAAGTAGTTTCATCCGCACTTACAAGAGAAATGGCTAAACCACTTGCGCCAGCTCTTCCTGTTCTGCCGATTCTGTGGACATAATCTTCAGAAATGTTTGGTATTTCAAAATTGACCACATAAGGTAAAAGTGGAATATCTAAACCTCGGGACGCAATATCTGTAGCAACCAAAACCCGAACACTGCCATTTTTGAAACCGCTCAAAGATTTTGTACGTGCAGCTTGACTTTTATTCCCGTGAATTGCTCCTGAAGAAATCCCAGCTTCAGTCATTTTCTTTACCAATTTATTAGCTCCGTGTTTGGTTCTGGTAAATACCAAAACTTGTGACCAATTGCCTTCGCTGATTAGTTTGATAATTAAATCTGTTTTTTTTGGTCGGGCAACCCGATATACTTTTTGCTCAATGGCATCTACTGTTGAATTTTCTGGCGTGGCTTCAACCAATACAGGTGAATGCATAAATTCGCCAGCAAGACGCTTGATTTCTTTTGAAAATGTAGCAGAAAACAGTAAATTCTGACGTTTTTTCGGCATTAAAGCCATGATTTTTTTCAAATCTTTCAAAAAACCCATGTCCAACATTCGGTCGGCTTCATCCAAAACAAGAATTTCAATTTTGGCCAGAGACAACAAGCCTTGATTGCTCAAATCCAATAATCGGCCAGGCGTTGCAATAAGAATATCCACACCGCTTTTAATTTTTGAAACTTGTGATTTTTGATTCACACCGCCAAAAATAACGGTGGATTTGATGTCCAAAAACTGACTATAATCTTTGACATTTTGATGAACTTGGGCGGCCAATTCTCGTGTTGGTGTCAACACCAAAGTACGAATTGGACGGTTTCGTAAGCTTTTATTTTGATCCAAAAGTTGCAACATCGGCAAGGTGAAACCAGCCGTTTTGCCGGTTCCGGTTTGGGCGGAAGCCAACACATCTTTTTGCGCTAATATTTCTGGAATTGCTTTTTCTTGAATAGGGGTTGGGCTATCGTAACCCTGACTGTTGACCGCTTTGATTAAAGCTTCAGACAGTCCTAATGATTTAAATGACATATAAATTGTTTATGAAATGACAATCTATGTTTTAAAGCCATTTCTTTATTAATTTGCAAATGTACGCTTAAAATAGGGACATTCGTTATAAATGTTAAATTTGATATACTCAGCTGAGATATTATGCTATTTTTGAATTTCATGAAAATTTGTTTTACAAAAATTTAAATTATGACGACAAATGATGTACTGAGAAGATTGCGTTTTATTCTAAATTATGGTGATTCACAAATGATGCGTGTGTTTTTGTTAGCAGAAAAAAATATTACCAGAGCAGAATTAAGCAATTGGTTGAAGCAAGAAGAAGATGAGGATTTCAAAACGCTTGAAGACCAAGATTTGGCAATTTTTCTCAATGGACTCATCATTGACAAACGTGGACTTCGTGATGGAAAAGTTCCAGAACCCGAAAAATTTCTGAATAACAATGATGTTTTGAAGAAATTAAAGATCGCTTTTCAACTCAAAACTGACGACATTTTAGAGATTTTCAAATCCACAGGAAAACAAGTCAGTCCTCACGAATTAAGTGCGTTTTTACGTAAACCAACCCAAGCACAATATCGTGAATTGATGGATCAATATTTGAGAAATTTCCTCAGTGGATTGCAAATCAGAAAAAAAGCTTGAGTTACAATTTTAAGCTTTTGCCAATTTCGCCCCGAAATATGCCATTGGAAGATAAGCTAAAACCAAATCAACTACAGAAAACCACATCGGAGATGGCAACATATAAATGTTGGTAATCCCGCCAATCATAAAGAAAACGCCGATAATTATAGCTATCAGTTTTTTGTGACTTCCAGCGATTAAAGCAGCTACAAACGCACCGACAAATGTGCCTAATGCATGCGCTAGAAATGGAAATAGAAAATGTTTGGTTTCAAACAAAGGCATCGCTTCTTTCAAACCTTCCATATTTGAAACGTCCACTCCATCTGGAGGTGAGATCAAAGAAGGGCCAACCATTACAAGCCCATATTCACGGCACTGCCTATAACAAGACCAAGAACGATTGCTAAAATATTTCTTAGAATTTTCATTTTAGTATATTTTAAGAAAATGCAAGTTAATTCTTTTTGCTATTTTAAAAAATATATGCATCTCAAAATCTAATTCTGAATTCAATTGAAATGCAATATAATTTTTTATTAAATTCAAAAGATAATCCTGTGAATTACGTTAAATCTAAATTAAAACTTTAGTTATTTTTTGATTTAGCTTAATGAATAATTAAATTAGAAATAAAAAAAATGAAAACACTAAAATTTAAGAATAACGACAAGTTAGATACAATTGGTTTAGGAACGTGGAAATCTGAACCTGGAGAAGTTAAAAATGCTGTAATTACCGCAATAAATGCAGGATACCGTCATCTTGATTGCGCTTCAATTTATGGAAACGAAAATGAAGTTGGAGAAGGTATAAAAGCCGTTTTGGATGAAGGAAAAATAAAACGAGAAGACATTTGGGTCACTTCCAAACTATGGAATAATGCACACAAAAAAGAAGATGTTCAACCAGCACTGGAAAAAACATTAAAAGATTTACAGCTCGATTACATCGACTTATATTTGATGCATTGGCCAGTAGCTTTTAAGCCTGATGTTGAAGGTTTTCCAGAATCTGAAGACGATTTTTTATCTTTAGAAGAAGCACCAATTTCTGAAACTTGGGAAGCGATGGTTCAAACCAAAAAAGATGGTTTGACTAAGCATGTTGGCGTATCGAATTTCAGTCAGGAAAAACTTAAATCTTTGATGTCAGAAACGAATCATAATCCAGAAATGAATCAGGTAGAAATGCATCCATATTTACACCAATCTGATTTGGTCAAATTCTGCCAATCAAATGATATTCACCTTACTGCTTACTCACCATTAGGTAGCCAAGATCGAACCGAAGAGATGAAAGCAGAAGATGAGCCAACACTTTTGGATAACAAAATTGTGAAAACTATTGCCAAGAAACATGGATTTACAGCAGCCCAAGTTTTAATTGCTTTTCACTTGCACAGAGACGTTGCTACTATTCCAAAATCAACAACAGATTCGCGTATCAAAGAAAATCTAGAAAGTCGAAAATTGAATCTAGATGAAGATGATATCAGTCATTTGCGTTCTTTAGATAAACATTTTAGATATGTGAATGGTAAGTTTTTTGAGACTTCAGATGGAAAATATAGTAATATTTACGACGAATAGTTATTTAAATATCAAAAAATGAATCCGCAATTTTGAAATGAAATTGCGGATTTTAATTCAATATGTTTCAGCCATGAACGCTTTCGCCTTTTTCAAATGATTTTAAAATTTTAGTTTCATAATCTAACAATTCAGACCATTTTTTATTAACAATATTTTCATCATGATATTTTCTAGCGAATCCTAAAAACATGCTGTAATGATTGGCTTCACTGATCATCAGTTTTCTATAAAACTTGCTGAGTTTTTCATCTTTGAGGTTTTCAGAAAGTAAACGAAAACGTTCACAACTCCGAGCTTCAATAAGTGCAGCGTAAAGTAATCTGTGCACCAATTGCATTTCACGACTGCCACCTTTTGGAAAAAATTTCATTAATTCTACGACATAATAATCTCTACGATCCCGACCTAAAGTGATGTTGCGTTCTTTAAGTAAATCATGTACCATTTTGAAATGACTCATTTCCTCTTGAACCAACTCATTCATGGCAGTAACCAATGTTGTATATTCTGGAAAAGACACAATAAGCGAAATAGCCGTTGAAGCAGCCTTTTGTTCGCACCAAGCATGGTCGATTAGTATATCTTCAATATTTTTTTCTGCAATATTCACCCATCTTGGGTCTGTTGGTAATTTTAATCCTAACATATTTAAATATCTAAATCAAATGTTGTTCTGAGTAATTCAACATTTGGATTGATTTCTTTCAACTTTTCGTATTTCTCGCGATCTGTAAATACGAATTTTTTCTCCTTAGCTTTATTCACTTTTATATGAATACTAATTTCGGTGTTTTTAAGTTTGTTTTTCAAAAACCGCATCAAATCACCTTGGTTTTGTTCAATGTCCAATCGCATAGTATCGTTGGGCAATTCTATTTTGATCACATCTTTACCTTCTAGTTTTGGTTTTCCTGTCATCATTGTTGATGCTAGGATTTTCAAGCCTTTTTTCTCTAAAACGTCAACATATTCATGCCAAGCTTCGGTAAGACTTTCTTCGCTAAAACTATGATCGAGTTGCTCTTCTTCTGGTTGATTTTTCTGAAGCTCTTCTTTCAGTTTTTTCTTCTCTCGAATACTTTTTAAAGTCAGCCCGCCTACTTTTTTGGATTGAATTTCAGGCTTCGGTTTTGACTTTTCTATTTCTGTTTTTGAATCCTCAGAAACTTTATTTTCAGTTTTTGTTTCTTTCTCAGGAATTTCTGTTTTCGGTTCTGAAACTAAAGAGGAATTGTCATCACTTTTTTCCAAAGAAGATGTATCTGTCTTGGTTTTTTCAGTTGAAGACGTTTTATTTGGAGGTGTTTTTTGAGATTCAGGACTTAGGATGCTGTGTTCAGGCTTTTTTTTTTGAGCGAAATTCTCATCGGTTAACGAAGCTAACTTCATCAAGCATAATTCCACATGCAAACGCTGGTTCTGACTCAACTTGTAATTGAAATCGCAAGTGTTAGCCAATTCTATACCATCCAACAAAAACTGGTAATTTGTTGCTTGAGATTGCTCAAAATATTTAGCTTTGGTGCGTTCGCCAACCTCTAGCAATTCAATAGTATTCTGATTTTTGCAAACCAATAAATCCCTGAAATGTGAAGCTAAACCACTGATGAAATGTTGTCCATCGAAACCTTTGGCTAGGATTTCATTGAAATACACCAAAATTTCTGGAATATTATTTTCCAAAAGCAACTCTGTAGTTCTGAAAAAAGTTTCATAATCCAGAACATTCAAGTTTTCTGTTACGGCTTCTCGCGTCAAATTATTACCGGAAAAACTAACCACTCGATCGTAGGTAGACAGCGCGTCACGCATGGCGCCATCTGCTTTTTGAGCAATGATATGTAGCGCATCATCATCTGCATTAACACCTTCTTTTTCAGCAATTTTAAACAAATGTTCTTTGATGTCTGTCACAGTGATTCTTTTGAAATCGAAAATTTGACAACGTGATAAAATTGTTGGAATGATTTTGTGTTTTTCTGTGGTTGCCAAAATAAAAATCGCATGTTTTGGCGGTTCTTCTAAGGTTTTTAAAAACGCATTAAAAGCTTGCTGAGACAACATGTGAACTTCATCAATAATATAGACTTTGTATTTTCCAGTCTGTGGTGGAATACGAACTTGATCTGTAAGACTCCGAATATCATCTACCGAATTATTGGAAGCGGCATCCAACTCAAAAATATTAAATGCAAAATCTGTGGAAGCATCGTCCGTTGCATCTTGGTTTATTTTTTTTGCTAAAATCCTAGCACAAGATGTTTTTCCAACACCTCTCGGTCCTGTGAATAGTAAGGCTTGTGCTAAATGATCATTATTGATAGCATTCAGCAAAGTATTGGTGATTGCCTTTTGGCCAACCACATCTTCAAAGGTTTCCGGTCTGTATTTTCGCGCAGAGACAACAAAATGTTCCATAGCACAAATATAGTTTTCTCAATTTTATGGTGCAAGAAATTTGGTTTTGAAAAATCAGCTGTTTTTTTAGATTGAAAAATTACACAGCGGCATCAATTTTTTTATTCGCAAGTTCATGTTCTTCTGTATCTGCGTTTGGTTCTTCTTGAATTTCTTCAGCTTTTGGATGATATTTTAAGCTAGCGTAAATTGGGAAATGATCCGAACCGATAGATGGTAAAACTTTAATTTCGTTCAAAAAAAAATCATGACTGTGAAATAAATGGTCTAATGGCCATCGTAATAATCTGTATTCAGCGTGAAAAGTACTGAAATTTCCACGTCCAATTCGTGGATCTAGCAAACCGCTGATTTTTCTGAATAAACGTGTACTGTTAGACCAAGCCACATCGTTCAAATCGCCAAAAACGATTGTAGAACGGTTTTTTTTATTGATTTTTTTTCCAACAACCAGCAATTCTGCATCTCGATTTGTAGATGTTTCAGCTTCAGTTGGACTTGGTGGTTTGGGGTGCAAACAAAACACTTTTATTTTTTCACCTGAATCTAAAATTAAATCGGTTTCTATTGAAGGAATTTCTTGGCTAATCAGGTATTTTACTTCTAAATTTTGGGTTTTCAATTTTGAATAAAAATGCATTCCGTAGAGATTATCTTGCGGAATTTTAGTGACGTAAGGATAGTTTTTTTCTAAAGGTTTTAGCGCATTTTCCCATTTCTGATCACTTTCTAAGGTGAGTAAAACATCAGGTTGATGTTTGTTGACCAATTGGATTAATTTGTCGTAATTGGTGTTGGACATAAGTACATTGCTTGCCATGAGAGAAATAGAACTGTTATTGCTATTATCTGATTTTAAAACTTCTTTGGAGTGAAAAATCGAATAGGGTAGAACTTTGTAAGTATGAAAGGCTAAACTTAGAAAAATTAAAATTGTTGATATTATAGTTGAATTCAACTGAAAATCGAAAAATAAAAGTCCAAGAATTGCTGAAACAAAAGTTAAAACCCAAAGTTGAAATTTTGGGAAATCAAAAATGCGTACCACCCAATGATTAATATCCAGAAGCGTGATAAATGCAGCAATGAACATCAATATTTGAAAGCCGATTAAAAAAAATTGCCAAAACATTTAATTATCATTTTTAGCAATAACCCAAATGGCATGAACGATTCCAGGTACAAAACCCAAAAGCGTCAACAAAATATTCAACCAAAATGCGCCGCGAATTCCGACTGTCAAAAATACACCTAAAGGCGGTAAAATAATTGCAAAAATAATTCTTAGAATACTCATGTTTACTATGTTTTGAATTGGTTTTAGTCAAATTTATAATAAAATTTGACTTTGATTTGGTAGATTAGAATATTTTAAGACTTTTAAAAAAATATAAATTAAAAATTTTGTTTTTAACTTTAAAATTATCGATTATTTAATTTAATCAAATAAAAAGCGTAAAAACATTAATATTATAAAAATATTGATGTTTTTACGCTTTTGGATAAATATTTTTAAATGACAAATTTAAAAATAAAATTTAGGCATTCGTCATGTCTTCAGGTCGAACCCATTCGTCAAATTCTTCGGCTGTGGTGTAACCTAAATTTATAGCTTCTTCTCTCAAAGTTGTGC
>JBHEPM010000025.1:0-570 GCA_046260295.1 Psychroflexus sp.
TAGGTTGTGTTTTTTTTAGTTTTTTAGGACTGCTAGAAGCAATTAGCTTATATTTTTTAAAACTTGAAAATAAAATTTCATTTCTTTCCTATGCTGACCAACTTGGACTTCACAGTTCAGCATTTGCACTTTTAGTTGTGATTTCTATTGCTGTGCTTTTACCAGTTATTTTTAAAACAAAATCATATCTAAAATTAGTACCAAACCTATTACTCCTTCTGTATTATATCGTGATTTTAATTTTGCTTTCAGTAAGAGTTGCTTTTGCTGCTTTTGTTGTCATTTTAATTATTCAAGCTTGTTTTAATTTTAACAAAGTAAAACAGTTGAAAGCACTTGCACTAGTTTTAATTCTTCCCCTTATCTTCGTGATTACAATAGATAACAGCTATTTAATAAAAAGATTTTCAAATGTAACTAATGAAAAAAACGATGAGGTTTCTGATTTAGGAAATCGATTTAATTTATGGAATTGTGCAGTCGACAGTTTTCAAAAAACTGAAAACAAATTATTTGGAGCAGGATTAAGGAATTCACAAACCAAACTTGAAAACTGTTATGCTGAAAAAG
>JBHEPM010000025.1:580-20695 GCA_046260295.1 Psychroflexus sp.
CCAACACGCTATTGATAATTCTTACAATGCGCACAATCAATTTCTTCAAACTATATTAGATACTGGTATTTTTGGGGTTTTTTGCTTAGTATTATTGATGATTTTTATTTTTTATTCTGCTATTCGTCATAAAAATTTGAATTTGCTAAACTTCATCATTATTTTTTTCTTGTTCTTTTCAACAGACTCGGTGTTGTCCAGAGAGTACGGGGCAATTATATTTGGTTTATTTTTAGGCATCTTTTTAAAGAATTCATTCAATGAACAAACTCAATCTTAAAACACATTTGCCAGCCATTATTTTGGTTGCTGTTTTTCTGGTTGATGTCTTCAATACACAGCTTATTTACTACCATTCCGCATTCAGGCCTTGGTCGTTTTATGCAAAATCGCTGTTACTGGTAAGTTTTTTTGTACTTACTTTTAGAAGAGAAATTAAAACCTACTTATGGATAATTGTATTAGCAATCAGCTTTTTGATTGGTCAGTTTTCATTGGTTCAATTTGAAATTGACGCGCTTAAGAATTTTGGAATGTTCATCAAACATATTTACATCTTTATCCTGTTTTTTGGGTTCAAAAAGCTGGCAAGCGAAGACAGCTTAACGTCTATGTTTTTGGCGCTCAAATTCATTTTTCTCTTTGTGTTTGCAAGCATCATTCTTGGCTTTATATTCGACATTCCAGAATTTAGAACCTATGGCGCCAATCGATTTGGTTACGGTGGCGTGTTAACAAAATCTTCAGACACTAGCTATTTTTTAATCATGGCATTTTTGTTTTTTGAAATTTTCAAATCAAAATTCAGATATAGCTATCTGTATCTACTACTTTGTGTTGTTTGCACGTTGATTTCTGGCACCAAAGCCAGTCTATTGTTTTTAGCTTTTTTTGTGATTTACAAATTATTCAGCAAAGATTTCAAGCTGAACAAAGCACAAATTATAGGTGTGCTAATTTCAGTTTTAGCCGTTGTTATAATAGCTTTTGCGTTTATGAAAAAAACTTTACAAAACACCTACAATATATTTTACAATCTATACGAAAAGGAAGGCGTTATTTCTGCACTCACTTCTTTTCGCAGCAGAAAATTTAAAGAATATATTGAAGTTTACAGCCAAGAATGGTCTTGGCTCAACTATATTTTTGGTGGCAAAACAGGATATTACCTTAATATTGAATTTGACTTTGTAGATTTATTTATTTTCTTCGGGATTGTTGGTGCAATACTTTACCTCTGGCTGTATTACAAAATTATCTTCAAAATGTATCTTCCAAAATACAGCTTGTTAATTCTCGGCTTGATAACAGTTGCCGCACTATCTGGACAGTTTTTTTACAATACAAACATTACGCTATTCTTTGCGCCGATGTCTGTCTTGCTTTTGAAATGGCAAAATGACAATGCTAAAGTTTTAGATTAGACTTGGTGGTATAAAACTCAAATATATCTTTCTAAAAGCTTAATTTTGCAAATCTTAAATTTGCATCCATGACCAAAGTCATTAATTTACTTAATGCGCAAATACATAATTTGAGCATGGCAGAAACCATCCTAAAAGTGGAAGAAGCCATTCAAAATAAATCTCATTTACACCATTCTGTAGTCAACGCTGGGAAGATTGTTGCTATGCAAAATGACCGCCAACTCAGAGAAAGTGTAAATAGCGCAGACATTGTCAACGCAGACGGACAAGCTGTGATTTGGGCATCCAAAATACTGAAACAACCTTTAAAAGAACGCGTCGCTGGGATAGACTTGATGTCGAATTTAATAGAAATTGCGGCAAAGAAAAATTACAAAATATTCTTCCTAGGCGCCGAAGAACACATCGTAAAATCTGTGGTTGAAAAATACCAAAACCAATATTCAAAATCGCTTATTGCGGGTTACAGAAACGGCTATTTTAGCAAATCCGAAGAACTCAAAATTGCTAAACAAATTTCAGATAGCGAGGCACAAATCTTGTTTGTCGCCATGAGTTCACCAAAAAAAGAAAATTTTTTATTCGACCACAGCAAACAATTGCAAAATATCAATTTTATTATGGGCGTTGGTGGCAGTTTCGATGTGGTTGCCGGAAAGGTGAAACGTGCTCCACAATGGATGCAAAAATCAGGTTTAGAATGGCTTTATAGAGTCATTCAAGAACCCAAACGCATGTGGAAAC
This sequence comes from Psychroflexus sp., assembly GCA_046260295.1. Lineage (GTDB taxonomy): Bacteria > Bacteroidota > Bacteroidia > Flavobacteriales > Flavobacteriaceae > Psychroflexus. The sequence goes on from JBHEPM010000025.1 coordinate 2,752, forward strand.
GCTATTTGATTGGCAATACCAAATTTATTTTTTTAGTCTTAAAAGCGTATTTAAAGCCATAAAAATGCTTAAAATTGTAATCTGAGTGAATTTCAGAGAAAATCAAATTTATGAAGCGGATTTTAATTACCGGTGCAGCAGGATTTTTAGGGTCTCACCTTTGCGATAAATTTATCGAAGAAGATTTCTACGTCATTGGGATGGACAACCTGATTACTGGAGACTTAAAAAATATCGAGCATCTTTTCAAATTGAAAAACTTTGAGTTTTACCACCATGATGTGAGCAAATTTGTCCATGTTCCTGGTGATTTGGATTACATTTTACATTTCGCTTCACCAGCAAGTCCAATCGATTACCTGAAAATTCCCATTCAAACCTTAAAAGTTGGTTCACTTGGCACGCATAATTTATTAGGATTAGCGATGGCAAAACAAGCCCGACTTTTGATTGCTTCAACCTCAGAAGTTTATGGCGATCCGCAAGTCCATCCACAATCAGAAACTTATTATGGCAATGTAAACACCATTGGACCACGTGGCGTTTACGATGAAGCTAAACGATTTCAAGAATCCATTACGATGGCATATCATCGTTTTCATGGTTTGGAAACTAGAATTGTCAGAATTTTCAACACTTACGGGCCAAGAATGCGACTGAATGACGGACGTGTGATTCCTGCTTTCATCGGTCAAGCTCTACGTGGCGAAGATTTGACGGTTTTTGGCGATGGCTCACAAACACGTTCATTTTGCTATGTCGACGACCAAATCGAAGGCATTTACCGGCTTTTGATGAGTGACTATTCCGAACCGGTGAATATCGGTAATCCACATGAAATTAGCATTTTAGATTTTGCTGAAGAAATCATCAAATTAACAGGAACTCAACAGAAAATATCTTTTAAACCTTTACCTAAAGACGACCCGATGCAACGCCAACCAGATATTTCCAAAGCAAGAGAAGTTTTGGGTTGGGAGCCTAAAGTGGGACGTTCAGAAGGGATGAAGCTGACTTATGATTATTTTAAATCGCTTTCAGCAGAAGAGTTACACCGAAGTGCGCATAAAGATTTTTCAGAACACAACAGAAAATAGAAGAGTCTAAATGAAAGCAAAAAGTGGACGTTATTCCGGATTATTAAGACCCATTTCATATATCATAGATATTGGAATTTTGGTATTCTTAGCCCAACAATTTCAATTTGAACCGGTTACGTATTTCGTTTTTTGCGCATATGTAATTTTGTCATGGGTTTTATTGTCTTTAAAATCTAATTTCTACGAGATTTATAGATTCACCAAAGTGACTAGGATTCTGTCTTTAACCTCACTACAAGCTATTTTATTCACACTTATCATTTTTGCTTTTTTTGGGTTTTATAATGAATTAGCCAGAGATTCTTCAAGAATGTTTTTGTATTTAGGCAAATCTTTTGGACTTATTTTGTTCGTTAAACTTTCCATTTATTACTTGTTGAAAAGTTATAGAAAAGATTTAGGCGGAAATTACAGAACGACAGTTATCATTGGTGAAAACGCCAAAACAAGACAACTAAAATCATTTTTTGACAGCACACCTGAATATGGTTACCACTGTGAAAAAATGTTTGATTTTGCCAAAAAAGAAGTCACCTTAGACGAAATTTTTGATTACATCAAAACCAATGGAATTGATGAAATCTACTGTTCAATGGCTGAAGTTAAAAATGATAAACTCAACGATATTATTGATTTTGCAGATAATAATCTCAAAGTTTTAAAATTTCTGCCCGACAATAAAGATATTTATTCCCGACAACTCAATTATGAATACTATGGATTTTTGCCTATTTTATCGCTTAGAAGAATTCCTATTGAAGAACCAATCAATAAGTTTATCAAAAGAGTGTTTGATATTGTAGTATCTTTACTAGTACTTGTTTTAGTCCTGTCCTGGTTGGTGCCAATTTTAGCTATTTTTATAAAATTAGGTAGCAAAGGCGCCGTTTTTTTCAAGCAAAAAAGAAATGGTTTGGATTATAAAGAATTTTATTGTTACAAATTCAGATCCATGAAACCAAATCCTGAAGCAGATTTGCACCAAGTCAGCAAAAATGATAAACGCATCACTAAAATTGGTAAGTTTCTCCGAAAAACCAGTATGGATGAGTTGCCCCAATTTTATAATGTTTTGCTTGGTGATATGAGCGTAGTCGGTCCTAGGCCGCACATGGTCAGTCACACCCACATGTATGCGGAAAATGTAGACAAATTTATGGTTAGGCATTTCGTAAAACCCGGCATCACAGGTTTGGCACAAGTCAGCGGATTTCGCGGTGAAGTTGAAAGTGATGAGGATATTGTAAATAGAGTAAAATACGATATTTTTTATTTAGAAAATTGGTCGCTTTTACTGGATCTCAAAATTATGTTTCAAACAATTTACAATGCATTGAAAGGTGATCGTAAAGCTTATTGAAAACACATCTTTGAAATAAAATATTTGTTCTAAAATTTCATAAAAATTGCTTTATTCTTAAATATAATTTAAAAATCTGCATAAAATAGAATGTTTACAGCCTAATGTTGTGTAGATGTATTTATTTTAAGTAAATTAGCATTTTATTATGAAATATAATTAAATGAAAGTTTACGTCCTTTTCATTTGTCTTGTTATTGCGTCGACGCTAGTTTACGCAAATAATCCGAAAATCGATAGTTTAAAAACTGAACTTCGAAAAGCAAAATTAGATACCTTAAAAGTCAACTTGCTCAATGATATCAGTTTTGAATTTATCAACGTAAGCTTTGATAGTATTTTGCCTTACACCCAAAAAGCTATCGATATTTCAAAAGAAATTGATTATCCAAAAGGTGAAGGTGCAGCTTTAAGATTGCAATCAATTTATCATTTTTATTCAGGTGAACCCGACCAATCTTTCGAAAAGTTAGATGAAGCCATCGAGATTTTTGAATCCATTGAAAATTATGAAATGCTAGCCAAAGCCTACAATAATTACGGCATTTTACTAAAATATACCGGAGATTATGATACAGCCTTGGAAAAGTTCAATATAGCTAGGACTTTTCATGAAAAATCAGGTAATCGTCAAGGCACTTTAGACAATTTAGTAAATGTTTCTACAATCTACACAGAGCGAGGTGATCTTGAAAAAGCTTCAAGTTTGCTAAACCAAGCTTTAGAAGTCAATAAAAAGTTGGAAGACAAAGCTTCTTACGCTGCAATTGTTAGTTCACAAGGTGTTATCGCAGAATATCATGGAAATTTTGAACTGGCTAAAGAAAAGTTTAAAGAATGTTTAGAAGTATTCAAAGAAATGAATCAAACACGTTCCATAGTAGGAATCAATAATAACCTTGCCAATATTGCTAGAAAACAAGGTTATTATCTCGAATCTATTGCCTATTTTGAAGACGCGCTAGTCGCTGCCAGAGAAATCAACAATCCGAGGTTAGAATCTATCATTCTAAACAATCTGGCGAACAACTATTTCAATCTAAATGAAGATGACAAGGCTTTGGAACTCTACACAAAGTCTTCAGAAATCACCAAAAATATAGATGTTAATACTTACGCTTCAACCTTAACAAATATTGCTATGATTGAAGAAAACAAGCAGAACTTTGATAAAGCAATAAAAAACCTTCAAGAAGCTTATGAAATTTTCGAAAAACAAGATCGAAAATCGAATATTGCACTCAACCTCCACGCGCAAGCATCCATAAAATTTGGTCAGGAAAGATATGAAGAGACAAAGTCTTTACTTAAAAGTGCTGAAAAAATAGTCAAAGAAATTGAAGATAACTACACAGCGGCATTAGTTTTTTCAAGTTTGGGGAAAGTATATCAGAAAGAAAATAAATTGGATTCAGCTTATTATTATGCCAAGGAATCACACAATATTGCTGAATCAATAGGCGCTTTGAAAGAACATTCTGCCTCTTCAGAATTGCTTTATGAAATTTACAGTGAGAAAGGTGAGTATAAGGATGCGCTCAAATATTTAGAAACTCACCTCAAACTAAAAGACAGTTTATTCGACAAAGAGAAAAGTCGCGCACTTGGCAAGCTGGAAGCCGAACTTGGGTACGACAATCTTACTGATAAATTGAAGCTTGAAAATGAAAAAAAGTTACTCAAAAAAGAACTTGAAGTCAAAAACAGAGAAAACTACATTATTTACCTCAGCATTGTTTTGGCAATCTTACTGTTTATCACCATTTTGCTACTTATTCATAGAATTAATAAAAACAAAACCAACAAAATATTAATTGACAAAAACCAAGAAATTCAGTCGAAAAACAAAAAACTCAATGAGTCCAACGACCAAAAAAACAAGCTTTTTTCCATCATATCTCATGACCTCAGAAGTCCGCTGAATAGTTTGAGTCAACTGTTTGACTTATACAACAAAAATCAACTCGATGAAAAAGATATAAAAGCTTGGTTGCCGGAAATCAACAAAAATATACAATCCACCAGAATGCTCATCGACAATTTGCTGAACTGGGCAAGTGAATCGCTTAATGAATCACATATTGAAAAGAAACAATTGAATCTCTACGAAGAAATCCAAAGCAAACAAAGCTTTTTCGATTCAACTTTGAAAGACAAAAACGTAACTTTCATCAATAAAGTAGACAAAGACTATGAAATCTTCATAGATCAAAATTCACTAAAATTGGTCTTAAGGAATCTAATTTCCAATGCTTTGAAATTTACCGACGGAGGCGATCAGATTACCATTTCAGCAATCAAAAAAGATGGTTCCGATAGGGTTTGTATTCAAGACACTGGTATTGGCATGAGTCACAACGTAGCCGAAAGCTTATTCAAAAATAATAATCTTGTCTCTGCCATTGGTACCAAATCAGAAAAAGGCAAAGGCATTGGCACCTTACTTTGCAAAAACTTTATCGAAGAAAATGGCGGCTTGATTTGGGTAGATTTTTCTGAAGAAAACAAAGGCACTCGGATTTGTTTTGAGGTGCCAACGAAATCTAAAAACTAATAAAATCTTTAGAATTAGGAATCTTTTATAATTAAAATTAAGCCCGTTGAAGTTTCAGTTATTAAATTTGATTAAAACTGAAAAACATGTTAAATATAACTGCAACTTATACCGACTTGTACCAAATCAGTATGGCACAAGTCTATTTTCAACAAAACAAACACCAGCACAAAGCCGTTTTTGATTATTTTTTCAGAAAACTTCCTTTTGAAGGCGGTTACGCTATTTTTGCAGGTCTGGAAACTTTATTAGAAGCATTGAAAAACTTCAAGTTCTCTACAGATGACATTGAATATCTAAAATCTCAAAATTTTGATCAAGATTTTTTGAATTACTTAAAAGATTTCAAATTTAAGGGCAATATTTATAGTTCAAAAGAAGGCGATATTATTTTTCCAACCCGCCCGATTATTCAGGTTGAAGCCAATATGGTAGAAGCTCAACTTATTGAAACACTTCTCTTGAATATCCTAAACTTTCAAACCCTAATTGCCACCAAAGCCAACAGAATCAGAAAATCCGCAGAAGACGCCAAATTAATAGATTTCGGGATGCGTCGTGCGCAATCTACTGGTGCTTATTTTGCAAGTCGTGCCGCTTTCATCGGCGGTTTTGATGCAACTAGCAATGTCACAGCCGGACGAGATTTTAGCATTCCAATTTCTGGTACAATGGCGCATTCATTCGTTCAAAGTTATGATGATGAGTTGAATGCATTTCGTGATTTCGCCAAAAGCCATCCAGAAAATACAGTCTTACTCATCGATACTTACGACACATTGAAAAGCGGTCTGCCAAATGCCATTAAAGTGGGTTTGGAAATGAAATCGAGAAATGAAAAACTCAAAGGCATTCGTTTGGATAGCGGCGATTTATCTTATCTCGCCAAAAAATGCCGAAAAGCCTTAGATGAAGCTGGACTTTCAGACGTGAAAATTGCCGCCTCCAACCAACTCGACGAATACGTCATAAAAAGTTTGAAAGAGCAAAACGGTCCGATAGATGTTTTTGGCGTTGGCACAAATTTAGTCATCGGAAATCCCGATGGCGCTTTGGACGGCGTATACAAACTGGCTTTTGCTGATGGCGAACCGAGAATAAAATTGTCAGAAAATCTTTCTAAACTCACTTTACCACATCGCAAACAAGTGTTCAGAATTAGAAATTCTAAAGGTGAATTGGCAGGCGCAGACGCCATCGCTTTAAAAGACGAAAAAACGATTTGCAAAATGAATCACCCTTTTGATTTTTCCAAAACTGTTGAATTCACCAATTGTTCTGCAGAACCTTTGCTGAATGAAGTGATGCGTGAAGGTGAAATTTCAATTGAAACTGAATCGCTTTCAGAAATAAAGAAATACAGCAAATCTCGCTTAAATGAATTGCCTGAAGAATTTAAAAGATTCGAAAATCCACACATTTACAAAATTGGAATCACCGATGAACTCATGGATGAACGCGAAAAATTAAGGTCAAAATATAAAAAGTAAATTATGAAAACTCTACTTATTGTTGACGCACAAATCGATTTTATGCCCGGCGGAAACTTGGAAGTGAAAAATGGCGACCAAATTGTTCCAGAAATAAATGCGATTCAAAACGATTATGATTTGGTGTTGGCAACCCAAGATTGGCATCCAAAAAACCACATGAGTTTTGCAGCTAATCACGAAGGTAAAAATGCTTTTGATGAAATAGAAATCGACGGAAATCCGCAAACACTTTGGCCGGAACATTGTGTGCAATGCAGTCAGGGCGCAGAATTTCATCCCAAACTAAATCTAACAAAAGTTGAAGCTATTTTTAGAAAAGGCACCAATCCTGAAATCGACAGTTACAGTGCATTCTACGATAACAATCACGACAAATCAACTGGTTTGGCCGGTTATTTGAAAGAAAAAAAGGTTGAAACAATTTCTGTCTGTGGACTTGCCGGCGATATTTGTGTATATTTTACCATCAAAGACGCGCTAAAAGAAGGTTTTAAAATTGAATTAATCACAAAAGCCACCAAAGCTTTAGATGAAGATAAATTCAATCAGCAGAAAAAAGAATTAAAAGCTAAAGGTGTTGAATTTGTTTGAATTTCTGAAAGCCAAGACACTCGGTTGCAAAGCAAACTTCGTGATTTTTATTTGCGGTCTTCGTATGAAAAATCAATTTTAAATCTTTGGCGGAAAAGTAGATTTTTTCAGCATTCTGAAATGAAATTTAAAAAGTCAAATTCTAAATTCAATTTTTAACTCACGACTTCTTCTGAAGTTTTTTTATCATTTTTTGAATTCTATCATTGAGTTTTTCAGAAGACAATTTCTCTCTCAATCTATCGGTGATTATTGGAAATGAAAATGGTGTTGGGTTTTGACAAGATTTCCAAATTATTTGCTGTGAATTGATACGTTCCAAAGCTTTTTGCAAACGACCTTGTTCTAAGGAATGCTCAAAAGTTTCTGTAAAAGCTTGCTGAAAAAGCAAATGTTCAGGTTCAAAATCCTTGAACACATCAAAAATAAGTTGCGAACTGGACTGCAAATGTTTGTTTTTAATCATTTTGTTAGGATAACCGGTAAAAACCAAACCAGAAATAACGGCAATATCTCGAAATTTTCGCCTTGCCATTTCTGTGGCATTCAGGCTTTTTTGTAAATCGTCCAGTAAATATTCAGAACTGAATAAATTGTTATCAAGCACAGATTCCATATCAACGGCTTGGTCGGACAAAAGTTCGAATCCGTAATCGTTAAAAGCCAAAGAAAACGAAATTGGCGACAGCAAACTAATGCGGTAAGCTAGTAAACTTCCCATAGCTTCATGCACAAAACGCCCTTCAAACGGATAAAAAATATGATGAAATCCGTCTCGCGTTTTAAAAGTTTCAATCAGAAATTCATCTGGTTTCGGAACGATGGATTCTTGCTGTTGCCTTTCAAAAATAGGTTGAAGGGCTTTCAATTCTCGACTTTGGTTTTTAGAATTTTGATTGTAAAGTTCGTCTCTCAGCAACGCACTCATTTGTGAAGTCAAGGTGAGTCTTCCGCCCATCCAACTAGGCACTTTAGCGGTTTTCGACTTTGATTTTCTGACCAAAACTTGCATATTTTTCACTCGAACCAATTCCAGATTTCTGCCTGCAAAGGTGAACACATCGCCTGGATTTAATTTTGAAATGAACCATTCTTCAATCGAGCCGATAAAACCGCCTTTCATGTATTTCACACCCAGCACTGCGTCACTGACAATTGTCCCTATTTGCAATCGGTGTCGCATTGCAATGCCGCGATGATTCACTTTGAATTTCCCATCAGCTTCGATTTCAACTTTTTTGTAATCGTCATAATTTTGAAGCGATTCGCCACCTTTTGTGATATAATTCAACGCCCAATTCCACTGAGATTCTGTGATGGCTTGAAAACAAAATGTAGATTGAATTTCAGGAAAAATTTCATCTGGATAAAATCCTTCTGAAACTGCCAAAGTTGTTAAATATTGCACCAAAACATCAAAACTGTTGAGGTAAGGCAAACGCTCTTCAACAGCTTTATTTTTAACTGCTTTTTGCAAGGCAGAAGCTTCTATGAGTTCGATGGCGTGAGTAGGTAGAAAATATATTTTACTGGTTTTTTCTGGTTGATGTCCGCTGCGTCCGGCACGTTGCATAAATCTGGCAACGCCTTTTGGACCGCCAATTTGGATGATGCTTTCTACCGGCGCAAAATCTACCCCCAAGTCCAAACTAGAAGTGCAAACCACAGCTTTTAAGGTTTCGTTTCTAATGGCATTTTCAACCCAAATTCTGGTATTTTTATCAATACTGCCATGATGCATTGCCAATTCACCAGCAAATTCAGGATGGTTTTCTAAAATCTTTTGAAACCAAATTTCACATTGTGACCTTGTGTTTGTAAAAATAAGCGTTGTTTTTGAAGCTTTTATAATAGGAATAACCTCAGCTAATAAATGCAATCCCAAATGTCCACGCCAAGGAAATTTGTCCATGGTTTTTGGAATAATGCTTTCAACTTGAATATTTTTGTTCAAGTTTGATTTAATCAAAACTGAATTTTTCAAAGATTCTGAATTGTGACCGAGAAGCACTTCACGAGCTTGATTTAAATTGCCAATTGTGGCAGAAATCCCCCAAATTCTTAAGGTTTTACTGATTGTTTTCAATCTGGATAAAGCCAATTCTGTTTGGACGCCGCGTTTTGTGCCAAGCAGTTCGTGCCATTCATCTATGACGATGGCAAAACAGTTTTGAAAAGTTTTTGGATAATTTTTGGAAGCCAAAAGCAAATGCAAACTTTCTGGTGTGGTAATGAGCAGATTTGGCATTTTTCGACTTTGTTTGGCACGTTCTTTTTGTGGCGTGTCGCCAGTGCGAATACCAACACTGATGTCGAATTTCAAATCATCAATCAGTTGTTCGGCGGCTTGTTTTATTTCAATAGAAAGTGCCCGGAGTGGTGTAATCCAAACGGCTTGTAATCCAGTTTTTGAATTTCTAGCATTGATATTGGCTAAAATCGGCACCCACAAGGCATAAGTTTTTCCACTGCCGGTTGGTGCATTCAGTAAACCGTGTTTGCCTTTGGAAAATGCTTGCCAAGTGTCTTTTTGAAAACCGAATGGCGTCCAGTTTTTAGATGAAAACCATTGCTCAAAAATTGAAAAATCCAGTTGTTTTGACATAAGTACGGAATGCTTTCAAATTTAGACTAAATTGAAAACCATTCAAAAAACAAATGTGAATTATTTTGAAAATTGTGTTGGCTTTTATTTTTTCAATAGAACAAAACACTAGCCTTATCATAACATTCTATCAAAATTGGCTTTTGTTAAAATTATAGGTCTTAATTTTGAACTTTGTGAAATTTGAATTCTAAATTATGAAAGGAGTTTTACTAGTAAATTTAGGTTCGCCAAAATCTACGGATCCTAAAGATGTCAAAAAATATCTCGGTCAGTTTCTGATGGATGAACGGGTGATAGATATTCCTAAAATATTCAGGTCTATTTTAGTAAAAGGCATTGTGTTGAACACAAGGCCCAAAAAATCGGCGGAAGCTTATTCTAAAATTTGGTGGGATGAAGGTTCGCCATTAATTGTTTTGTCAGAACGACTTCAAAAAGGCATAGATGAGATGACAAGCGTACCGATTTCATTAGCTATGCGCTACGGTGAACCTTCTATAGAACAAGGTTTGCAAGAATTGCACGACCAAGGCGTTGATGAAGTTTTGTTGATGCCGCTTTATCCGCAGTTTGCCATGGCAACAACCGAAACGATTTTGGTTTTAGCAGAAGAATTACGCCGAGAAAAGTTCCCAAAAATGGAATTTACCACTTTGCCACCGTTTTATAATCATCCGGATTATGTCACGGTGTTGTCCAGAAGTATTGGCGAAGCTTTGGATCATTTCGACTACGACCACTTGCTGTTTAGTTATCACGGCGTGCCAGAACGACATATCAAGAAAAGTGATATTACTAATTCGCATTGCAAAATAGATGGCAGTTGTTGTCAAACGCCATCCAAAGCACATCAATTTTGTTATCGCCACCAATGTTTTGAAACGACAAGACAAGTTGCCGAAACTTTGAATTTGAAAGAAGGCACGTACAGTACATCTTTCCAGTCCAGACTTGGATTTGATCCGTGGTTGAAACCTTACACCGACCGAACTGTAGAAAAGTTAGGTTTGGAAGGCACCAAAAAACTGGCGGTGGTTTCTCCGGCCTTTGTGTCTGATTGTTTGGAAACTTTGGAAGAAATAAACATGGAAGCGCGTGAAATTTTTGAAGAATCTGGCGGTAAAGAATTTGAATTTATTCCTTGCTTGAACGACCGTGAAGATTGGGTGAAAACCTTGAGTCGTTGGATAGATGAATGGGCAAATCAACAAGTAACGAAAGTGTCGTAAATGGCGAAAGTTAGTTCAGAAGAACTTGGTCATGCACCAATTGGTAAATTGCTGATTAAACAAGCCGTTCCGGCGTCAATTGGCATTTTGGTGATGTCCATCAATATTCTGGTGGACACTATTTTTGTTGGAAACTGGATTGGTTCTACAGCTATTGCTGCAATAAATGTAGTTTTGCCTGTTTCTTTTTTCATTGCTGCTTTGGGTATGGCAATTGGCATCGGCGGTTCTTCCATTATTTCCAGAGCCTTGGGTAAAAATGATCGCCCAAAAGCTTTAAAAACTTTTGGAAATCAAATTACGATTACCGTATTACTTACTGCTTTACTTGCGCTCATCGGTTTGGTTTTTATCAATGATTTGATTCCAGCATTTGGTGGAAAAGGCAAGATTTTTGAGCCGGCTAAAATTTATTATCGCATTGTTTTATATGGCGTTCCTTTTCTGGCGTTAGCCATGATGGGCAACAGCGTAATTCGTGCGGAGGGCAAACCAAAATTTGCCATGGTTGCCATGATTATTCCTTCCGTTGGAAATTTGTTGATGGATTATTTGTTCATCAATGTTTTAGATTATGGCATGCTTGGTGCGGCTTGGGCAAGTACGGGTTCTTATATTTTATGTTTAGGCTATATTGTCTGGTTTTTCTTATCCAAAAATTCAGAATTGAAAATCAGATTTGCAGATTTCGGATTGCATCGAAAAATTTTAAAAGAAATCAGCGCTTTGGGTTTTGTCACTTTATCCAGACAAGCTGTAGTCAGTGTGACTTATCTTTTATTGAATAATATTTTGTTTGAATTGGGTGGAGAATCTTCAGTCGCAACTTATGCAATTATTGCCAGAATGCTGATGTTTGCATTGTTTCCTGTTTTGGGCGTCACGCAAGGCTTTTTGCCAATTGCTGGTTATAATTATGGCGCAGAAGAATTTGCCAGAGTTAGAGAAAGCATCAATAAAGCTATAATTTATGCGTCTTCAGTAGCGATTTTGTTATTTGGTGTAATTATGATTTTTCCAGAAAGTATTGTCACGGTTTTTACCAAAGATGAACAAGTTTTAAACGATGCTCCCGGGGCAATGCGCTGGGTTTTTGCTGCCATTCCTATCATTTCCATACAACTTATTGGTTCTGCTTATTTTCAAGCCATCGGCAAAGCAACGCCAGCATTTTTACTGACGCTAACTCGACAAGGATTTTTCTTTATTCCGCTCATTTTCATTCTACCAGAATATTTTGGAGAATTAGGCGTCTGGATTTCGTTTCCGTTAGCCGACCTGATTTCAACCATTGTTACCGGCTTTTTTCTGAACAGAGAAATACGTTTAAATTTGAAAACGAGTCAGTAAAAATAGGAGAAGCGTATTTTTTATTAAAAATAAACACGTGCAAAAAATTTATTTTTATATTTGTATCAAATCCTTTAAAAATGAATGATGAATACGAAATTGACCCTAACAATTGAGCAGGAAATTATAAAAAGAGCCAAAGAATATGCAAAAGATAAAAATCGCAGCTTGTCGGATATAATTGAAAACTATTTAAAAACCCTGACCAAAGAAGATCAAAAAGAGAAGGCTAAAAAACTTAATCCCATTGTGAAATCTCTAAAAGGTTCTTTTAAAATGCCCAAAAAAGATATGGATTACAAAAAAGAACTTAGAAACCGATTGAAGGAAAAATATTTGTAAATGGATAAAGTTCTCATTGATACAGATGTAATACTGGATTTCTTTTTTGATCGTGAACCATTTGCAGAATTTGCAACTGGAATTCTCAATTTATGCGAAGAAAATAAAATTAAAGCGTTTACAACACCAATCATAATTTGTAATGTGTATTACATGCTTAGAAAATCAGCAAAACACGAAATTATAATCGAAAAAATAAAACAACTTTTGAATATAATAGAAATCACAACGATGGATCAAGAGGTTGTTTTTGGTGCTTTAAATTCCAATTTTAAAGATTTCGAAGATGCTTTGCAAAATTTCTCAGCGATTGAAAATGGAGAAATAAAAATAATATTGACCCGGAATATAAAAGATTTCAAAAAAAGTAAACTTGCTGTTTTGACACCAGAAACATATTTAAAAGGAAACGCGAAAACTAATATCATCTAAGAAAAGGCTTTGAAAATGCTTTATCTAAAGATTTTTTCAACTTATCCAAAGTCTCCCAAGATTAAAAAATCAATCCTAAGCTAATTCCTAGATTCTGCGTATTTTTATAAAACCTAGTTCAGTAGAATAATTCTACGCTGTTTTTACAATAAAAACTATTAATTTCAGATGATTAGTAACTTTCTATAAAAGCAAAATCATGACTCAAAACGAAATCGATACACTAAAAATTGAATTGATGCAAAAAATAATAGCTTGCGATGAGGTTGAAACTCTGAAAGCAGTAAAAATTTTACTAGAGAAAACAGAATAATTTTCATTTTCAAAATTCAATATAAAAGACCAAAAACGCTCAACATTTGATATTTTAAAACTCTAACCGAAACAAACTAGACATGGAATATAATTACATCAAAGCACTTCATCTTATTTTTGTAATTACTTGGTTTGCAGGCCTATTTTATATTCCGCGGCTTTTTATATATCACATTGAAGCCAGACAAAAACCACAACCAGACGCTGATATTTTAAGCGAACAACTGAAAATTATGAGCAAGCGTTTGTGGTACATCATCACTTGGCCATCAGCAATTTTGGCGACGATTTTTGCCATTTGGCTACTGGTTTTGATTCCGTCTTGGCTCGCCGAACCTTGGATGCATGTGAAACTGTTTTTCGTGGTTTTGTTGATTTTATATCATTTGAAAAACCACCAAATTTTCAAACAATTTCAAAAGGATGACATCCGTTGGACGTCCAACCAAATGCGATTTTGGAATGAAGGCGCCACCATTATTCTATTTGCAATTGTTTTTTTAGTAATTTTAAAAAGTGCCATCAACTGGATTTTCGGTTTATTTGGATTAATCGGTCTGGCAGTTTTATTGATGCTTGGCATTAGATTATACAAAAAAACCAGAGCGAAACACAAAAAATAATTTTTACGCATGTTTAATTTGAAACGCTCACTTAGAACCAGAATTTTCATTTCCATGATTGCCTTGGTTTTGGGTGCGTCTATTCTCATTGCCGGCGTCACAATTCATCAATATAAAGAAGAAGCCAAAGAACTGCATCGCGAAAAACTAAATCGCAAAGAAAACGCTATCAAAGCCAACATTAATTATGTGTTGAGAACAACCACATATCCAGTAGATAGTGAAAACTTATCACTGATTTTTAAAGAAAAAATTTACGAAATTCAAGACATTCACGACACCGAAATCAATATTTATGATTTGGATGGTTATTTATTGAAATCGTCTTTCGCCACATTTTACATGGACTCTGTAGAAACCAGAATGGATCCTGAAAAAATTGAAGCTTTAAACAATTCAGCTGACAAAAAATACATTGAAAATTTTCAAAAAAACGACCAAAATTACCAGTCTTCATACACTTATATTTTAGATAATTATTTTAAACCCATTGGCATTCTGAATTTGCCTTATATTGAAGACGATGGATTTTTAGACAAAGAACTTCGTGAATTCCTGATTTTGCTGTCGCAGGTTTACATTTTTATGTTGATAGTGGCTATCATTTTAGCCTATTTTTTATCGAAATTCATCACAAGTTCATTGCAATCTATCAGTCGGAAAATCACCAAAACCAGATTGGAGCAACAAAATCCCAAGATAGTTCCGAACGACATCAGTGTAGAAGTTCGTCCGCTAGTCAAAGCTTACAATCAAATGATTGATGAACTTGAAGAAAGTGCGCTTAAACTTGCTAAATCTGAAAGAGAAGAAGCTTGGCGACAAATGGCAAGACAAGTAGCTCACGAAATCAAAAATCCATTGACGCCAATGCGACTCAGCATGCAAAGTTTTGAAAGAAAATTTGACCCCACAGATCCGGAAATCGAAACAAAAGTCAGTGATTTTTCTAAAACCATGGTACAACAAATTGACAACTTAAGTTCCATTGCAGCAGCTTTTTCAGACTTTGCGAAAATGCCGGTTCAGCAAAATGAAGAGCTGAATGTTGTTGAAACTTTAAAATTAGCTTTAGATATTTTCAACGAACAAAATATTCATTTTCAAAGTGAATCTGACGAAGTCTTGATTAGATTCGACAGAAATCAGTTGATTCGTGTGGTTACCAATTTGGTGAAAAACGCCATTCAAGCCACCGAATCCAAAAACAATCCGTATATTAAAGTTCAAGTTTCAACCGATGAAAATTCGGTGTATATTTCAATAGAAGATAATGGAGTCGGCATTTCTGAAGAGATGCAAGCGCGTATTTTCGAACCGCGTTTCACCACAAAATCCAGCGGAATGGGATTAGGTCTTGGCATGGTTAAAAATATCATCGAAACTTATAAAGGCGACATAAAATTGACTTCAGAAATAGATGAAGGCACTATATTTACAGTAAAATTACCAAAACAGTAGAATTATGAATTTTGAAAATCTTTTAGTCGAAATTAACGACAACATCGCCATTGTGCGAATAAACAGACCCAAAAAACTCAACGCACTCAATCGTGAAACCATTCAAGAAATTCACGAAGCTTTTGATGCTTTACTGAAAAATCAAGATGCAAAAGTCGTCATTCTTACTGGAAGTGGCGAAAAAGCTTTTGTTGCTGGAGCAGATATCGCTGAATTTTCAGATTATTCAGTAGAAGAAGGCAAAGATTTATCAGCCAAAGGTCAAGAATTGGTCTTCGATTATATTGCAAATTTCCCCAAACCTGTCATTGCAGCGGTCAACGGTTTCGCTTTAGGTGGCGGTCTGGAATTGGCAATGTCAGCACATTTCAGAATTGCCAGTGACAATGCCAGACTCGGTTTACCAGAAACTTCACTTGGCGTCATTCCTGGTTATGGCGGCACACAACGTTTACCCGAATTGGTCGGCAAAGGTCGCGCTATGGAAATGATTATGACTGCCGGAATGATAGATGCAGAAACTGCCAAAAATTACGGTTTGGTCAATCATGTCACAAGCGTGGAAGAATTATTGCCTTTGGCAGAAAAATTAGCTGGTAAAATTCTCAACAATTCCATGGAAGCCATTTCATCTGCCATTAAAGCAGTGAATGACAATTATAAAAATGGTGTGAATGGTTACCAAACTGAAATCGACAGTTTCGGAAAAGCTTTTGGTACTGAAGATTTCAAAGAAGGCACCGATGCTTTTTTAAACAAACGGAAAGCAAATTTCAAATAAAATTCATTTATGTTTCCATTACAAAGACACCGTCGTTTAAGACAAAACGAAGCGATTCGTGCATTAACTCGAGAAAACCATTTGCGACCAAGCGATTTCATCGTGCCGCTTTTTGTGGTTGAAGGCAAAAATGTGAAAGAGGAAATCAATTCTATGCCGAATTATTTTCGGTTCAGTTTGGATTTGCTAGAGAAAGAAGTCAAAGAACTTTGGCAAATGGGATTGAAATCGGTTTTACTTTTTGTAAAAGTTGATGAAAAACTGAAAGACAATCGTGGCAAAGAAGCTACAAATCCAGATGGATTGATGCAACGTGCCATTAAAACAGTAAAAAATGCTGTGCCAGAAATGCTTGTCATGACTGATGTTGCGTTGGATCCGTATTCAAAATTTGGTCACGACGGCATTGTTGAAAACGGTCAAATTGTAAACGACAGAACAAATTCCGCTTTAGCGCAAATGGCACTGAGTCACGCCCAAGCTGGCGCAGATTTTGTCGCCCCGAGCGATATGATGGATGGTAGAATTCTTGAAATTAGAAGCGTTTTGGAAGATGCGCATTTTTATAATACAGGAATTATGAGTTATTCAGCCAAATTTGCTTCTGCATTTTATGGTCCATTCAGAGATGCTTTGGATTCTGCGCCAGTGGATGAAGCGAATGTGCCAAAAAACAAACAAACTTACCAAATGGATCCTGCCAATAGAAATGAAGCTTTGAAAGAAAGCTTTTCAGATATTGAAGAAGGTGCCGATATTATTATGGTAAAACCAGGTTTATGCTATCTTGATATTGTAAGAGATCTGGCGAATGAAATAGAATTGCCAATTGCAGTTTACCAAGTCAGTGGCGAATATGCCATGATTAAAGCGGCTTCAGCTAAAGGCTGGCTAGATCATGATGCGGTGATGTTGGAACAACTTACAGCTATCAAAAGAGCCGGAGCCACGATGATTGCCAGTTATTTTGCGAAAGATGCGGTAAAACTACTTTAGCTAAGTAAATTTGTCAACATTAAATTATTCAAAACTTATTTTAAAATATAATCGATGATTCAAAACGATTTATTTCTGAAAGCACTCAAAGGCGAAACTGTGGAAAGACCACCAGTTTGGATGATGAGACAGGCTGGTAGATATTTACCAGACTTCATGAAGCTGAAAGAAAAATACGATTTTTTCACACGTTGTAGAACCCCAGAATTAGCAACAGAAATCACCGTGATGCCAATTGACCAAGTTGGCACTGATGCAGCAATATTGTTCAGCGATATTCTGGTTGTTCCGCAAGCCATGAATATTGAAGTAGAAATGAAACCTGGTCTTGGCCCTTGGTTGCCAAATCCAATTCGAGACAGAAAAGCACTCGATCAAGTTGTGGTTCCTGATGTTTACGAAGAATTAGGCTACGTTTACGATGCCATAAAAATGACCAAGCAAGAACTCAACAATCGCGTTCCGCTTATTGGATTTGCTGGTTCGCCGTGGACAATTTTTTGTTATTGTGTTCAAGGACAAGGTTCCAAAAATTTTGATAAAGCGAAAGAATTTTGTTTTACTGAACCGGAAATGGCGCATGAATTACTTCAAAAAATAACAGACACTACGATTGCTTATTTGAAAGGCAAAATTGAAGCTGGTGTAGATGCAGTTCAAGTTTTTGACTCTTGGGGCGGCATGTTATCACCAACAGATTATCAAGAGT
>JBHEPM010000025.1:20705-20963 GCA_046260295.1 Psychroflexus sp.
AAAGGTTGCTGGTTTGCGCTAGATACCATGGCGAAATCTGGAGCTTCAGCACTTGGCGTAGACTGGACTTGTTCTCCCAGAAATGCAAGATATTTAAGCGGTGGGAATATTACTTTACAAGGTAATTTTGACCCGTCGAGGTTGTTTTCGCCACCAAAAGAAATTAAACGCATGGTGCACCAAATGATTGATGAATTTGGTAAAGACAAATACATTGTGAATTTGGGTCATGGCATTTTACCAAATATTCCTGTAGAC
>JBHEPM010000026.1:0-20566 GCA_046260295.1 Psychroflexus sp.
ATCTTACGCCACAGATTTATCTGCAGGCGTTGATTTACGCGCGGATTTGCAAGAAAAATTAATTCTGAAACCTTTTGAACGCGCTTTGGTGAAAACAGGATTAATTCTTGAAATTCCCAAAAATTACGAAGCCCAAGTCCGACCAAGAAGTGGTTTGGCATTAAAAAAAGGCATCACAGTTTTAAATTCACCAGGCACAATTGATGCGGATTATCGTGGAGAAATCGGCGTAATTCTGATCAATCTTTCTCAAGAGAATTTTCAAATCGAATCTGGCGACCGCATTGCTCAAATGGTTTTTGCCAAATGTGAACAAGCCGAATGGGAAACTACAGACTTACTTTCTGAAACCCAAAGAATACCAATTTTTAAGACATAAACTATGAAAATAATTGTACCAATGGCAGGTCGTGGCTCACGTCTGCGTCCACATACTTTAACTGTTCCAAAACCATTAATTCCCATTGCTGGCAAACCAATTGTACAGCGTTTGGTTGAAAGTATTGCCGATGTTTTAGAAGAAAAAATTGACGAAATTGCTTTTGTAATTTCTGAAGATTTTGGCGCAGAAATTGAAAATAAACTCAAATCTATCGCCAAAAATTTGGAGGCCAAAGCCAGCATTTATTATCAAGACAAACCTTTAGGCACTGGTCACGCTATCATGTGTGCCAAAGATTCTTTGGAAGGTCCGGCGGTAATTGCTTATGCCGACACGCTTTTCAAAGCAGATTTCACTTTGGACAAAGACGCTGATGCCGTGATGTGGGTAAAACAAGTTGACAATCCAGAAGCTTTTGGCGTGGTGAAACTCAATGAAAACGGTCAAATTACAGATTTGGTAGAGAAATCTAAAGAATTCGTATCCGATTTGGCAGTTATTGGCATATATTATTTCAAAGATGTTGCGAAGTTAAAAACTGAACTTGAAGCCGTGATTAAAGAAAATATCATCCGTGGCGGTGAATACCAAATCAACGACGGCATTGAAAAGATGAAAGCCAGAGGCGCAATTTTCAAACCTGGCAAAGTTGACGAATGGATGGATTGTGGCAACAAAAATGTAACCGTAGAAACCAACAGCAGAATGCTGAATTTTCTAAAAGCTGATGCTGAAGAAAACCTTATTTCTGAAAGTGTTCAAATTGAAAATTCTGAAATTATCGAACCATGTTTCATCGGTGAAAACGTGTTTTTGAAAAACGCCAAAATCGGCCCGAATGTGTCTATTGGAAACGGCACTTTGGTGAGTAATTCTGAAATCAAAAACACCTTGATTCAAGAAAATGCTGAAATCACCAATGCCAATTTAGACAATGCCATGATTGGAAATTTCGCTAAATTTGACGGCAACTTCAAAACGATAAGTATTGGAGATTATTCAGTTTTAGAATAAAAATAATGAAAAAAAACCTCATCAGTATTGCTTTAGCGTCGATTTGTTTTGGTATTTCGCCAATTTTTGCGCAAGACGAAGACAAAAACAGCCCCACAGAAGATGTGAATGTTGACGATTTAGGCAATAATGATGATGAGTTTCAAGAATATTTCTTCAAAGCCATTGCTGAACGCGCCATTGAAAATCAAGACAAAGCCATCCAAAGTTTGCAGAAATGTTTGGAATTGGAAGAAAACAATCCTGCCGTTTTTTTCGAATTGGCTAAAAATTATTTCGATTTAAAGTCTTACAATCAGGCGGAAGATTATTTACTGAAAACGCTAGAAAGTGAGAAGTTTGCAGAAAATATCAATATTCACAGACAACTTTTCGACTTATATTCTGAAACGAAAAATTACGAAAAAGCCATTCAAAAAGCTGAATATTTATCAGAAAAAGACGTTTATTATTTTCAAGAACTTGCCAACCTGTATTTAATTCAAAATGAATTTCAAAAAGCTTTAAAAGCACTGGATGATTACGATAATCGGGAAGGCATTGATGAATTTCGGGATGATTTCAGAATGATAATCTACAAGGAAAGTGAAAATTTCCAAAGTGGCATTGATTATTTTCAAAAAAGAATTTCACAATCCGAAGAAGATACAAGAGCTTACATCAATTTGATGCGATTATTTCGAAAGGAAAACCAAAATGAAGAAGCGATTAAAGTTGGTAAAAATTTAGAAAAAATCGATGCGCAAGTTCCTGAATTGTATTCAGAATTGGCACTAAATTTCATTGCGACTTCAAATTTAGAAGGAGCCAAAAAATACAGTAAAAAGGTAGTGCAAAGTTTAACTTTGGAAGAAAAAGACAAAGTTGAAGTCATCAAAGCATTCAAAGATTTCGCAGTTGAAAACACCGCAGCACAAAGCGCTTTTGTTGAGGTTTTGGATTCTGCCATGGCTTCAGAAAAAGCCACGTCCAGCAAAGCTGAATTGGGTGAATTTTACAAATCACGAGATAAAGGCAAAGCTTTAGACAATTATCGCCAAGCTTTGCGCAATAAACCCAATGATTTCAAGTTGATTAAAAACATCATTCAACTGGAAACCGAATTGCAAGAATTTGAAGCTTTGCTGGAAACCTCGACCAAAGCTTTGGAACTTTTTCCTTCGCAACCCATACTTTTTTACAGTAAAGGCTTAGCTTTGAGTAATCTTGGAGAAACTGAACAAGCCATTCAAACTTTGGAAGATGGCGTGGATTATATCATTGATAATGAATCTTTAAAGTTGAAGTTTTACAAAGAATTGGCTGTCGCTTTTCAAGAGCTAGGAAGAACCGACCAAGCTGAAAATTATCAGCAAAAAATAAATGAAATGACCGAATAATGAAGATAAATTTTAAACTTTTTTTACTAATTACAATTCTTGCATTTGTGGGTTGTAAATCTTCAAAAAAGATTTCAGAATCTGGTGTAGAAGAAAAATCTGCAAGACTTGTGTTGAAGAATTTTGAAAAAAACCAAGCTGATTTCAAAACCGTAAATGGTCGGATGAAAGCTAGCTACAAATCTGAAGACGACTCTCAATCTGTCAGCATTACTTATAGAATTGAAAAAGACAAAGCCATTTGGATGAGTGCCAAATATATGGGCGTTTTGCCTTTGGCGAAAATTTACGTTACGCCAGAACGGGTTCAATATTATGAAAAGCTAAACCAAACATATTTTGATGGTGATTTCTCCATAGCCAAAGATTTTCTAGGCATTAAAGTGGACTTTCAAAGTCTTCAGAATTTGCTAATCGGAAATGCCATGTTTGAACTTGACAAACGAGAAATGTTATTTAACAATTCTGCCTACGTTTTCACCCAAATGATTGAAAAAACTTTGGCTTATGCCGCTGAAATCAATGCTGAAAATTTCAGATTAAAATCGCAGTCTTTACAAAATTCTAATCAAGAAAGTTTAGAAATCAATTATCCAAAATTTCAAGATATTGACAAGCAAAAATTTCCTTCAAAAATAGAATTAAATGCTAAAAAAATGGATGAACGCGTTCAAATCGATATTGAATACAGAACGATTATTTTTGACGAAGATTTGTCATTTCCATTTTCAATCCCGAGTAATTATACAGAAACAAAGCTTTAATGCAAAATTTTAAAATTACATATTGTATCCTGTTTTTGTTCTGCGGTTTATCCATTTTTGGACAAACTCGCAAAGAATTGGAGACAAAACGCCAATCCATTCAGCAAGAAATCAACAATATCAACAAGGTTTTAAAATCTACTGAAGCTGAAAGCAAATCTGCTTTAACTGAATATGAAGATCTTCAAAAGCGAATTCAAGCCACAGAACGCTTGATTCAAGTGAACAATCAAGAAGCCAATTTACTCACCAGAGAAATCAACGAAAATTCGAATAAAATAGACCGTTTGCGGAAAGAATTGGAAAAACTAAAGGCAGATTACGCCAAAATGATTGAAAAATCCTACAAAAGTAAATCTGACCAAAGCCGCATTATGTTTTTGTTTTCATCTGAATCTTTTTTGCAAGCTTACAAGCGGATTCAGTATATGAAACAATACACCAGCTACCGAAAAAAGCAAGGCGAGGAAGTGAAAAAACAAACCAAAAAACTTCAGGAACTCAACGAAACTTTGCTTCAACAAAGAAAAGACAAAGAGAAAATTTTGGCGGACAACCGAATTACACGCAATGAGCTGGTCAAAGACAAAAAGAATCAAGAGCAACTTTTGGCAAGCATCAATCAACAAAAATCCAAATATGCCAAAGAATTAAAAGACAAGCAGAAAGAAGTAACTCGCATAGAAAAGGAAATTGACCGAATTATTCAAGAATCTATTGCAAAAGAAAACGAAAAAGTAGGTTCAAAATCTAAAACCACTTTTGAATTAACTCCAGAAGCCCAAGCTTTGGCGAATGATTTTCAAGAAAACAAAGGCAAATTACCTTGGCCGGTAAAATCTGGTGTGGTTTCTATGCGTTTTGGCGAACATCCACACCCAATTGTGAAATCTGCCAAAATTATGAGTAATGGCGTAAGAATTGACACTGAAGATAACGGCAAAGCCAGAGCGATTTTTGAAGGTTTTGTAAGCCAAATCAGCAAAATTCCAGGCGCCAATATGACGATTATGGTCAGGCATGGAGATTATATTTCTGTGTACAACAACATCGAAAAAGTTTATGTAAAATCTGGTGATAAAATTACTAGAGATGAAGAAATTGGTGAAGTTGCCCGGAATCCATCTTCCGGACGCACAACTTTGTTTTTCCAACTCTTTAAAAACATGACTAAACTCAATCCAGAACAGTGGATTTATAAGATGTAATCGAGCCGAACGATTTTCTGAAATTGCGGCAAAACATTAAAATCACCTTAAAATTCATAAGCTTTGCGTTAATAATTGATTTTTAACCAAGCATTAACAACACATAATCAATTAAATTTTGAATTTGCAGCCGATTATAAGTTACTGTTATATAGCTATAAGAAATACATTATGGAACAAGAACAATCAAATGTAGACATCGCGTCTATCAATGCGAAAATAGAGCAAGAAAGCGCCTTTGTAGATATTCTCACAACTGAGATGAACAAGGTGATTGTAGGTCAAAAACACATGGTAGAGCGTTTGTTGATTGGACTTTTAGGTCAAGGACATATTCTATTGGAAGGTGTGCCTGGATTGGCGAAAACTTTAGCAATTAACACTTTGGCAAAAGCCGTTCAAGGCAGTTTCAGTAGAATTCAGTTTACACCAGATTTGTTGCCAGCAGATGTCATCGGGACGATGATTTACAATATGAAAGAAAATGATTTCAGCATCAAAAAAGGACCGATTTTTGCCAATTTTGTTTTGACAGATGAAATCAACCGTGCGCCTGCCAAAGTTCAATCTGCACTTTTGGAAGCCATGCAAGAAAAACAAGTCACAATTGGTGATGAAACTTTTATTTTGGATAAACCTTTTTTGGTTATGGCAACTCAAAACCCAGTTGAGCAAGAAGGAACTTATCCATTGCCGGAAGCCCAAGTTGACCGTTTTATGTTGAAAACTGTCATCGATTATCCAAAAATTGAAGATGAACAATTGGTGATGCGCGCCAATTTGAATAACAGTTTTGAAAAAGTAAACCCAGTTATTTCAACTGAACAAATTTTACGAGCGCAAAAATCTGTTCGTGAAGTTTATATGGATGAGAAAATCGAAAAATATATTTTGGATATTATTTTTGCCACCCGTTATCCAGAAAAATATAAACTCAAAGAAATCAAGCCGCTCATCAGTTTTGGAGCTTCGCCGCGTGGTAGTATCAACTTGGCAATTGCCGCCAAATGTTATGCGTTTATCAAACGTCGTGGTTACGTGATTCCAGAAGATGTTCGCGCTGTGATTTACGATGTGCTGAGACACAGAGTTGGCATCACCTACGAAGCTGAAGCAGAAAATATAAAATCTGAAGACTTGATTAGCAAAATAATCAATGAAGTTGAAGTCCCATAAAAATGATTTATTTTTAAATTAGCCCGCATTAATTCGGAAATAAAGACCTCAGGAGAATTCAAAATAAAATGAATTAACTGAAAATGTTCAGCAAGAAGTAATATGGATACGAAGGAACTTCTAAAGAAAGTCAGAAAAATTGAAATCAAGACCCGTAGATTGAGCGACCACGTTTTTGGTGGCGAATATCACTCTACGTTCAAAGGTCGTGGCATGACTTTTAGCGAAGTGCGCCAATATCAATTTGGCGACGATGTGCGTTCCATAGATTGGAATGTCACTGCCCGTTATAACGAACCTTTCGTTAAAGTTTTTGAAGAAGAACGCGAATTGACCATGATGCTTTTGGTGGATATTTCAGAATCTACAGCCTTCGGAACACGTGCTAATTTTAAGAAAAATATCATTACAGAAATGGCGGCAACTTTGGCATTTTCTGCTACAAAAAACAATGATAAAATTGGTTTGATGTTGTTTTCAGATCAAATTGAACTTTATATTCCGCCCAAAAAAGGACGCACACATGTTCTGAGAATTATTCGAGAATTAATAGAATTCAAACCAGAAAATAAAACCACCAATTTGAGTAAAGCCTTCAAATATCTGATTGATATGATGAAGAAAAAAGCCATTGTTTTTGTAATGTCCGATTTTCTGACAGATGAATACGAACACACTTTGAAAATTCTAGGTAACAAACACGATGTGACCGGCATCAGAATTTATGATGAAAAAGAAACAGAAATGCCGAATCTTGGCATGGTGCAAATGCTAGATGCTGAAACTGGGAAAGCCATGTGGGTAAATACTGGAAGTGCTTCCACAAGAAAAAAATACCAGAAATATTATCGCGATCGGGTAGATTATTTTCAGCGAGCGTTCAAGTTAAGCGGTTCGGGATATTTAAGTTCGCGTGTGGATGAAAATTATGTAATCAAGCTGCTCGGGTATTTCAAATCTAGATAATTGAATAATAAATTATGAATACATTTTTATCACATAAAACCTTGACTTCAAGCAAAACGCTATTTTGTGTGTTGGTTTTATGTGTGTTCAGTTTTCAAGCTTTTGCGCAAGATGTTTCTTTCAAAAATAGCCGTGATACTATAAAAATCGGCGAACAAATTGATTACACAATTGAAGTTTCAGAAGTGAGTGACAAAGATGTGGTGACTTTCCCCAAAGACCAAACTTTTGTGCCTTTGGAAATGGTGGAAGATTTGAAAATCGACACGACCAATCTGGAAGCAGAATCTTATAAATTATCGAAAATTTACAAACTCACACAATTCGATTCCGGGCGATATACAATTCCGCCGCAAATGGTCAAAATTAACGATAAATCATTCTACACAGACAGTTTAAAAATTCAAGTCAATGATGTGGTGGTGGACACTACCAAACAAAAACTATATCCTGTCAAACCAAACGTTCCTTTTGAAAAACCATTTCAAGTGGCATCTTGGGTTTGGTGGACGCTTTTAATCATTTTGATTCTAGCAGGTTTATTTGTTTTGTTTTTCAAATTGAAAAAGAAAAAAGACGAAGCCAAACGCAGAATTCCACCATTTGAACAAGCTAAAATTTCTTTGCTTGAACTCGATAAAAGTGATGTTTTAGAATCGCGAAGATTGAAATATTACATTTCAGAATTGACCAATATTTCACGTCGTTATTTAGAAGAAAAAATCGAAGTCAAAGCTTTAGAATTCACAACAAAAGAACTAATCGATGCGTTGAAACTGAAAAAATCTCAACGCAAACTGCACCTGAAAGACAAAATGATTGAAGATTTTGAAAAAATACTTCAACGTGCAGATTTGGCGAAATTTGCCAATATAAAACCAGATGTCATTACCTTAAAAAGTGACAGAAAAAATATAGAACGCTTCATCAAACAAGTGCAAAGCTCCATTCCGGAACCGACTTATGAAGAGCGTAAAAAAGACAAAGCTTTTCAAGAAGAATTAGCCAAAAAGCGCAAAAAGCAAAAATGGATAATTGGCGGTGTTTTGTTCATTGTTTTACTCATTGCAGGTACAGCCTCACTTGTTGCCACCAAAGGTTTCGACTATGTTCAAGACAAAGTTTTTGGCAATCCAACCAAAGAAATTTTGGAAGGCGAATGGATAACTAGCGGCTATGGAACGCCATCAGTTCAGCTGACCACCCCCGACGTTTTAACAAGAACTGAGTTGGATACCAATGCAGCTTCACGTGACGAAATCGCTTCAGAAGAAAGTTTTATGAGCGGTTCTTTATACAAAGATTTGTATGTCATTTTCAGTCAAATTAAATTTAAAGAAAACCGAGAAATAGATTTAGACAAAGCTGTAGACGGCATTTATAAAAATCTTGAAAACAAAGGTGCGTACAACATTATTTCTAAAACTGAAGATTTCAAAACCATCAATGGTGTGGAAGGCGTTAAAGTTTTTGGAAGTTTCGCTATTGAAAACCCGATTACCAAAGAAGACATCAAAAAAGAATACCAAATATTGAATTTCAGCCAAGGCGGTTATCAGCAAATTACAATTATTCATAAATATGAAGATGAATACGCCAATAAAATTGCAAAACGAATCATTGATGCTGTGGAATTTAAAAAATCTAAAAAATAATGTTGGACAACTTCACATTTGAAAATCCGGCTTGGTTTTGGCTTTTGCTCACCATTCCATTGGCGATTTTTTGGTATTGGACCAACAGAAATCGGCAAAGTGCAACTTTGAAAATCTCCTCAACTCAAGGTTTTGAAAAAAGCACTTTAGCCAAATTACGCCCATTGCTTTTTGTGTTAAGAATGTTGGCTTTAGTATTTTTAATCATTGCGATGGCAAGACCAAGAACCGTTGATGTTACGACCAAAGTCAAAAAAAATGAAGGCATCGATATTGTTTTGGCGGTCGATGTTTCGGCGAGTATGTTGGCGCGAGATTTGGAACCAAACAGACTTGAAGCCTTGAAAGAAGTTGCAACAAATTTTATCAAAGGTAGACCAAATGACCGCATCGGTCTGGTAGTGTATTCTGGAGAAAGTTATACAAAAACACCTTTGACTAGTGACAAAACAATTATTTTGAACGCCATAGATGGTTTGCAATATTCACAAACAATTGAAGGCGGAACTGCTATTGGCATGGGTTTAGCAACTTCCGTAAACAAGTTGAAAGACAGCAAAGCCAAAAGCAAAGTGATTATTTTGTTATCTGATGGAGAAAATAACGCCGGATTTATAGATCCAACCACCGCCACACAATTGGCGACGGAATACGACATCAAAACGTATACAATTGGTGTGGGAAGCAATGGGAAAGCTCTGTCACCAGTAGCAATTCGACCAAATGGTCAGTTTGAATTCAGAAATGTAGATGTCAAAATAGATGAAGAATTGCTGAAAAGTATAGCCGAAAGTACCGATGGGAAATATTTTAGAGCTACAAATAACGAAAAGTTCAAATCGATTTATGAAGAAATCGATAGTTTAGAAAAAACGGAAATAGAAGAATTCAAATTTTATAATTATGATGAAAAATACAGGCTGTTTTTAATGATTGCAGGCGCAATTCTTTTGCTTGAAATATTATTGAAATTCACCTTATTTAGAAGCTTTGTTTAGATGTTGATATTAGAAGAAAAATATTATTTATGGTTTTTAGCGGTCATTCCCATACTGGTCGTTATTTTCTTATTTTACATATTTTGGAAGCGAAAAACACAGAAAAAATTTGCTGATCGTGATTTGTTCAATATTCTGACACCAAATCGTTCAACTTTCAAAACAAATTTAAAATTCATCGTTTTATTATTGGCATTGGCAAGTTTTGTGATTGCACTGGTCAATCCGAAAATGGGAAGTAAATTGGAAACCGTCAAACGTGAAGGCGTCGACATCGTTTTTGCTTTGGATGTGTCAAAAAGTATGTTGGCAGAAGATATTGCGCCCAATCGTTTGGAAAAATCTAAACGAATAATTACAGAAATTATCGACAATCTAGCTGCAGACCGAATTGGTTTGATAGGCTACGCCGGTAGCGCATTTCCTCAAGTGCCAATCACCACAGATTATGCCAGTGCTAAAACTTTTCTGAAAAGTATGAACACAGAAATGGTGTCTTCACAAGGAACTGCCATTTCACAGGCTATTGATATGTCACGTTCTTATTATAATGACGACGATCAAACCAACAAAGTTTTAGTCATTTTATCTGAAGGCGAAGATCACGATGAAAATGCCTCAGAAATCGCTGAAATCGCCAACGAAGAAGGGATTCAAATATTTACAATAGGCGTTGGTACAGAAAAAGGCGGACCAATTCCGATAAAAAGAAATGGCATCATTGAATCTTATTTAAAAAATAACCAAGGCGAAACGGTTATCACAAAACGAGATTCAAAAACTTTAAGTACAATTGCAGAAATTGGCAACGGACAATATATTGATGGCAGTAGCACGTCAACTGCAGTTGAAAAATTTACAGAAGCCTTGCAGAAAATTGAAAAAACAGAATTTGAAGCCAAGCAATATGCAGATTTTGAAAGTAAATTTCAATGGTTTTTAGGATTTGGTATATTTTTGGTATTACTAGATGTGTTGTTTTTGGAACGTAAAACCTCCTGGGTGCAACGTTTAAATTTATTTAATGAAAGACCGAATGAAGATGAGAAGTAAAGCTATATTTTTTCTATGTTTTGCTTTGGCAATTTTCAGCCTCAGCGCACAATCTTCAGACGAACAGTCTAAAGACGTAAAACGGATGTTGGCAGAAGCGCAGTCACAATCTGACAATTTTTCAGAAGCAGAAGCACTTTACAGAAAAGCCGAAGCCAAATCTGAAAATGATGCTGAAATCAATTATAATTTCGCCAATCTTTATTTGGAAAACGACAAAGTTGAAGCTGCCAGAGAACGTTTGATAAACGCCATTGAATCTTCTGAAGACAAGAATTTAAAACATAAAAGTTACCATAATTTAGGCAACACTTTTATGGATGAAAAACAATACCAAAAAGCAGTTGAAGCTTATAAAGATGCATTGAGAAATAATCCAGATGACGAAGAAACGCGGTATAATTTAGCTTATGCCAAATCGCTTTTGGAAGATGAAAAGAACGACGAAAATGAAGATGGCGACGAGAACAAAGACGACAATCAAGACCAAAGCGAAGACGAAAACGAAGACAAAGACCAAGACAATAAAGACGAAGAAGGCGAAGACGATCAGGAAAAAGAACAAGACAAAGACAATAAAGATCAGCAAGATCAAGAAGGCGATCAGGACGAGAATGAACAGGACGAGCAAAGTGATGATGGCGAAAAAGATCAAGAAGAAAAAGACAATCAACAAAATAAAGGCGAAGGCGATGAAGACAAAGAACAGCCTTCTCAACCACAGCAGAAACAAGGACAAATGTCTCCTGAACAAGTGCAACGTTTGCTAGAAGCCATTGAAAATCAAGAAAAAGATGTTCAGGAAAAAATCAATGCTGAAAAAGCCAAAGGGCAAAAATCTAAAACAGAGAAAGACTGGTAGTGATGAAATATAAATGCTTACTTTTATTTATACTTTTTAGCACGGCAAGTTTTGCCCAAGTCAGCTTTACAACTGAAGTTAGCAGAGAGAAAATCGGTATTAATGAAGTGGTCAAAGTGCAATTTAAAGTCAACCAAAATGCAGATAATTTCAGACCGCCAAATTTCGATGGATTCAGAATTGTGGGCGGTCCGATGCAATCCATTAATCAAGCTTATAAAAATGGAAAAAGTTCTTTTGAAAAAAGTTATACCTATTCTTTAAAACCTGAAAAAAGAGGAAAACTCAGCATTGGGCAAGCAGAAATAACTTATAATGGCAATGTTTATAAAACCTCGCCAGTCGAGATTGAAGTTACCAGCGCAGTGGACAAGCCCAATGAAAATGACGCTGGCGCTTCAGCAGCAGATGGCATTCATTTGGTCGCAGAAGTCAGCAAAACCAAACCTTACCTCAACGAAGGGATTTATGTGGTTTATAAACTTTATGTGAGTAAAACTACAAATGTTAGAAATTGGCGACCAAAAGACGATCCAAAATTTGAAAACTTTTGGAGTCAAAATATAGATATTGACCGATTAGAAGTCAAAGAAGGAGAATTTGGCGGCGAACCTTATCGTTTTGTAGAATTGCGTAAAACCGTACTTTATCCGCAAAAAACTGGTGAATTGAAAATTGAACCACTTTCATTGTCTGTTTCAGTGGAAGTGCCAACAAATCGCCGTGATTTCTTTGGCAGACGCCATTATGATGTTGTTGAAAAGGATTTCTCTGCCAATACCAGAACCATAAATGTGCAACCGCTTCCTGAAGAAGGCAAACCTGCAGATTTTACTGGCGCAGTTGGTGAATTTGATTTCTCTGCAAGTGTCAATAAAAACGAATTGGACGCCAAGGAATCTTTTGAACTCAAAACCAAAGTGAGTGGCAACGGAAACTTGAAACTTTTTCAATTACCGAAAATTCAAACGCCTTCATCTTTTGAAGTTTACGATCCAGAACGTCAAGAAAATATAAGTACAAATATCCGCGGCATGCGTGGTAATGTGACAGAAAACTATACCATTGTTCCAGAATTTAAAGGTGATTATACCGTAAAACCGATTACTTTTAGTTATTTCAATCCAAGAACAGAATCTTACGAAAAAGCTACCACTTCACCCATAAATATAAAAATAAATTCTGGTCCAGAGCCGCCAAAAGAAGAATCAACTATTGAAGAAAATGAAAGCTCGGTTTCAAAAAATAGAATAACTTCAAGAAATAATTTCAATTACATCAAATTGAATTCTAATTTAAAACAGCTTGATAAAAGTCAGTTTTTCAAATCGACTTGGTATTGGGTGTTGTTTTTAATGTCACTTTTAGTCATTCCAGTGATGCTGATTTTGAAACAACTTCAAAGTAAAGAAACCGATGAGACTTTATTGAAACAAAAACACGCTAATAAACTGGCAAAAAAATATCTTTCTGAAGCTAAAAAAAGTATTGGGGATAATAAGGCTTTTTACGAAGCCTTGGAACGAGCTTTGCACAACTTTTTGAAAGCAAAATTGAAAATTCAAACGGCAGAAATGAGCAAAGACAAAATCAAAGAACTTTTAAAAACGAAAGATGTCAGTTTGGATGCCACGACGAAGTTTTTGAGAATTTTGGAAGATTGCGAAATGGCAAGATATACGCCATCGGCTAGAGAAGATATGAAGTCTGATTATGACAACGCAGCACAGGTAATTTCAGAAATAGATAAAGAATTATGAAAATGAAACACTTGTTTTACATATTTTTTCTGATGCTGAATTTGGTCGGTTTTGCCCAGGGTCAAAATGCGTTTGAATTGGCTAATGAAGCTTACGCCGATGCAAATTACGAGAAAGCCATCAGAACTTATCAAGGGATTTTGGAAGAAGGTTTGGTATCTTCAGAATTGTATTTCAATTTGGGCAATGCTTATTTTAAAAATCAAGATTTAGCCAAAGCAATTTACCACTACGAAAAAGCTTTACAGATTAACCCTGGCGACCCTGATGTTGTTGAAAATTTAAATATTGCCAAAACCCAAACCGTCGATGAAATTGAGGAAGTGCCAAGGTCTAAAATAGATCGTTTTTTTGAATCCATCACAAGTTGGTTCAGCTTACATACTTGGGCTTGGGTTAGCATAGTATTTTCACTGGTTTTCGGGTTGCTATTGGTGTTTTATTTCAGAGCGATTTTATCAAAATCAAAACGCCTGTTTTTTGGTTTTAGCCTGTTTTGTTTTGTTTTAGCCTTGGCAAGTTTTAGTTTTGCAAGTTTTCAACTTTCAGAAGCGCAAAGTGAAAATTATGCGATTATTTTCCAAGATCAAGTTGAAGTTCGAGTAGAACCCAACCAAAGAAGCGAAGTTGATTTTGAGTTGAATAAAGGCACAAAAGTAGAGTTGGGTTCTAGTTTTCGTGATTTTCAACAAGTTATCCTTCCTGATGGCACTAAAGGTTGGCTTCAAAATAATACTATTAAGAAGTTGTGAAACAGACTTGGTATTCGTAGAGAATTTTTAATTTTGCATAAAATTTACAAAAATTGAAAGTTAAACTCCTCATTGTACTCCTTGTTTTTGCCAATCTTATTATCACGCCAACAGCGGTAATGTTGGTAAATCAAGATGCAGATATAAGTTTTGTTTTCAGTATCAATGAAGAGGAAAACTCTGAAAAAGTTTCTACAGCTTCAGAATATATGATAGATAAGGATTTGTCTCTGGTTTTTAGAGTTTTAGAGGCTTATGATCAAGTTAAGATGCCTTATTTTTTAACTTTTAAAACGATTCACCAAAAAATTGTTTCCCCGCCTCCAGATGTTAGACGAATAATTCACGTGTAATTATTTTCTTATTTATTGTCTAACAATTCAGATGCATTTATTAGAATGTGTCTATTCAAATATTTTTTATGTTCAAACATCTTAATAAAGACTTGCCAGCTAGTATAGTTGTCTTTTTTGTAGCCTTACCTTTATGTTTAGGTATTGCTTTAGCCAGTGGTGCACCACTTTTTTCAGGATTAATTGCTGGTATTGTTGGCGGAATTGTAGTTGGTTCCATTAGTGGATCCTCACTTGGGGTAAGCGGACCTGCAGCTGGTTTGGCAGTAATCGTTTTAAGCGCTATTGCTTCATTAGGCTTTGAAGCTTTTCTTGTTGCCGTTATTATTGGTGGCGGAATTCAAATTTTACTAGGCTTACTGAAAGCTGGAATTATAGGTTATTATTTCCCGTCTTCAGTCATCAAAGGCATGCTGGCCGGGATTGGAATTATAATATTTCTAAAACAATTTACAGTGGCACTTGGACTGCCAGAAAGCTATGAAGTTATCGGTGGTGGTTTTTCTGAAACTATGGATAACTTGTCTTCTGCTTTTTCAGAAATGTCAATCGGCTCAATTTTGGTAACCGTAATAAGTTTAGGTATTTTATTGTTTTGGTCTAATGTATTAGAAAAAAAACATAATTTTTTCAAAATTGTTCCAGGCCCTTTAGTTGCTGTCGCTTTTGGTATACTCTATTTTGTGTTTATGCCAGATGGATCAAGCTTAAGCATTATTGATGCAAATTTGGTGAAAGTTCCGGTACCTGAAAGTGCCTCTGATTTAATAAACCAACTTACATTTCCTGATTTTTCAGTTATTGGAAATTCAGAAGTTTGGATTGCTGGAATCACAATTGCAGTGGTTGCAAGTTTGGAAACTTTACTAAGTGTAGAAGCTACAGATAAGCTAGATCCGCGTAAACGTATAACGCCGACCAATAGAGAACTTTTTGCACAAGGTAGCGGAAATATCGTTTCTGGCTTAATTGGGGGTTTACCAATTACACAAGTTATTGTAAGAAGTTCAGCCAATGTTCAATCTGGTGGTAGAACCAAAGCTTCAGCGATAATACACGCCATTTGGTTATTGTTAGCTGTGATTTTTATTCCTGTATTGTTAAATAAAATCCCACTTGGTGTTTTGGCTGCGGTATTGCTTATTGTAGGTTATAAATTGGCTAAACCAAGTTTATTTAAAACGATGTTTAAACTCGGAAAATCGCAATTTTTACCATTTATTATTACTATTATTGGTATTGTTTTTGGCGATCTTTTGATAGGCATTGGTCTTGGACTGGCGGTTGGAATTACCGTAGTTTTGATTAATAGTTATAAAAATTCACATTTTCTTCACGTTGAAGAAAATAATGGAGATGGCAAACACATCAAAATGACATTGGCAGAAGAAGTAACTTTTTTCAATAAAGGAGCCATCATGAAAGAATTGAATGAAGTTTCTGTTAATTCATTTATTGAATTAGATGTTAGGCAAACTAGACATTTGGACTACGATATTTTAGAAATTTTAGATGATTATGCTATAAAAGCTAAAAATAGAAATATTGATATTAAAATTATCTCAAATATTGGTACGGTCAGCAATCCAGATAGCTATAAAGAGTTTTTTACAGTTGACAAAAATTAGTAAAAGAAATATAAACTAAGAATAAAAAATTATGAAATTAGATAAGATTGTTACGAAAAAAGAGCAAGAATTAATGTCTCCAGACCAAGTTTTAAAAGACTTGCTGTCAGGGAACGAAAGATTTGTTGAAGAAAAGTTCAATGACAAAAATCATAAGTCTTTAGTCCAAAGCGCAACTGGAGGTCAGAGTCCAAAAGCCGTTATTTTATCCTGTGTTGATAGTCGTGTCCCAGTAGAAACAGTTTTAGACCAAACTATTGGCGATGTTTTTGTAGCAAGAGTGGCAGGAAATTTTGAAAACACCGACATTCTCGGCAGTATGGAATATGCTTGCAAAGTCGCAGGAAGTAAATTGGTTTTTGTCCTTGGCCACGAAAGCTGTGGCGCAGTCAGCGCGGCTTGTGATAAAGTTGAACTTGGCAATATAACTTCTATGCTCAGCAACATTAAACCGGCTGTTGATGCTGTTAAAATCACTGGTGAACGCAACTCTGCCAATAAAGATTTTGTTCAGGCTGTGGTTGAAAAAAACGTGGAACTTACCATGGACAGAGTCCGTGAAAAAAGTTCAATTTTAAAAGACATGGAAGACAATGGAGAAATCAAGATTGTCGGCGGTGTTTATTCTCTGAAAACAGGAAAAGTCGAAATGTTATAAAGTCTTTTGAAAAAGCATAAAAACTGAAAACCTGGCAAATTCTGTCAGGTTTTTTTATTTTGCTTCTGAATTCAGCATATCGTTTTCCTTAAGATTCTCGTCGATAAAAGTTTCTAAAGACGGTAAAATCAAGGGTGTGATTTCTGCCATTGTGCTACAAATCAACGAAGATTCAATTTTTTCATTATCGATAAAACGATTATTACCATTGAAAAAGCTGAAGACCATCAACAAGACAGTGATAATCAATCCGGTTTTTAAAATACCAAAAATTCCACCTAAAATCCTATTGATAGTCCCTAAAGCGATGGTGTTAATAATTTTCGTTATTACTTTTCCAACAATTGAAATCGCAATAAGTATCACAACAAAAGTCGCTAAAAATCCCACAATTTCGATCGTGTTTTCAGACCAATCAAACCATTTTTCAAAATAAGATTCCGCAAAGTAAGCATAATTAAGCGCGCCAAAAATGCCAGCAAATAAGGCGATGACACTAGTCAGTTCTATGACGAAACCCCTTTGAAAACCCCTCGCCAAACCGATAATCAAAAAAATACCAAGGACAATATCTATTACATTCATGACGCCAAATATACTAAAATCGGCTAAAGAAATTAACTTTGCAAAACTATGAGAGACGAAGTATTAAAATCACGTTGGCAAGATTTGCAAACGAAGCTGTCCAATCAATTTGCAGACGGCGAATTAATGGAATTAGATGCCATTATTTATTTGGTTGGCGTTCAAGAATTGGGACAACCGCAAAAAAAGTTTAAAAAAGACGACAAAGTCAACTTAATGCATATTGCCATTTGCAGATTACTAGAACCTTATGGCTTTTATGAGTTCGATTTTGTGGACGAAGACGGTTGGCCGCATTACAACAACACCGCTAAACTTCCTGCGCTTCGTCCTGGAGAACAATCGGTTTTGATGAAAGAAGCCATCGTTCAATATTTTCTGGAACGAGAATATATAGGTTAGAATAAATTTTAAAAAAGCATTGTCTAGATTTTTTTTCATTTAGAAAAGATTTTTGGGAGAGTCGTATTTCCATCAAATTTTGAGAGGTTAGAATAATTCTAAATAATAAAAACGAATTTTCAGGACATAGCGAAGCTTTTAGCAATAATTGTGAAATAAATTTACGGTTCAACCGTAACTATTTTACGGTCGAACCGTAATTCTGAGTCAAAATAAAGCCAGTAATTTGCAGCAACTAATCAGCGACTCGCCAATCTATTATGAATTCATCTTTTAAGACATTAAAAAATGAACAAAACAAAATCCTGAATTATCCAAAAACTAAAAAAGCTGTTGAATTTCAACAGCTTTTTTTATGGTTTAGATTTTGAAATTTATCGTACAAGAATCGTACAACTGAGAAAATAAAAAATCCCTAAAGCCAGTATTCAAAAGACTTTAAGGGTTTTGATAGTGGAGAATATCGGATTCGAACCGATGGCCTCCACGCTGCCAGCGTGGCGCTCTAGCCAACTGAGCTAATCCCCCAAATTACAAGTGCAAAAATAAACAAAAAATTAGTGTCTGAAATAATTCAGAAAAATATTTATTCAAAAAGCTACGATTTTAAAACTAATCGCTTATAAATCTATACTTTTATGGCAAAATTTAGAAGAGATACAAAATGGCAGATTTTTGGTTATATTTTAAACTCGGTTTCGAGCACGTTTTAGATTGGAAAGCTTATGACCATGTATTGTTTTTATCCGCATTAGTCGCTGCTTATTCTTTCAAAGAATCTAAACGCGTATTTTGGCTGGTCACACTTTTCACGATTGGACACGTCCTATCTTTGGCACTTGCTGCTTACGATGTGCTGCGAGTCAATTCTGATATTATAGAATTTCTGATTCCCGTCAGTATCGTTTTTACAGCGCTTTACAATATCATCACTGCCGGAAAAAATACGGCCTCTCAAAAAGTGAACTTCCTATATTTCATCACTTTCTTTTTTGGATTGGTACACGGATTCGGCTTTTCAACCTATTTCAATATGCTTTCCAAAGACAGCGACAGTTTGCTACTCATGCTAGCAGAATTCGCCTTAGGCATAGAAGTTGCGCAAATAGTGGTCGTTATCGCTATTTTGTTGCTCAGTTTCATTATTCAGAACGTTTTCAGATTTTCTAAGAGAGACTGGATTTTGGTCATTTCATCTATCGTTTTAGGAATGTCAATTCCAATTTTAGCTGAAAATTGGCTATTTTAAATGGATTAAAATAAATTGGAGATTGAAAAATTTATGCTTTTCAAAACAAATTTACACAGCATATTAACTATTGTAAAATCACTTTCGCTTTATATTCGAAATTATTTTCAAAATGAATACAGAGAAACAACGCAAATTCGATAAAGCTTACCTCAGAATTGCCCGCGAGTGGGGGAAACTTTCGCATTGCGAACGCAAACAAGTTGGCGCTATTATTGTCAAAGATCGGATGATTATTTCAGATGGTTTCAACGGCACGCCAAGCGGTTTCGATAACAATTGCGAAGACGGCGAAGGCATGACCAAATGGTACGTTTTGCATGCTGAAGCCAACGCGATTTTGAAAGTAGCGGCGTCTACGCAATCTTCCAAAAATTCAACTTTGTACATCACGCTTTCGCCTTGCAAAGAATGTAGCAAATTGATTCACCAAGCGGGAATTACAAGAGTTGTTTTTCAAAAAAATTATAAAGATGATGCTGGTTTAGAATTTTTAAGAAAAGCAGGCGTTAAATTAGAACAAATTGAAGATTTAGAAGCATGACAAAACGCACCAAAATATGGCTACCACTTTTGCTCGCAATAACTTTTGCGGGTGGAATGATTTTGGGCGATATTCTGGATTTTCCAAATAATGAGATTGCCAATCGGTCTTCTAAAAAGCAAAAGCTAAATCGCTTAATCAATTATATTGACACAGAATATGTCGAGGAAATCAATACAGATAGCATTGTTGACGTCACGGTAAATTCTATTTTGAGTAATTTAGACCCGCATTCCGCTTACATTTCTCAAAGTGAATACGAAGCCGTTCACGATAATATGCGCGGCGATTTTGTCGGTATCGGTATTAGTTTTTATAAAGTAAACGACACTATTGCCGTGATTCGCACTTTGGACAAAGGTCCTGGCGAAAGTGCAGGTTTGCAAGCTGGAGACCGAATTTTGTACGCCGATGCCATTCCCCTTTTTGGTCAAAATATGAATAATGATTCTTTGACCAATATTTTGAAAGGACCAATCAACTCTAAAGTTCATTTGAAAGTAAAACGCTATGGCGAATCAAATTTGTTGGATTTTGATATCAATAGAGATGTCGTTCCACTGAAAAGTGTCGATGCGGGCTATATGCTGAATGACACAACTGGTTATATAAAAATCAGCCGTTTTGCAGAATCTACTTATGATGAATTCAAGTCGAAAATGAATTCATTCAAAACCTCGCAAATGAAAAGTGTTGTCATCGATTTGCGTAACAATGGCGGTGGTTTTTTAAAACAAGCCACTGATATTTTAGATGAATTTATTCCTAAAGACAAACTTTTATTGTACACCAAAAATAAAAATGGTGACATCAACGAAACATTTTCTACAGATCGTGGCGATTATGAAGATCAGGAAGTTTTTGTGTTGATAGATGAAAAAACCGCCTCAGCAAGCGAAATTTTAGCTGGCGCAATTCAAGATAACGATCGGGGAACAATTGTTGGTCGACGTTCTTTCGGAAAAGGTTTGGTGCAACGAGAAATGAATCTCGGCGACGGTAGTGCAGTTCGGTTAACTGTTGCACGATATTACACACCAACCGGGCGTTCCATCCAGCGACCTTACGAAAATGGCCATAGCGATGCTTATTATTCAAAATATATGGAACGCTATTCCAATGGAGAAATGCAAAGCAAAGACAGCATTGCGGTGGATGATTCCTTAAAATATGAAACA
>JBHEPM010000027.1:0-5038 GCA_046260295.1 Psychroflexus sp.
AAAATCTGGCGTGTATTTGGTTAAAATCAATGACAAGCACAGCGAAAAATTAATCGTTAAATGATGCGTTTTAAGCACTACATAACATTTTGTATTTTAATCGCTTTGTCGGCTTGCAGTGCTGATGATGATTCATCTGAAAACACAGATGATATTTCTGAGTTTCAAGGTGAAATCGATATTTTAAAAAGCTTTGGAGGCAGTGCGCAGGACGATTTTTTATCGGTGGTGGAAAGTCAAGATTTAGGAATTGTAGCTTTTGGTTTTACCCAAAGTAATGACGGCGATATTACCGACAAAACAAGCACCGATAGTGATTATTGGCTGGTGAAATTTGACCAAAACCTCAACATGATTTGGCAAAAAACTTTTGGCGGCAGTAGCGACGACCGTGGTCAAAGTCTAATTTCGACCTCAGATGGCGGTTTTGCCGTCACCGGATTTAGTCGAAGTAATGATGGCGATATCAGCACCAACAATGGATTTCAAGATTTTTGGGTGGTCAAACTCAATGCCAATGGCAATATTGAATGGGAAACCAGCATTGGTTTTGCTGGAAATGACCGTGGTTATGACATTATCCAAACCCAAGATGGCGGTTATTTTGTCTCAGGATTTTTAGACGTGACCGCCAGTGATGGCGAGGGCAACGACGATTTTGACACCCAAGGAAAACCTGCAAAATCTTTTGCAAAACACGGTGTTGGCGAATTTTGGGGCATCAAACTCAACACACAAGGCGAAATGCAATGGCGACGCTATTTTGGCGGTACCAATAATGACCGAAGCCGCGCCGTCATTCAAACAGAAGATGGTGGTTTCCTACAAACCGGACATTCTGAAAGCGATGATTTCGACATCACCAATCCCAAAGGCAGTTATGACGTTTGGGTTGTCAAAACTTCCGCTAATGGCGAATTGGAATGGCAGAAAAATTTTGGTGGCAGCAGCATTGAAATCGCTTATGACTTAGTGCCAACTTCTGACGGAAATTATATTTTGGCAGGCGACACCCGAAGCAGCGACCAAGACATTAGCAATGCCAAAGGCAATGCCGATGCTTGGCTGATAAAATTTGATGGCGCAGGCAACATGATTTGGGAAAACACTTATGGTGGTAGCGATTTTGACTCAGCGCAATCCATTGAAGTTTTGAATAATGGCGAGTTTCTGATTACCGGAAACTCCAAAAGTACCGATGGAGGTTTGGCCCTAAATTATGGACAAAACGACATTTGGTCTTTCATCATTTCTGCCGATGGAAATATGAATTGGCAACAAAATTTTGGTGGCGACGCCCTTGATTTTGGAAATGATGCCATTCAATTGCAAAATGGAAGTCTCATTATTGTTGGCAGTTCAGAAAGTGACAACGGCGATATTGAAATGAATAAAGGCGACAAAGATGCTGTAATTTTCAAATTGAAATGATGATGAGAACATTTGTTTTTTTAAGCCTAATCTTGATTTTGACATCTTGTAGCAACGATGATGATTTCACGGTTGAACTTAATCTCAATTTTGAACACCATGTGGATGGTCAAAATTTGGTTTTTAATGAAGTAAATTACGAAAATAATTCAGAAGAATTTTATGCCATTTCTGAATTGAAATACATCATCAGTAATATTCAATTTCAAAATAAAAACGGTGAATGGTTTACTTATACGGTGGAAAACAGCTATTTCTTAATCAATGCTGAAGTTGAAGAAAGCTTGACTGTGAATCTTTCAAATATTCCGAATGGAAATTACCAAAAAATCCGTTTTGGAATTGGTGTTGACCAGTCCAATTATCCGCTAAATGGTGTCAATAATTTTGTGCCGACTGCAGAAGATAATGATATGTTATGGAGTTGGTCTGCCGGCTATATTTTCCTGAAATTTGAAGGTGAATATCATCTTATAGAGCCAGTTGCGCCTGAAAACTTTTTATATCATGTTGGTAGTCACGGACAAAATCTAGACAATTACAGAACTGTAAATTTACCGATAGATTTAAACCTAGATTCAGATTCGCAAATTGATATTTCTGCAGATGTTTCCAAGATATTTGACGCTACGCATCAAATGTCTTTACAGCAAAAAGACGACATTCAAATAGATCCAGAAAACGCGCCGAAAATCATGGATAATGCCATTCAAATGTTTCAAATTCAAAATAATTAAGCAGTGTTGAAAATCTTCTATTTTTCTGTATTGTTTATGCTTTTCGTTGCTTGTGGCAGCGATGACAGTACTTATGAAAATATTGAAGAAGAAAATAAAGCTTTGGATTTTCCACAACCCGATTTTTTTCCAACGCCAACTTACGATTTAGATGAAAATCCACCGACAGAAAAAGGTTTCGAATTGGGTAAAAAACTCTTTTATGACGGGCGTTTATCTTCAACAGGCGTCATTTCTTGTGGATTTTGCCACATACAGGAGTTTTCATTCACGCATCACACGCACATCGTCAGTCATGGTGTGAATGGCGCCTTGGGAACTCGAAATGCCCAACCACTGATGAATTTAGCATATATGGAAGATTTTTCTTGGGACGGCTCGGCAGCGCATTTAGATGCCTTCCCTATTATTCCGATTACCACCGATGTGGAAATGAATGAAAGCGTCGGCAATGTCATTGAAAAATTGAAAGCCGATGAAGATTACCAAAGTTTGTTTGCTGCTGCTTTTGTCAATGAAAATATCGATGCCAACAATATGTTCAAAGCTTTGTCACAATTTTTGGTCATGATGGTTTCCGCCGATACCAAATATGACAAAGTCATGCAAGGCAATGCAGTGTTTACAGAAGATCAAGCTGCCGGTAAAGCTGTTTTTGAAGCCAAATGTACCAGTTGTCATTCAGGAGTTTTATTCACTGACCAAACTTACCGCAACAATGGTTTACCGATAGATCCGCAATACAACGACATTGGTCGCGAACGCGTGACTGGTGAAATCGAAGATCGATATAAATTTAAAGTGCCAACTTTAAGAAATATCGCTCTCACCTACCCATACATGCATGATGGTCGTTTTCAAACTTTATCTGAAGTTTTGAATCATTACGATTCTGGCATTGAAGAGACGGAAAATCTAGATCCGGTGTTCTATACGAATAACAATGCGATTGGCATTCCGCTTTCAGATACCGAAAAAGCACAACTCTTGGCGTTTCTTCAAACTTTAACCGACGACAATTTCATACTGGATCAACGCTTTTCTGAATTTTAATTTAAAATTTTATGTATTTTAGTCTATTAAAGCTAAAAACTTTACTTTTGTTTTTCTAGTATTTCAGAAATACCTTCGAAGTGTTTTTCTCCATAAAGTACCAATATTTTGTCATGTTTTGAATTATTTATGGCATCTACGATAAGTTGGTTTCTTGAATTGAGAACTATTTCATTGAAAAAATAATTACGTTCTTTGCGTGGCATTTTATCACAATCGTAATCTGAATTGATATCGGTTTCGTTATCGCATTCGTAAAGTTCTATAATTCCTTGTTCATCTTCATAAGCTTGTATCATTTCACTTAAAGATAAGTCCACATGTTTAGAGCTATTTGGACTCACATTCATATCATTATAATCAGGCTGAATAACTAATTCATATTTATCCAAAAGTGATTTTATCTTATTTTGAACTGCCTTATCAGCAAAAGAAAACGACATGATTTTTCTGAATTTTTTGAATGCAATCGTATCCTTTTGAGTTTGAAGCAAATCTTTTTTGTTTGACTTTCTTTCTAAAATAAAATTAAATTCAGCCGCATTAAGGCTATCAATTTTAGTAGATAAATTTTTATAATAAGCTTCCAAACCAAGGTGTCTTAAACCAAGGAAATAAACAGTTTTATTTTGACTTGGTAACTTTTTAAAAAGTATGTCGTTTTCACTTAGTAAATTATTTTTATTTAATATATAGGATGCACACGAACTTGCCAAAAAAAAGCCTACAAAAAGTAAAATA
The DNA here is from genome assembly GCA_046260295.1 of Psychroflexus sp. Lineage (GTDB taxonomy): Bacteria > Bacteroidota > Bacteroidia > Flavobacteriales > Flavobacteriaceae > Psychroflexus. The sequence continues at coordinate 3,963 of JBHEPM010000027.1, forward strand.
ATTCCATAAATTATTGTTTTTGGTTTCCTCATAATCAAATTTAAAAAAGGCTAATATTAAAAATTAATCAAATTAGCCTTTTAAGAATCATTATATTATTACAAATCACCAATTTCAGAAGCTATTTGAAGCATCGTCAAAATCAGGGACAAACCGACAACTACATCCTTAACACCACCATCACCCCAAAGCCAATCCCAAAAATTCGATGCATGGCAAAATACATCAAACCATTTACAATCTTTTTTTCCAAATGATATGATGTAGTCATTACTCAAACCAAATATATCCTTACCTAACCTTTCTAAATCTAACTCTGATGCACCTTCATTTTTTTGAATTTTAATACCTTTATGAATAGCTTTTATCATTTCAAAACCTTCAATATCAGATTCTGATGTTTCGTTTTTTAAATAAAAATACGCTTTATTTAAAAGCAAATCTCCTTCCTGCGTCAAATTACTCAAATGGTTATTAGGATCTATGTTTTTCTTAAATTGTAGATAACTGCTTCCAGAAACATAGTATTCATCCAAAGAGTTTACGAACGATACCATTGCTTCATCCATGTAACCGAATACTTTTGTTGAATCTTTATCTGAAAGATTGTACGAATTATTCTTATTAACTGAAGTGTCGGAATCATGTTTGAATTCATTTTCGTTTAATGTATCAGTTTCGCATGACAAGAATAAAAACGATGTAAATAAAATAAATAAACTTGGTTTTACTAGAAATCTCATAATATTAAAATTTAAATTAAACAATTTAGTTATTTAAGTACAATATGTACTTAATAAACTCTGATCAGAATTAAAAAAGAACTACTCATTCTTCTTTTGTTAACAATCACAAATTTAAAAAGTATTTATGACTACCACTTATACTTTTAGTACCAAATTTGTAAACTGAAATTAACAGTAAAGAATTACGAACTAGAATCTAAAGACAAAAACCCAATCGCTATTTCAAATCAAAGTATCGATAAAATTATTGGCGCGTAAAACTTTCAATAAGTCAAAATCGCTGTTGGTTTCTACGCCAAAAACATCCTTGATTTTGGCTTTGCGCTTTTT
>JBHEPM010000027.1:5048-10758 GCA_046260295.1 Psychroflexus sp.
CTTAATGAAAGTGCGACTTCTGAGGCGATTTCCAACAAAGATTTCTTTTTGTAAATGCCTTGCACGATTTTTAAGTCAATATGGTCTAAAGCTTGTATTTTATCAAGGTTCGCCACCGCCTCTTGATAAGTAGAAGTACTCGTAAATTTATCTTCACCGATGGTTCTGAGTGTTTCGATGAGAAGATCCAAATCCATATCGCTTTTTATCAACACGCCGCGCAGGTTATAGTCGTGTTCCAAAGCTTTCAATGTAATGGTAGAAAAGGAACCCGTCACCACCAAAACTTTTGCTTTGGGTAAGTGTTTTTCAATCAAAGGCAACAAGTCAACACCACTCTCAAAAGTAATATTTCCTGAATTGAAAACTGTTTTGAAACTGAGATCTAAAACTACTCCGGTTATATCTTTATGCAAAGGATTGGTGATGGCGTCGTAGGCTTCAGATAAGCCACAAGCCAGTATAGTTTCAAATTTTATATCATCTATTAAAGCTATCGCTTTTTGATAAACATCAACCGTGAGTTGATGATCTTCAACAATAAGAAGTTTCTTCTGAATAGGCATTTAGTTGGTTTTGTTGCAAAAATATGTAAACTCTCATTCCTGTCTTTACACCAAAAGTACAGCAATATATTTAAAATTTACAAAAAATATTTAATACCTAAAAATAAATTATTGATCATTTGAATTTATATTCCACACCAATATTGAAATAGCGTTCAAAAACCGCATTTTCTGTTGACGTAAACACGGCTTGGTTAAAATCTCTGGTTTCAAAACTATTTGCATTCAATAAATTAGATATACTTAAGAAAAACGACCAATTGGTTTTTGTTTTTTTACGCATTACAAAATCTAAATGATTGAATTGATTCTTGGTTTGAAAAAAATATACACTTCGGAAGCCAAATGCAAACTTTAGTTTTTTCATAAATTTCAGAAAGAGAATATTAAACTACCCATTAACAGGTATTAATATATTAACAATAAATACCTATATTTGTTAAATATATTTAACATAAATCAATTTTTAAAAATTTTAATTATGAAGACAAAAATTTACATTTCAATGTTAACCTGTATAGCTTTGGCTTTATTTAGCTGTAGCAGTGATGACGACAAGAGCAGTACGGATACTTCATCTACTTTTGAAGATTCTTATTTTACAATTCAAGAGGGTGATTTCAAAACCGGATCCATGCCAGAAAGCAACTCGACTGATTTAGCGATAACTTCTGTGCAAGGCAATGGTACAATATTGCCTGGTGGCAGCAATAATATTTCCATCGCGGCAGAAGGCAACCCAACGCATACCTTAATTGGAATCGAAGGGCAAAGTGGTTATTATCAATTGCCTTATGAAGAAAATGCTGGCAGAAGTATTTCTTCAGCTGTCACTTATGATATCGTTCAAATTTTAATCGGCCAAGGCGCAAATACAGATTTCACGATTGTCATTGCCGTCATTGATGAAGATGGCAATGTGAGTGAATATGTCTATTTAGTGGTCACTATTATTGAAGCCGGAACAGGTTTACTGCAAGTGAATTGTTCTTGGAATCAACAAAATGATGTGGATTTACATTTAAAAGAACCGAATGGCGAAGTGATTTATTTTGCAAATGCAACTTCTCAAAATGGAGGAATGCTTGACGTGGATAGTAATGCAGCTTGTAATATCGATGATATTAACAGCGAAAATATTTTTTATGAAGACGACAGTATTGTAGAAAGTGGTGAATACGAAGTTATGGTCGATTTGTGGTCCAATTGTGACATTCCAACCAATACGAATTACACAGTAACTGTGTATTATGACGGGCAACTGATTAGCGTTACTGAGGGTTCTAATCCTTATAATGACATTTTCACTCCTGATGATGACAGTAATGAACCTTTGTCAGTTGCTAAATTTATTATTGGCGCAGAGAGACCAAGTACTGTTGAAAATGAATTTAAAAATAATTCGGTTAAAGGCTATCGTTTCCATTTCGACAATGAAAGACCTCAAGATGATGTCTTGAGTCCTGAAAAACTTTAGATCAACTGAGGTAAATATGAGCAAACGGCGTTTAAATTTATTTTAAGCGCCGTTTTAACTGGTTTTGATTCAGCTTTTTTTGTTTGTATTTGACCACGGCAGGATTCGCTAAGCGCATCCTGACAAAGCTCCGCTTTGAAAATAGCACAAACAAAAAAACGCTCAAGCAAGCTTGGCGTTTTTTCTTATTGAACTATTCATTCGTGACCACGGCAGGATTCAAACCTGCAACCTTCTGAGCCGTAATCAGATGCGCTATTCAGTTGCGCCACGTGGCCGTTTTGGGAGTGCAAATATATTTCTTTTTAGTATATTGACCAACTGAAATCTTAAAAAAATGTGCCATGTTAGATTTAAAGAATTATATAAGAAATATCTCTGATTTCCCCAAAGAAGGTATTAATTATAAAGATATTACACCACTTTTGATGGATCCTGAAGCCAGTAATTTCGCTTTAAACAATCTAGCTAAAAAATTACAAAATCAAAATATAGATAAAGTTGTTGGCATAGAGTCACGTGGATTTCTATTTGGTATGCTACTCGCTCAAAAGTTAGGGGTTGGCTTTGTTATGATCAGAAAACCTGGAAAATTGCCAGCCAAAACAGTTTCTCAAACCTACGATTTGGAATATGGTAGTGATACTGTAGAAATTCATGAGGATGCAATTAGTCCTGGTGAAAATATAGTTATACATGATGATTTACTGGCTACTGGTGGCACTGCTGAAGCAGCCTGCAAACTAGTAGAACAACTCGGTGGAAATATTGTTGAAATCAATTTCATTATCACACTAAACTTCCTTAATGGTAAAAATCGTCTCAAAAACTACCCTTTAAGAAGCTTGTTGGAATACTGAATAAATAGCTTCATTTTTAACACAATAATCTCTGACTTAGTAGAGTTTAAACAAGACGAGTTGATTTCAATAGAACCAAATAAAATACGAGTGAATTCTAAAGGAAAAGCCTTTATAAGAAATATTTGTATGGCATTTGATTTGAGATTAAAATCGAAAAAACAAGACACCAAATTATTTTCAATGACTATTTAAAACCTAAAACAATGAAAAAAATATTAGTACCTGTAGACTGTAGTTATTTTAAGTGTTAATAATCTCGAAATTTCTCATATTCCATATAAAGCGTTGCTTCTTCCCACTCGCCTTCAGAATTATAAAATTCTTTTTCTATGGTAAAATGCGCCACTTCATTTTCCCAATACATCTCTACAAATACCGCATTGAATTCAGTGATAAATTCATCTTGCCAGTCATTGGGAATCAAAGAAACTTCTTCTTGTTTTTGATCAATATTGATTTTATAGAACACAGTAGTATCCATTAAACAAGTACTGAAATTTTCAGTTTCTACGAGATAGTATGAGAAAGGAATTTTAATTGCAATTTCAGAAAAATTTTGATCAGTAATAGAACATCTATATGATTCTAAATGTGTAGACATGTTGCAGTATGTAGCTTCTTTAAAAAGATCGGTATTTTTCTTACCGTCGTGATTTAAATCTAAAGGAACATCGGTATAAGCTGCTGTCAATTCATAACGTCCTACAACATCATCTAGAAACTCTTGATTGTTTTGGACATTATCATCATCATCACTACTACAAGCAAATAAACTCATAGCTAATAATAATAAAAATATATATTTCATGATATTTGTTTTCAGAAGTAAAAAACGAATATAAAAAATATTTGACGATAAAAAAATATTCTATTTCTATCTGGCTTTATAAATTCCTAAAAATAAATGTACCGACATTTTTCTAGCATTGTTTTTGGCTCTGTCTGCCATTTCTCCACAATACAATTCGTCTATGGTTTCAAACCACAAATTCATCCAAATCCCAAAATGATAGTTTGAGATTTTTTTATCAAAAGCGTGATCTACTTTAATGTGAGCTAATTTCGGATTGCCGGTATAAGTAGATTTGAAAAACAAATTGCTTTCCCAGAAATCCGTCAGTTTTTCCAGATGAGCGTCCCAGTCAGAAATGCTTTCATTGAAAAAATAACCGATTTCTTCATTTTTTCGGACTTTTTGATAAAAATTTTCAACCAAAATTTTCACATCTTCTCTGCTTTTAATATCTGCCATTTAGTTCAATTTTGAAGATTCAAATCTTTCATAAGCTGCTTTTTCTAGACTTTCCTGATGATCTGGATGTGCAATTGAAATCAGTGCTTTGGCGCGCTGTTTTAAATTTTTCCCATACAAATTGACCACACCGTTTTCAGTCACCACATAATGTACGTGTGCTCGGGTTGTGGTCACACCGGCGCCTTCATTTAGAAATGGTGTAATCTTGGAAATGCCTTTATATGTAGCCGATGGCATTGCTATAATGGCTTTTCCGCCTTCAGAAAGCGATGCGCCTCTGATGAAATCCATTTGACCACCAACGCCGGAAAACTGTCGTCTTCCAATCGTATCGGCGCAAACTTGACCAGTTAAATCGATTTCTATCGCAGAATTAATTGCTGTAACTTTCGGGTTGCGGCGGATAATTGCGGTGTCATTTGTATAAGCGGCTTCTTTGAAATGCACCATCGGATTTTCATCGATATAATCGTACAGTTTTTGCGAACCCATGGCAAAACAAGTGACTATTTTCCCGGGTTTAACGATTTTATGTTCTCCAGTAATAATGCCTTTTTCTACCAAAGGCAAAATTCCATCAGAAAACATTTCGGTGTGAATTCCTAAGCCTTTATGTTGGTATAAATTGTTCAAAACCGCATTTGGAATTGCGCCGATTCCCATTTGTAGAGTTGCGCCATCTTCCACTAAATGAGCCACATGTTGACCGATTTTTTCTTCAATATCATTGGCAACTAAAGGGTCGTGACCATGAATTGGCATATCGATTTCCACAGCAGCGTCAATTTGACTGATGTGAATTATTCCGTCACCGTGAGAACGCGGTACTTTTGGATTTACTTGGGCGATGACTTTTTTTGCCGATTGGATGGCTGCAAGCGTCACATCAACGGAAGTTCCCAATGAACAATAGCCGTGTTTATCTGGTGGCGATACTTGGATAAATGCGACATCTAGAGGTAATATACCACGTTTGAAAAGCAAGTGAATTTCACTTAAAAAAATAGGAATATAATCTCCGTAATCTGAATTTACTGCCTTTCTCACGTTTCCACCCACAAAACAAGAATTGGTTTTGAAAGCATTTCGGTAAGGATCTTGCGTGTAAAGCGCTTCGCCTTCTGTGTGAAGCTGAACAATTTCAACTTCAGAAAGATTCTCGTAACGATGACATAAAGCTTCAATTAAAATTTTTGGCGTCATTGCAGCGCCTTGAAAGAAAATACGATCGCCACTATTTACCAAAGAAACAGCGGTCGATTTGTCGATATAATTTAACATAAATATTGAGTTTTGAAATTTAAAAGTGACACTCCACGGAAGTCTCAACTTGTTTTGTTACTGATTTAGGGGAAACATACGGAATACCAAGTCCCATTCCTCTTAATATAAATAAAATCCCGATGATTCCTACTGCAACAGGAATAATTTTTCTAACATTAAATTTAATTATTTTTTGAATGAAATCTTTGGCATAAATCACTATTGTCATCAGCGGGATAGTTCCTAATCCAAAAATCATCATGTAGGCTGCGCTATTCATTAAACC
>JBHEPM010000027.1:10768-20317 GCA_046260295.1 Psychroflexus sp.
CATTAAACCTGACACTGCAACTGAAGCGAAAACCGCCATATAAACCAATCCACAAGGTAAAAACCCGTTTAGAAATCCGAGATAAAAAAAAGTATCCAATTCTTTCTTTTTCAAAGATTGACCAATTTCAGATTTTATATTGCCTATTATTCGATATATAGGTTTTGTAATTCTGATTTTGTTTAATGCAGATTGAGGCAAAATTACAGAAAGCAACATCAAAACACCAATAATTATGGACAATTGCTGTTGAAATCCGAACATCGCAAAACTTTCGCCAATCAATCCAAAAAAAAGTCCGATCAAGGCATAAGTTGAAATTCGACCTAAATGATAGAGGAAAATTTGAAAAAACTTTCGCGTTTCATTTTGTCGATCAACAGGCAACATTAGGGCAATCGGTCCACACATGCCAACGCAGTGCAAGCTTCCTAATAAGCCAAATATGAACGCTGACCATAGCATTTAAAACAGAATTTCTTTTTTAACTAAATAGGATTTATCATCGACTTTGAATTTCAAATTGACATTCCAGCGTCCAGATTGAATGAGTTGTTCTGGAATGATAAATTCTTGTGTTTTCATTTTTAAATCTACTGTAAAGTCAAGTGCTTTGTCTGAAGGTCGATACATAAATACTTCGCCAGATATTTTTGAAAATTCTATTTCCTTCGGAAAAATAAATAACAAACCTTCACTAGATTTTTTGATTTCAATTTTTGAATCTAAATCAGCTGCATTCTGTTCCTCATCAAGTTCATTTTGAAAAGTTAATTCCTTTTGGTAGTAAGATTCTACAACCAAGTCGTGTTCCAATTCTTTATTTGACATCATTTGCACCACCATAAACATGATGAAGCCTATAAAAAGTACAAATGCGATTACAATGGAAGTTCCCCAATTCAGTTTCATAATATTTTATCTAAAAGTTCGTGGTCCCATGAAATTAGTGCTAGTCATATCGATCAATTCATCTTTGCTGTACACCCCAATTTCAATTTTATTGTTAGCTTCTTTTAAAAGCTCTGGTTCAATTTCTATAAACAATGTGCCTTTGGCTAATCCGTTTTCTTCAAGTTCAAAATAGTCTTTTTTGACTAAATTTAATTTACCATCAAAATTATGCAGTTTAAAATGAATACTGTCCATACTTTGGTTGGTTTTGTTGATCAATTTATAAGTAAACACATTGGAAATATTGCCATTTTCTTTTGTTTCATAAATTTGGCCGGGCAATCTCAAAACTTTAGCTTCAACATCGCTTCTAATCAAAAGCATGCCAATAAGTAAACCGATCAATATTGCTAAAACCGCCGTGTAACCTTTCATTCTAGCATCGAATTTAAACTTGGCTTTCTTCTCTATATTTTCTTCACTTGCATAGCGAATAAGACCTTTTGGCAAGTCTACTTTTTCCATGATGTCATCACAAGCATCGATGCAAGCAGTGCAATTCACGCATTCCAACTGCGTTCCGTTTCTAATATCAATACCAGTTGGGCAAACCTGAACACATTGAGAACAGTCGATGCAATCTCCTATTCCATTAGCTTTCCTTTCTTGATTTTTCTTAAATTTTTGTCGTCCTTCTTCTCGCTCGCCACGTTTATGATCGTAAGCTACAACTACAGATTTATCGTCCAAAAGTACGCCTTGTAATCTGCCGTAAGGACAAGCGATGATACAAACTTGTTCTCTAAACCATGCAAAAATGAAATAAAAAACAGCGGTAAAAATAAGTAACGGAATAAACGTTCCTAAATGACCAGATGGGCCGTTTATGATATATTTTAAAAGTTGATCACTACCGACTAAATAAGCCAAAAACACATTGGCAATTAGGAAAGAAATAACTGCAAAAATAGCCCATTTGGAAGATTTCTTGGTTATTTTTTCACGATTCCAAGGCATTTTGTCCAATCTAATTTGTTTGCCACGATCACCTTCTATGGCATATTCTATCCTTCGGAAAACCATTTCGAGAAAAATAGTTTGAGGACAAATCCAACCGCAAAAAATTCTACCGAAAGCGACTGTAAATAGTGCGATAAAAACCACACCAATAATCATTGAAATAACAAAAAGATAAAAATCTTGTGGCCAGAAGGGAAATCCAAAAATATTGAATTTTCTCTCCAGTACATTGAATAATAAGAATTGGTGACCGTTTACTTTAATGAAAGGTGCAGCAAAAAGGAAAACTAAAAGGGCGTAACTCACCCACTTTCTATAATCGTAATATCTACCACTTGGTTGTTTAGGATAAACCCATTTGCGTTTACCTTCATCATCCATTGTACCGATACTGTCTCTGAATTTTTCCTGATTGTCCATACCTTTACTTCCTGAATTTTATTCTGAATCCGAATCCTCTTCCCAAATCTCCCCTTGGGGCTCCTTTGGTTCTGCAGGTTCTGTACCTTGCAGAGTCAAAACATAGCTGGCAACTTGCTGAAGTTCGTAAGGAGAAAAGTCGTTTTTCCAAGCCACCATACCTTTACCAGGTCTTCCGCCTTCAACTAAAGTTTTATAGACGTTTTTGATTCCGCCACCTAGAATCCAATGTTCATCGGTAAGATTCGGTCCAATTCCGCCACCGCCATCAGCTTTGTGACAGGCTACGCAATTGTTTAAATAAATTTGGTTTCCAACTTCTAAATCAGCCGCATCTTCAAGCATAGTTACATTTTCAATGGTAACTAAATCTTTAGCCGTTTTTTTATATTCCTCGATATCAATTTTAGCTTGAGCAACCTCAGCTTCGTATTCTTCAATTTGGTCGTAATCATTGAAGACATGGAATCTGACTAGATAAACTGCTGCAAAAACAATACTGGCATAAAAGCTATACAACCACCAAGGCGGGAGTTTATTATCTAATTCACGAATTCCATCATAATTATGATCCAATTCAATTTCTTCTTCTTGTTCAACTGGTTTAGAACGTGTAAGAGATATAAAAATCCAATTGAACTTTGTCTTCAGCTTTTCTAATCTGTCAGTTTCAAGTTCGTGGTATTTTTCTCTTTTTTCTTCGGATAATGACTTATAAAGAGTGCTTTGCAAAGCTGATACTGAAGCTTCTATCGCTAAAGCAAAAAGAAAAACTACACCTAGAAAAAGCCAAGTCATTGGGTATTCTAAAATTGCCCATTGTCCGGATTCTGTTTCTAATAAAATTTCAATGCCTAACCAAGCAACGCCAAGCAACGCCAGTAATCTTAAAAATGATGATAATGTTCTCATAATTCGTTTTCATTTTGGTTTTCTAATGGAATTTGGCTTACTTTCTCCACATAGTCTTTTTTGGCAGTGAAAACCCACCAGAAAAGTCCAACAAAAAAGAGAAAGAATATCAATAAGGAAATGATTGGGTAGATTTCTATACCTTCAATAGTTTCCATGTGTCCTTTTATAAATTTCAACATAGCTGATTGATTTTAAATTAATTTGAAGTTGAAACTTCGTTATTATCTTTGACTTTAATATCTGTTCCAAGTCTTTGCAGATAGGCAATCAGTGCTACAATTTCACGATCTTTCATTTCAACAAAATCTTTATTATTTTCTTCTGCATAAGCTTTGTCAGCTTCATAACTTTTGACAAAATCAGGATCGTTATAAAGATTCTCCTCTATCTGTTTTCCTTGTTTATCCATACTTTGTTGTGCGCTTTCAATTTCTTCTTCACTGTATGGAACCCCGAGATCGGCCATCGTTTTCATTTTATCTTCTGTAGAAGATTTATCAAGTTTGTCTTTGATTAACCATTGATAACTTGGCATAATTGAACCTGAGGAAGTACTTTGTGGATCGTACATGTGATTGAAATGCCAGCTGTCAGAATATTTCCCACCAATTCTCAATAAATCGGGTCCAGTACGCTTACTTCCCCAAAGGAAAGGACGATCGTAAACGAATTCTCCTGCTTTAGCATATTCGCCATAACGCTCAACTTCACTTCTAAAAGGTCTGACCATTTGTGAATGACAACCAACACAACCTTCTCTAATATAAATATCTCGCCCTTCCAATTCCAATGGCGTGTATGGTTTGACGCTTGTAATGGTTGGAATATTAGATTTTACTAAAAGTGTTGGAATGATTTGAACAATTCCACCAATTAGAATAGCAATGGTTGCCAAAATTGTCAATTGAATTGGTTTTCTTTCTAACCAAGTGTGAAATTTTTCACCTCTTTTTCTTTTACCTCCACGGCTTAAAGCGGCTGCTTCCGCCAATTCATCTTCAACTTTTGAACCTGATCTTGCAGTTTGGATGACGTTATAAATCATCACAAAAGTACCGATGATATACATACTTCCACCAATTGCTCTCATCCAATACATCGGCATAATTTCGGTAACGGTTTCCAAAAAGTTTCCGTAAAACAAACTACCATCCGGGTTAAACTGCTTCCACATAGAAGCTTGAAGGAATCCAGCAACATACATTGGTAAAGCATACAATACAATCCCTAAAGTACCAAGCCAAAAGTGCAAATTGGCTAAACCTGTAGAGAAAAGTTTGGTTTTAAATAACCTCGGCACCAACCAATAAACCATACCGAAAGTCAAGAAACCATTCCAAGCTAACGCACCGACGTGAACGTGAGCAATAATCCAATCTGTAAAGTGTGCAATGGCATTTACATTTTTCAAAGACAACATCGGTCCTTCAAAAGTTGCCATACCGTATCCGGTAATTGCCACAACCATAAATTTCAATACTGGACTTGTACGGACTTTATCCCAAGCGCCACGAAGCGTCAACAATCCGTTAATCATACCACCCCAAGACGGCATCAATAACATGACAGAAAATGTCACACCGAGGTTCTGCGCCCAATCCGGCAAAGCCGTGTACAATAAATGGTGAGGTCCAGCCCAGATGTAAATAAAAATCAAAGACCAGAAGTGAATGATAGATAATTTATAGGAATACACAGGTCTATTAGCTGCTTTAGGTACGAAGTAATACATCAAACCTAAAAATGGCGTCGTCAAGAAAAAAGCCACCGCATTGTGACCGTACCACCACTGAACAAGCGCATCTTGAACACCTGCATAAGCTGAATAACTTTTCAAAAAGTCAACCGGAAGCGCTAAACTATTAAATATATGCAATACTGCAACAGTAACAAAAGTGGCTAAATAAAACCAAATCGCCACATATAAATGACGTTGGCGCCGTCTTAAAATAGTTCCGATTAAGTTCCAACCGAAAACAACCCAAACTACAGCAATCATAATATCGATTGGCCATTCCAACTCTGCATATTCTTTGGAACTGGTATAACCTAAAGGTAAAGTAATGGCAGCTGCAACGATAATTAATTGCCAACCCCAAAAGTTGATTTTACTCAAAGCATCACTAAACATTCTAGCTTTTAGCAATCGCTGGGTAGAATAATATACACCCGCAAAAATAGCATTTCCAACAAAAGCAAAAATCACCGCATTAGTATGCAGCGGTCTTAAACGACCAAAACTCAGCCATGAAATCCCATCGGTAAGACTGGGAAAAATAAACATAAAGGCCAATAAAAGCCCAACAGACATACCGACTACGCCCCAAATAATTGTGGCATAGAGGAAGTTTTTTACGATCTTATTGTCGTAATGAAATTGCTGTAACTCCATAGTTATGATTGTTTTTGTGTATTAGAATTTTTAGAATTTTCCTTGGTTTCTTTATTTTTTTCTTTGACAAGTTCGTCATCGAAAAGCATTCTGACTGAAGGTGTGTAAGCATCGTCAAATTGTCCTTTTTTTACTGAAAAAATAAACATTACAAAAAAAACAAGGGCAACGACAATACTGATTGCTAACAAACCGTAAATGACATTCATAGTAATTTAAATTTGTTCAAAAATAAAAGTGAATAGAAGCTTAAAAAATGACTTCCGTCATGTTTGAGGTATTTCATTTATTTTTCAATTTTTTGGTTATATAATTGGTCGCAATGGTTGTAAAAACAACAATGCTAATAGAACTAAGGGGCATCAATATAGCGGCAATCACAGGTTTCAATTGCCCGGTTAAAGCAAAGTATAATCCAACCGCATTATAAATGAATGAAAATACAAAACTTAATTTAATAATCGAAATTCCCTGCTGAGCAATTTTAACGAAAATATTAAGTTTCGGTAGCATTTTGGCATCCATAATGGCATCACAAGCCGGTGAAAACACATTGACGTTTTCTGAAATCGCGATACCAACATCGGCCTGTTTCAATGCGCCAGCGTCATTCAGTCCATCACCAAGCATGCAAACTTTTTTGTTTTCGTCTTGGATTTTTTTAATGAATCTAAGTTTAGAATCTGGTTTTTGATTGAAAAACATTTGTGTGGTTTTGGGCAACATTTTGGTCAAATATGCCTTTTCACCTTCATTATCTCCCGATAAAATAATAAGTTTAAAATGCTCGTCTAATGATTGAAAAAGTTCAGAAATTCCATCACGGTATTTAGTTTCAAATATAAACTTACCAAGATATTCATCATCTTTACTAACATGAACAGCGGTAGAAAGCGTGGATGAAACTTGACCTGAAACAAATTTTGCTGAGCCTAATTTATAAGTATGATTATTGTGTTTGGATACAATTCCTTCACCCAAATGTTCCTCAAAAGATTCTGAAGTCAAAATGTCATGGCTTTCCAAAAACTCATATAATTCACGACTTAATGGGTGATTCGAATTTCTAAAAGAATTTTTCAAAACCAATCGATCTTCATCTTCTAAAGCTAAACCATCATAACTGATTTCACTTTGTTGGTTGGTGGTCAAAGTTCCTGTTTTATCGAAAACAAAAGCATTGATGTCTGCCAACTGCTCTAAACTGTTGGTGTTTTTTAAATAAAATCCGCGTTGCCCAAAAATGCGAAGTAAGTTCCCCAAAGCAAATGGTGTTGCTAAAGCAATGGCGCAAGGACAAGCAATAATCAAAACGGCTGTAAATACATTGAGCGCCAGACTAGCATCATAAAACAGCCAAAAAAACAATCCAGAAAAGGCGATGCTCAAAACTGCAATGGTGAATTTTTTACTTATTTTATTAATGAGTGTTTGAAACTTCGGATCGTAATCTTTTCCAAAAACATCATTGCTCCACAGTTGCGTCAAATAACTTTGTTCAACAGATTTTTCAGCTACAACTTCAATGGCATTTCCGATTTGTTTACCGCCGGCATAAACCCGATCACCAGAAATTTTGTGAACGACTTTCGCTTCACCAGTCACAAAACTATAATCTATTTCTGCAGAATCCGACATCAAAATTCCATCGACAGGAATCAATTCTTGATTTCTAATCAGCAATTGATCGCCGGATTTGATATCGTAAACCTGAATATTTTCTTCGGTATTGTCGGTGTTAATTTTAGTAACTGCAATCGGAAAATAAGATTTGTAATCTCTTTCAAAAGACATGAATTTGTAAGTCTTCTGCTGAACGATTTTCCCTAACAACAGAAAGAAAACCAAGCCCGTCAAACTATCGAAAAAACCAGAACCAAAATCGAAAATAATATCGATGCTGCTTCGGATGAAAAGTACTGAAATTCCAAGTGCAATTGGAATATCAATATTTAGAATTTTACTTTGAATGCCTTTATAAGCTGAAATAAAATAATCCACTCCCGCATAAAAAACAACTGGCAAACTGAAGCTAAACATCAACCATCTGAAAAGCGGTTTGTATTGTTCCAGCCAATATTCTGAAACTTCAAAATATTCTGGAAAACTGAGAAACATCACATTGCCAAATGCAAAACCAGCCACGCCAATTTTGTAGGTTAAACTCCGGTCTATTTCACTGTTTTTTTGATCATAATTTTCTAAACTGATGTAAGGTTCATAGCCAATTTTAGATAAGGCTTCAACTAACTTCTGAAGTGAAAAATTTTCAGTATGATATGTTACACTTAGTTTTTTATTTGGAAAATCTACCTGCGAAGTCACTACTTTTGGAAGCAATTTATTGAGATTTTCCAACACCCAAATACAAGAACTACAGTGAATCTGAGGAATATAAAGTGAGACAACTTCGGTATCTTCATCTTGAAAATCAACCAATTTCCCAACAATTTTGGCGTCCGATAAATAATCATATTTGCCCTGAATATCATTTGGCGTAACTCCGGGATTTTGCTCCAAATCGTAATAACACGTGAGGTTGTTCTCAGAAAAAATTTCATAGACCGTTTTGCAACCACGACAACAAAAATCTTTCTTATCATAATGAATGGCATCCGTTTTGCAGGAATCTCCACAGTGGTAACAAGTTTGTTCAGACATTATCAAATTTAAAATGAAAACAAATTTATAAAATATTAAAGTTTTCAAAAATGATAAGAATCAGTATTTGTAAAAAAACACATTTTAGTTCTTATATTTGTTTCAACCAAACCAACTTATATTTCAACTTATGAAAAATATCATAATCTTTTCAATAATTTGCCTCATATCAACAGGTGTTTTTGGTCAAAAATGGTATGACCAACAGTGCGAAATTGAAGATGAAATTTCAAAATCTGAATATGAATCTTCCAAAGAAAAAAATATTCTAACAGTAATCATCGATCAGGATAACAATTTGATTATCAATAATGAAGAGCGAAATGATTTATCTGAAATCAAATTTAAGGAGTTGGTTTATAAATTTTTGAACAATCCAGATTCGGACAAGACCAAAGCTGAATCTCCTAAAAAAGCTGTAATTGCCATAGCTTCTTATGGTGAAAAAGACCGTTATGAAATGGTTTTAAATTACATTCGTGAAGTTTATCTTTATGCTTGGAATCTTAAGGCAAATGAAGCATATAATGAGAATTATATCGATTTGAATTGCAAGAAAAGAGCAAGAATCATCTCCAAAAACTTTCCTTATCGCGTTTTGGAACTTACATCTGAAGTGGACAAAAAAAATACACCAAGTGCTTCACCCGGTGTACCGCCATTTCAAGGAGATGTGAAAGATAACTAATTCAACTCTGCTTGAATTTTTTTCATTTCTTTTTCTTTTTGCGTGTTAAAATCTAAATTCAACAAAATGCTGCCTTTGGAATTGACCAATTCCAAATCTCCAGAAATCACTTTTTCATAGCCAGCATCTGGACATTTACAAGATTTGCCAAATAGAACTTTTTGATTTTGAAGCGATTTATTTGAAGATTGAATATCTTTAAACGCCATCGGAATTTGCATGTGCACTGTTTCAGAATATTGTCCGTCTACAGTATTTTCAGGTGCTTTTCTAATAAAAGTGATTTTAATAACTTGCCAACCTTCTTCTGTGGAAATCTCCGGATAAATTTCACCGATTGTGTCGGATTTTAAATTCAATACAGAATTCTTCATCACTTTCACATCGCATTCGCCACCATCTGGACAATCAATCATTGCGGGCAAATCTGTTTTGGAGGATTTACAAGCAAAAATCATGCTTAAAACAATCAATAAATTAAAATAACGCATTAGAATAAATTTAATTTCTTGCAAAGTAAATTAATACAACTTTAAAAATATGCCAAATGATTAAATAT
>JBHEPM010000028.1:0-16372 GCA_046260295.1 Psychroflexus sp.
CTTCAGAGGCATCTGGTTTTCCAATCTTCAAGTTTTCCTTGATGCTGTCATTGAATAAAATGGAATCTTGAGTGACCAAGCCCATCAAATTTCTTAGAGATTTTTGGCTGATGTCTTTGATGTTAATTCCGTCAATTTTGATTTCACCGTGCTCAATATCATAAAATCTGGTCACTAAGTTGGCGATTGTAGATTTTCCACTGCCGGATTGTCCAACCAAAGCAATGGTTTTTCCTTTTTGAACGCTAGCGCTAAAATTTTTCAATACATATTCATCTTCATATCTGAATGAAATATTTTCGATGGTCAAGCCTGTGTTGAAATCAGTTTTATCAACTGCATTTGGTTTGTCTTTGATTTTAGAATCGGTTTCCAGAATTTCAATAACGCGTTCTGCTGCGGCATTTCCTTTTTTGACATTATAAGAAGCTTTTGAAATTCCTTTCGCTGGCGTAAGAATGTTATACGCCAAACCCATATAGGCGATGAAAGTTGGGCCATCCAAACTTCCGTCAACCAAAACCATATTGCCACCATACCAAAGCAAAACAGCAATGACACTAATTCCTAAAAACTCGCTGGCAGGTGAAGCTAAATTTTGTCGATGTAATAATTTATTGGAAAAATCGAAAAACTTGGTGGTTGAATCTTGAAATTTTTTATTAAAAATCGGTTCAGCGTTGAAGCCTTTTATAATTTTTAAACCGCCAAGTGTTTCTTCGAGAATCGATAAAAATAAACCTTGTTCTCTCTGAACTCGACCTGATTTTTTCTTTAAAGATTTACCGATAATTGAAATTAAAAATCCTGAAATTGGTATAAAAATAAATACAAAAATTGTGAGTTGTGGACTCAAAAGCAGCATTAATGCTATTGTGAAAAGTATAGTCAGCGGTTCTCTAACTATCAATACTAAGATAGATAAAAACGAATGTTGAATTTCCAAAACATCGCTGGTAATTCTAGCAATGGTGTCGCCTTTTCGTTTTTCAGAATAATGTGACAAGGGCAATTCTACTGTTTTTTTGTACAATGCATTTCTCAAATCTTTTAGTACGCCATTTCTCAAAAAGGTGATGAAATACATCGCCATATAATTTGAAATGTTTTTCAAAAAAAACAAAATAATAACTAGTATAATGACTAACATCAATGCCACAGAAACATCGTCTTGCGCTATCAAATCGACTTTGTAAGACAAATAATCTTTAAAAAAATCTTTAGCAGAAGATAAGCCTTCATAAGTGGGCATCTCTGTGATTTTCTCTTTCTTTTCACCATTGAACAAAACATCCAACATCGGAATTAAAGCGATAAAAGAAAGCGCACTAAATAAGGCGTAAAAAATGTTCGCTATGATGTTTAAAATTGCATAACGCTTATATGGTTTGGCAAATCTGAGTATTTTTTTGAAATAATTCATTTGCTAATTTTGATCTACTTAGTAAGTCCTAAGTCGGTTTTGATAGCTTCTATTTTGGAATCTAAACTTTCATTTACATCTTCAAAGTCAGAAATTTCTTCCATGGAAGCATTCACACTGATGTAAAATTTAATTTTAGGTTCGGTACCACTTGGTCTTGCCGCTATTTTAGTACCGTTTTCTGTATAATAAATCAAAACATTGGATTTTGGAATATCCAAGCTATGATTTTCGTGATTTTGAAGATTTTTGGCTTCAGAACTCAAATAATCTTCGATTAAAACCACTTTTTCACCATTGATTTCTTTCATAGGATTTTCGCGCATCGCAATCATTTTTTGTTTGATTTCCTCGGCGCCTTCAATGCCTTTTTTGACTAAAGCGATTAGTTTTTCTTTAAAAAATCCATGTTTAGCATACAGTTCAATCATTTTTTCATAAATAGTTGAACCTTTAGATTTCAAATCTGCTGCCATTTCACAGACTAGCAAAATTGCAGTATTGGCATCCTTATCTCTCACAAAATCGCCTACCATGTAGCCGAAACTTTCCTCACCTCCGCCAATATAATCTAGCTCAGGATTGTCTTTAATCAATTTGGCAATCCACTTGAATCCAGTTAAACTTTCCAAATATTTTACACCATAACTTTCAGTCAAAACCTGCATCATTGGCGTGGAAACAATAGTTGATGCTACAAAATGATTGTCTTGAATTTTTTTGTTTTGTTTTAGTTGTTCCAGCAAGTACCAAGTCATTATCAGCATGGTTTGGTTGCCATTCAGCAGTGTCATTTTTCCTTCTAAATTTCTGACAGCAATTCCTAACCTGTCACCATCTGGATCGGTGCCGATGGCCAAATCACTTAGTTTTTCATCAGCGAGTTTTAAGGCCATTTCTAAAGCTTCCGGTTCTTCAGGATTTGGAGATTTTACTGTTGGAAAAACTCCATTTGGCTCAGATTGCGCTTCGACGAGATGCAAATTTTTGTATCCGGCTTTGTCCAAAAGTTGAGGTACAGTTTTAATAGAAGTCCCGTGTAACGCAGTGAAAGTGATGCTTAATTCATCTTTAGCTTTCTGAGGAATATTGAAATTAACATTTTGCTTCGCTTTTTCGAAATAATCATTTTCTACACGATCATCTAGTTTTTCAATTAAATTTTGATCCGCTTCAAAATTAATATCCGTGAATTCCAAAGCATTGATTTCTTGAATAATTTCTTTGTCTTGAGGTGGAACCAACTGACCGCCATCTTGCCAATAAACTTTATATCCATTATATTCTGGAGGATTGTGACTTGCAGTAAGCATAATTCCGCAATGGCATTCCAAATTTCTCACAGAATAGGAGAGAAGTGGTGTTGGGCGAAGTTCAGGATAAATGTAAACTTTGATGCCGTTTGCAGAAAACACATCAGCAACTTTGTAAGCAAAATCTTGACTATTGTGTCTACAATCGTATGCAATCACAACTTTTAAAGATTCATTCGGAAAAACTTTTTTTAGGTAATTTGAAATGCCTTGGGTGTTTTTTCCTAAAGTATATTTATTGATTCTATTGGTACCAACGCCCATTACGCCCCGCATTCCGCCGGTTCCGAAACTCAGATTTTGAAAAAAACTTTCTTCTAAATTTTTAGGGTCGTGATCGATTAGATGTTGAACTTCAGTAATCGTATTTTTGTCGAATGTATCGCTAAGCCATGCTTTAGCTTTGTCTAAAATGTTACTCATAATCTTTGGTTTTATATTATTTCTTTAATTAAGTAGCGTTTTTGACTGTGTTTGGTTTTTAGGATCAGTTCTCCTAAAAACCCGGCTAAAAACAGTTGAACACCAATAACCATAGCAGTCAGCGCAATGTAAAACCATGGATTGTCCACAACCAAAATATTTGGCAATCCATTCCATAATTTATACAATTTTGAAGCGCCAATCCAAATTGCAGAACAACACCCAACGATAAACATAAAAACGCCTAAGGCACCAAAAAAATGCATTGGTCGTTTTCCAAATTTCGAAAAAAACCAGAGTGTTACCAAATCTAAAAAGCCATTGATAAATCGTTCTGCGCCAAACTTGGTTTTTCCGTATTTTCTGGCTTGGTGTCTTACAATCTTTTCACCAATTTTATGAAAACCAGCTTGTTTCGCCAAAACTGGTATATAGCGATGCATTTCGCCATAAACATCAATGTCTTTTACCACATCGTGCCTGTAAGCTTTCAATCCACAATTGAAATCGTGGAGTTTCAAACCAGACGTCCATCTTGCCACACGGTTGAAAACTTTGGATGGGAAATTTTTAAATACAACAGAATCAAATCGCTTTTTTTTCCAACCTGAAATTAAATCGAATCCTTCTTCTGAAATCATTTTATATAACTCAGGAATTTCTTCTGGATTATCTTGTAAGTCAGCGTCCATTGTAATCACCACATCGCCCTTCACTTTTAGAAATCCGGCGTGCAAAGCCTGTGATTTTCCGTAGTTTTTGGTGAATTTAATCCCTTTTACAAATTCTGATGTAGTGGCAATTTTTTGAATAACTTCCCAAGAATTGTCGGTGCTACCATCGTCTATATAAATAATTTCATAGCTGAAATTGTTTTTGTCCATCACAGTTTGAATCCATTTTTGCAGTTCTGCAATAGATTCAGATTCGTTTAGGAGTGGAATGACAACGGATATTTGCATGGGGTTATTTGTTGCGTTTTATCAAACCGATAATCAAACCAAAAATGAAAGTTTTGACTAAAATAGAAACCAAAGCTATGGTTCCGAACATAAAAGGAGATGCGAAAATTGCAGCTGATTTTCGCATCATATCAGCCTCTTCACCGCTCATTTTTTGTCTTTCAATTTCTCTACTCATCTCAGTTTCAGCCGTAGCTTTCATTTCTTCGATCATTTCCGGCTGAAGAAATTCATAATGGAAATAACTGTAAATCCCATAAATTAAACCGCCAATAACGCCAATCGCCAGACCGAGTTTGATTGCTGTGGAGAGGCTGAGCATCTCATTGTTATCTTGTTGATATAAATGAATGGCGTACCATATGATAGCAAGGGTTACACCTAAATTTAACAAGCTAATTCCAGTATTGGTTTCGTAACCAAATAGGTATAATAAAACCAAAATTAGAATTGAATAAGCGCCAAAAATAATTCCAAAGGTTTTGGCGTGGTTTGTGATTGGAAGGTCTTGTGTTTCCATGAAGTACATTTAGTTTGGCAAATATAAACAATACTGGCAATTGAATTGTGACTTTCCCAGTTCAGATGGAAATTGAAATTTTATAAAAAAAATCATTCAGTAGAGATTCCGTCGCTGATTATTTTCTGAACGATCATGTTGATTTTTGCTGGCAAATCATTGTCAAATTCTGTATTGTGCATGTCCGATAAAAATTCCATGTCATTATAATAAACAAGAACTTCACCTTCAGAAGTTTCTCTTACCAAAAGTCTAAGTGGTAGGTCAATTGAAAAATTCGGATTTTTCTGCATCAGTTGTGTGCCGACTTCCGGATTTCCGAAAATGAATAAATGCAATGGCTCTGTTGAAATATTAATATTTTCGGCTTTTTTTCTAAAATCTAAAGATAAAACTTTAAAAATCTTTTCATTTTGGTCTAAAACAGCCTCTATATCTTCAAAGTTTTTAGAACTTTTTACAGATTCCAGACCTTTATGTTTAGCAATTTTAATAGAATCTTCCTTGGCAAATTCTTCCATGGAAGCTTGTTTGATAAAAGTCTTTGCCAAATTATTATAACTCTGTAGTGCTGGGCTAAATTTCAAGCCATAACGCTGCTTAATCCATTCACTACTTCTGGAAAACACATAAGATTCACCATCTTTTTTGAAAAATCCAACACGCACAGGAAATTCCATAGCAACAAGTGGGTTTTCTCTAATCAATGGCGAGCTAAATCTTGGATTATCAAAGAAATACACTTGATTTTCATCCAACTGCATATTCACTTTCTGCGCATTTTCTTTGTGATTGATATTGGCATAAACATCCAAACCGGGATTTGTACCAAGAAAACGATTGAAATTTTTCAAAGCCGCATCCAAATCGTCAACATTATTGTAAAGCATGCCATCAGAAATTTCAACTTTAGATTTTTCAACCGCAGGTTTTTCGCTTTTTTTAGAATCGCTTTTGCAAGCAATAAGGCTACTTGCCAAAACTAAAATAATAATAGACTTTATTGTGTGAGTTAAATTCATAATTTTATTTTTATAATTCAAATTTATTTAAAGCATTTTAGACTAGCTTCAAATTATCGATTTTTTTAAACTGTATTTAAAAATCCACAAAAAAAAGCTTTATATTTTTATATTTACAAATGAATCAATACAAAATTTATGAAACATTTACTTAGTGCAAAAGTTGATGAAAAACACAATTTTGAATTTTCGCAAGAAGACATTCAGAATTTGGACATTCAACAAATCTCACCACAATCTTACCATTTGTTGGTAAATCATAAATCAGTAAAATCTGAAATTGTAAAGTCAGATTTTCTCAACCGTAAATATACGGTCAAAATAAATTCCAATTTATATGAAGTTGAAATCGCCAATGAATTGGATATTTTAATTAAAGAGATGGGCTTGTCTTTGGCTGCTTCACAGAAAATAAACGAAGTGAAAGCGCCGATGCCTGGAATGATTCTCGACATTATGGTTAAGGAAAATCAAGAAGTTAAAGAAGGTGAAAATTTACTGGTTTTAGAAGCCATGAAAATGGAAAATACCATTTTGGCACCGCGTGATGCTGTCATCAAATCTATATCTGTAGAAACCGGCAAAACCGTGACTAAAAATCAGATTTTAATTGAAATGGAATAAAAATGATCAAGATGAAAAAAATATTAGTCGCCAACCGTGGCGAAATAGCTTTAAGAGTGATGCAAACCATCAGGAAAATGGGAATCAAAACCGTTGCCATTTTTTCTGAAGCCGACAGAAATGCGCCGCACGTCAAATTTGCCGATGAAGCCGTTTGCGTTGGCAAAGCGCCGTCCAATGAATCCTATTTATTAGGCGATAAAATTATAGACATTTGTAAATCCTTAGACGTTGATGGCATTCATCCCGGCTATGGATTTTTAAGTGAAAACGCAGAGTTCGCTGAAAAAGTTGAAAATAGCGGCATTACTTTTATCGGTCCAAAATCTCATGCCATACGAGTTATGGGCGATAAATTATCAGCCAAAGAAACCGTTAAAACCTACAATATTCCGATGGTTCCCGGCATAGATGAAGCCATTACAGATGTGGTAAAAGCCAAAAAAATAGCCAAAGACATCGGTTACCCAATACTTATTAAAGCTTCTGCCGGTGGTGGTGGAAAAGGAATGCGAATCGTAGAAGAAGAAAAGAAACTGGAAGAACAAATGAAACGCGCCATTAGCGAAGCCGAATCTGCTTTCGGAAATGGCGCCGTTTTTATTGAAAAATACGTTGGTTCGCCAAGACATATCGAAATTCAAGTATTAGCCGATACGCACGGCAATGTCGTGCATCTTTTTGAACGTGAATGCTCTATTCAGCGCCGTCATCAAAAAGTTGTGGAAGAAGCGCCGTCTGTGATTTTAACAGAAGAAATTCGGCAAAAAATGGGAAAAGCCGCCACAGACGTTGCTAAATCTTGCGATTATGTTGGCGCTGGAACGGTTGAATTTCTTATGGATGAAAACAAAAATTTCTACTTCTTAGAAATGAATACCAGACTTCAAGTCGAACATCCTGTGACAGAATTGATTACAGGTGTAGATTTGGTGGAGCAGCAAATCAAAATTGCCAGAGGTGAAAAATTAGAATTTGGGCCAAAAGATTTGAAAATTCAAGGCCACGCTTTAGAATTGCGTGTTTACGCAGAAGATCCAACGGATGACTTTTTGCCAAGTGTTGGCACTTTATCGCGTTACAGAAAACCAGAAGGATTTGGCATTCGTGTGGACGATGGTTTTGAAGAAGGCATGGAAATTCCAATATATTACGATCCGATGCTTTCTAAACTCATCACTTACGGCAAAAATCGTGAAGCCGCTTTACAACTTATGCTAGAAGCCATTGATCAATATGAAGTAGAAGGCGCAGCCACAACCTTACCATTTGGTAAATTTGTTTTTGAACACGATGCATTTCGTTCTGGAAATTTCGACACGCATTTTGTCAAAAATCATTACACGCCAGAAATTTTGCAAAATGAAGCCAAAGATGAAGCTTATTTAGCCGCATTAATGGCGATGAAACAATATCAAAAAGATCAGAAAAAATTACGTTTACCAGAAATCAATTCAGAATCTAAATAGATATGAGTGACAATATAAAAATATTACGAGAAAAAACCGAAGAAGCCAAACTCGGTGGCGGACAAAAACGCATTGATAAGCAACATGAAAAGAAAAAATTGACCGCCAGAGAACGCGTCGATTATTTGTTGGATGAAGGCTCTTTTGAAGAAATTGGTGCTTTGGTAACCCACCGAACCACAGATTTCGGCATGCAAGATCAAATTTATTATGGCGATGGGGTGGTGACAGGTTACGGCACAGTCAATGCTAAATTGGTTTATGTTTATGCGCAAGATTTTACGGTGTTTGGCGGTGCTTTGTCAGAAACACATGCCGAAAAAATCTGCAAATTGATGGATCATGCGCTAAAAGTCGGCGCACCAATTATTGGATTGAATGATTCTGGAGGAGCTAGAATTCAAGAAGGCGTCAGATCACTTGGCGGTTATGCCGATATTTTTTATAGAAATGTAAAAGCGTCTGGCGTGGTGCCACAAATTTCTGCAATTATGGGGCCTTGCGCCGGTGGAGCGGTGTATTCACCTGCAATGACAGATTTTACCATGATGGTAGAAAACACCAGTTACATGTTTGTCACTGGACCAAATGTTGTGAAAACCGTAACCAATGAAGAAGTCACTTCAGAAGAACTTGGTGGTGCAAGCACGCATTCTACAAAATCTGGGGTTACGCATTTTACAGCTGTCAATGACATCGAATGTTTGGAAAATATCAAAAGACTTTTAAGTTATATTCCGCAGAATAATAAAGAGCTGCCAGAAAAACTTAAAGTCGATTTAGACGAAGAAATTCGTGAAGAATTGGACAGTTTAGTGCCAGACAGTCCAAATAAACCATATGATATGCACGATGTCATCAAAGGCATCATCGATCAGGACAGTTTCTTTGAAGTGCATAAAAATTACGCAGACAATATTATTGTTGGATTTTCAAGAATTGGTGGCCGAAGTGTGGGCGTTGTAGCCAATCAACCGATGAGTTTGGCGGGTGTTTTGGATGTAGAAGCGTCCAAAAAAGCAGCCAGATTTGTTAGATTTTGTGATGCTTTCAATATTCCGCTTTTAGTTTTGGTTGATGTTCCAGGATTTTTACCAGGCACAGACCAAGAATGGAACGGCATTATTTTGCATGGTGCAAAATTGCTCTACGCATTAAGTGAAGCTACGGTTCCACGTGTGACGGTGATTACCAGAAAAGCTTACGGAGGCGCTTATGATGTGATGAATTCAAAACACATTGGCGCAGATTTGAATTTTGCTTGGCCAACTGCTGAAATCGCTGTGATGGGCGCAAAAGGCGCAAGTGAAATTATTTTTAGAAAAGAAATTCAGGCGGCGAAAGATCCTGAATTGAAACTTTCTGAAAAAGAAGCTGAATATGCAGAAAAATTTGCCAATCCGTTTAAAGCTGCGCAACGCGGGTTTATTGATGAAGTAATTATGCCAAATCAAACCAGACGCAAACTGCTAAAAGCATTTGCGATGTTAGAAAATAAAGAAGTTTTAAGACCAGACAGAAAACACGGAAACATTCCTTTATAACTCAAAAAATCCCGAATGTTACTTCGGGATTTTTTTTAATTAAATCCTAAGTTAGAAGAAAAAACGATTACAATTTAATAGTGAATCCTATAAATTTAATTCAAAATGAAGCGAATAATGAAAAGATTTGATGTAATTACTTACGTTCTAAGTGCAATTGTGTTTTTCTTAGTTTTATTTTTATTGCTGAAATTATCAGTTGGTTACTCGTTTTTTTTGTCTTGTTGTGTATTTATATTACCACTGATAAAATATATTAAAAAGAACTGAAGGCTTGATTTGGAAAATTATTTAAAAGATGAGGTGTGCAGTAAAATTTATTAAATCAGATGCTTGTATTTTAAATAGTTGAAAAATATTGATTAATATTTTATAATGTCGAAGAATAAAACTCAAGTCTGTAAATCACTTCTTTCGTAAAGTATGTTTTTCAACAATAAGTTTACCTTGAATTTTAGATTTTTCAGATTGAATAATTGACCAAATCTCATCAGAAGCTTTTTGTCTGGCTGTTTTTCCTTAAAAAGAAACTTAAATTTAAATTTTGAGTTTGGTTTAAATTTTTATTGAAAAGTAACTCAAGTTGAAAACAAAAAGTCCCGAATGTTACTTCGGGACTTTTTTGTTCTCAATAGTTAAAGAATTACATTCGTTTTGGAACGCCAATTCCTAATAATTTGAAACTATTTTTTATAACTTCTGCGACTTCTCTGGCTAAATTTACTCTAAATTCAATTTGAATGTCTTCATCTGCACCTAAAATTGAAATATTTTGATAGAAAGAGTTGAATTCTTTCACCAAATCATACACATAATTGGCAATCAATGCTGGGCTGTATTGTTGAGCGGCTTGCTGAATGATTTCTGGAAATTGATCCAAAACTTTAATCAAGGATTTTTCTTTGTCTTCAAATTTATAATCACTTAAATTGAGTGTGTTTTCATCTAAATTCGCTTTTCTTAAAATAGATTGAATTCTGGCGAAAGTGTATTGAATGAACGGACCAGTGTTGCCTTGGAAATCCACAGATTCTTCAGGATTGAACAAAATGCGTTTTTTCGGATCGACTTTCAAAATGTAATATTTCAAAGCACCAAGACCAATCATTCTGTAAAGTTCTTCTTTTTCAGAATCCTTGTAAGCTTCTAATTTGCCTAAATCTTGTGAAATTTGTTTCGCAGTGGAAGTCATTTCGTCAATGAGATCGTCTGCATCCACGACATTGCCCTCTCGGCTTTTCATTTTTCCGCTAGGCAAATCGACCATGCCGTAGCTAAGATGGTATAAGTTTTCTGCCCATTTGAAGCCTAATTTTTTTAAAATCAGAAACAAAACTTTAAAGTGATAATCTTGTTCATTGCCAACTGTGTACACCATTTCGTCGATGTTGAAATCCAAAACACGTTGAATTGCGGTGCCGATGTCTTGCGTCATGTAAACGGCAGTTCCGTCGGCTCTCAAAACGATTTTTTCGTCCAGACCTTCGTCAGATAAATCTATCCAAACACTGCCATCTTCTTTTTTGAAAAAAACGCCTTGTTCAAGACCAGATTTGATGTGATCTTTACCTAAAAGATACGTGTCGCTTTCATAATAATTTTTATCAAAATCAACGCCCAGATTTTTATAAGTTTCTTCAAAACCAGCGTAAACCCAATTGTTCATTTTTGTCCAAAGCGCAACAACTTTTTCATCTCCAGCTTCCCATTTTTTTAGCATTTGCTGAGCTTCTTTGAAAATTGGTGCTTCCTTTTTAGCGACATCTTCGCTTGTTCCGTTTTCGATCAGCGTTTTAATTTCTGCTTTGTAAGCTTTGTCAAATTTTACATAATATTTTCCAACCAAATGATCGCCTTTGATGCCGGTGTTTTCAGGCGTTTCGCCTTCACCAAATTTTTCCCAAGCCACCATACTTTTACAAATATGAATTCCCCGGTCGTTGATAATTTGCGTTTTGTACACATTTTTACCAGAGGCTTTTAATATTTCAGCAACAGAAAATCCTAATAAATTATTTCTAATATGACCTAAATGCAAAGGTTTGTTGGTGTTTGGTGAAGAATATTCAACCATTACATTTGGGCTTTGTTCTGTCGTGGAAACAAATCCGAAATTTTCAGTTTGCTGAATATTTTTAAACTTTTCAGCAAAATAATGTTCGCTTAGACTCAAATTTAAAAAACCTTTAACCACATTAAAATCGGTGATAAATTCTGAATTCGATTTCAAAAATTCTCCAATTTGTTCACCGAGTTGCACCGGGTTGGTTTTGATGTGTTTCAATAAAGGAAAAACTACCAAAGTCAAATCGCCTTCAAATTCTTTTCTAGTAAGTTGAAATTCAAAGTTTTCGACAGAAATGTCATGCTTGTTTTGAATGTGATCTGATATATTTTGAGAAAGTATAGTTTCTAAATTCATGTTTCAGGTTTTTCAGTTGCAAAGATAATCTAAAAAATAGAGGTCTTTCAAGCAAGTGGCATTAGAATTCAGTATATTTCAAATAAAAATGTTATTAAATGTATCTTACAATCGCCCAAAAATAAAAGCGCAAATCGATGAAGAAGTCGGTAAAGCTTTTCCTTGGTTGGATCGTTTCAAAATGGGTGGCATTGGTTCCGGAAAATTGAATATTCATTCCACAAGTATTCAAATTCACAATTTGTTGATTCTGGATAACAACCTGAATGTCTGTGGCATAGAAATGCGCCCAAAAGGTATTATTGTGACTTTTCGATCGCTTTTGGAAACTTACGCTTTGGTGGTGCCGTATTATAAATTGAAATTGTACAAAGGTCAGGCTAAAGTATATTCGATTTATCGCGACAATTATTTTATAAAAGTTGAAGCCAAGGAAAAACGGAATCACGAATTTTTGAAAAAGATTATCAAATTCAAAACAGACAATTTCAGCAATGATTTTGAAAATTATTAAAGTATGAAAATTTTACTTACTGGTGCCAATGGTTATATTGGCATGCGACTTTTACCACTTTTGTTAGAAGAAGATCACGAGGTGGTTTGTGCGGTCAGAAGCGCAGATCGTTTGTCTGTGGACAAAGATATCAAAGCTAAAATAGAAATTGTTGAGGTTGATTTTTTAGATGAAGTTCAATCGGATTTATTCCCAAAAGATATTGATGTCGCTTTTTATTTGGTGCATTCCATGACGGGTTCTACCACAGATTTTTCAGAAAAAGAACAAACCACAGCAGAAAATTTCAATGCTTACATGAAAAATACTTCGGTAAAACAAGTGGTTTTTCTCAGTGGAATTGTAAACGAAGACAATCTTTCGAAGCATTTGGAATCTCGAAAAAATGTAGAATCTATTTTGTATCAAGGCGATTTTCATCTCACCGTTTTACGCGCAGGAATTATAGTCGGGTCGGGGAGTGCGTCTTTTGAAATTATCAGAGATTTATGTGAAAAATTACCTTTGATGCTTACGCCAAAATGGGTGAATACTAAATGTCAACCCATTGCCATTCGCGATGTTTTGAAGCATCTCATCGGCGTAATTGGTAAACCTGAAACCTACGACGATTCTTTTGATATTGCTGGACCAAATGTATTGACTTACAAAGAAATGATGAAAACTTATGCCAAAATTAGGCAATTGAGTTTGTTGATTATCAACGTACCGGTCATGACGCCAAAATTATCTTCGTATTGGTTATATTTTGTCACTGCCACATCTTATAAGTTGGCGTCAAATTTAGTCGATAGTATGCGAGTCAATGTAATTGCTAAAGATACAAGGTTACAAGATTTATTAGGTATAAAAACACATACTTATGAAGAGGCAATTCGAATGGCATTTGTGAAAATAGAGCAAAATCAAGTGATTTCCAGTTGGAAAGATTCAAAAGTCAGCAGTCGATATTCTCAAAAAGATTTGAATAAATACATTAAAGTTCCTAAATATGGCTGTTTACGGGATTTTCAACAAATGAAAACTGAAAATCCAAAACAAGCTTTAGAGAGAATTTGGACTATAGGCGGAAAAAATGGTTGGTATTATGCAAATATTTTATGGAAAATTAGAGGTTATTTGGATAAATTAGCTGGCGGCGTTGGTTTGAGACGTGGTCGAACCAATCCTAATAAATTATACCCAGGAGATTCTCTAGATTTTTGGCGAGTCTTGATGGCAGATAAAGAAGAACGTCGACTTTTGCTATTTGCAGAAATGAAAGTTCCAGGTGAAGCTTGGCTGGAGTTTCATATTGATAATGACAATATTGTTCATCAAAATGCAACATTCAGACCGAGAGGTTTACGGGGGCGTTTATATTGGTATAGCATGTTGCCTTTTCACTTTTTTATTTTTAAAGGCATGTTGACTAAAATTGCGAAGTCATAATATTACTCAAAACTCATTTCAAGAACTTCATCGTCAGAATTCACTTCAATATAACCCATTCTCAATATGCTCAAAGTAATGGTTTGGTCACCGTTTACTTTTTCTAAAGTTATATTTTGGAAGTTAATTTGCGTTCTAAAAGTTCTTGTGATTCTGTTTTCACGATATTCATTTATTTCCAATGACTCTGTAGCTTCTGGATTTAAATAATTTGGAATACCAAATTCATTTAAGTCGTCAGCTGGATTTAAAATTGGTTCATCGGGATTATCATCGAAAGCGTTTAGATCCTCATATCTTGTAATCACACCATCGCCATCATCATCTTCGTCAAGATAATTTGGGATTCCGTTTTCATCGGTATCAAGCTCAGTTCCAAATTCAGTATTGATTTCAGTTTTGGTCAACACATTATCATTATCATCATCTATATCTAAAAAATTCGGAATTCCGTCTTCATCTGTATCATCGTCAAAATAATCACCATTTCCGTTTAAATCTTCATCGGCTGCGGGAATGCCGTCGCCATCATCTTGAGATTCAATAATAATTTCTATAGTCGCTGTTCCACCAGTTGTGCTGACATATTCTTCAACAACTAATGGTGAACTCGGCGGAATATCTTGACAAAAATACTCGCTGCTAGACGCTTCACCATCCAGAAGTCTATAATTGATGCGGTTGGTATTATTAATTTGAATGGTGATTGGTTCTGGCGGCATCAAACCTTCAAAAGTGCCATCAAAATCTGCATTTTGAAATGTAAATGAAATCGCTTCGTTGGTTTCAGAATCAATATAATGTAAAATATTAGTATTATCATCTTGACATAAATTCAAATTGGTATCTTCATTGAAATTAAAATCACTCACAATAATATCTCCGTCATCACAAGATTGAAACACAGAAATCAACAATATTATTAAAAAAAACTTCTTCATAAATTAAAAATAAAATTCAAATATAAAACACTTAACGTGTAACATATAAAATTAAATTACTTTTGTATTCAAAATTTATTTAAATGAAGTCAGCATATTTAGATAATG
This sequence comes from Psychroflexus sp., assembly GCA_046260295.1. Classification (GTDB taxonomy): domain Bacteria; phylum Bacteroidota; class Bacteroidia; order Flavobacteriales; family Flavobacteriaceae; genus Psychroflexus. The sequence goes on from JBHEPM010000028.1 coordinate 14,717, forward strand.
CAGCCACCACACCGGTTCATCCCGAAGTTACGCAAGCCATGTTGGCGAGTTTGGAAGAGAATTTTGGCAATCCATCTTCAACCCATGCTTTTGGCAGAAAAGCCAAAGCAGCAGTTGAAAATGCGCGCAAAGAAATTGCTAAATTATTCAATGTTTCTGCAGCCAATATTATTTTTACTTCCGGCGGTACCGAAGCCGATAATATGTCCATCAATTGTGCGGTTCGAGACTTAGGAGTGAAACGAATTATCTCTTCAAAAATAGAACATCATGCTGTTTTAAATTGTGTTGAATTTCTTCATCTTGAACACAAAGTGAAACTTGATTTTGTTGATTTAGATGAAAACGGTTCCGTAGATTTGGCACATCTAGAAAGGCTTTTAACAGAAGATAATCCACCCAAAACATTAGTGTCTTTGATGCACATCAATAATGAAGTTGGGAATATTTTGGACATTCAAAAAGTCGGTGAAATTTGCCAAAAAAACAATGCACTATTTCATTGCGACACGGTGCAATCTGTAGGACATTACAAATTAGATTTATCAGAAATTCCAGTTGATTTTATTGCAGTGAGCGCGCATAAATTCCACGGACCGAAAGGCGTCGGATTTCTTTATGTGAAACATCGTGCAAATCTTAAACCGATGATTCACGGCGGATCTCAAGAAAGAGATTTACGCGCTGGAACGGAAAGTGTACACAATATTATCGGTTTACAAAAAGCGCTTAATTTAGCTTATGACAATCTTGAAACCGACCAAAAATATATTGAAAATCTCAAAAAATATTTCATCAATTCAGTAAAGAAAAATTTCCCCGAAGCCAAATTCAACGGTTTGTCTGGAGACTTAGAACAAAGCACTTACACTTTGGTAAATGTCAGTTTGCCTTTGGCACAATCAGAATCGGATATGTTGTTGTTTCAGCTGGATTTAAAAGGCATTGCGTGTTCCAAAGGTAGCGCATGCCAAAGTGGTGCGCAACAAGGTTCATTTGTGCTGAATGAAATCTATGGCTCAGATTTAAAATATCCAGGCATTCGTTTTTCCTTTTCAAAATTCAATATTGAAGAAGAATTGGATTACGTGATTTCTGTATTGAAATCATTTTCAAATTAAAATTGAACCGATAGTTTTAAATTAAAAACTCTCGGACTTAAAAAGTTTGGAATTGCAAATTGATTTCTGGTAGAAGCATCGCGCACAAAAGTGTTTGTGATGGAATTCAACCGGTCGAACATATTGAAAATTTCAAAACCAACATCCAGCGATTCAAAATTATTTAGAATGTGACCGTCGGGCAATACGTCTTTTGGTTCTTTTACAGCGTAGAAAAACCCAACGTCAACCCTTTGGTAATCTGGAAGTCTATTTTGAAAATCGTATGGATCTTCAAATTGTGGCGAACCGCCCGGTAAACCTGTGTTGTAAACAAGATTCAAATACAATTTCAATTTTGGAATATTCGGGACATAATCCTGAAATAAGGCAGCAAATTTCAGTCGCTGATCGGTTGGCCGCGGAATGTATTCTCGACCATTTTGTCGTTCTTCGGTTTTCAGATAACCAAAACTAAACCAACTTTCGGTGCCAGGAACAAATTCACCATTCAGTCGTAAATCCAAACCATAAGCGTAAGCTTCCGCATTATTTC
>JBHEPM010000028.1:16382-19021 GCA_046260295.1 Psychroflexus sp.
ATTGTGTATGGATTAACGTCGTTCATTTTTTTGTAATAAGCTTCAGAAACCAATTTGAATGGGCGATTCCAGAGTTTAAAACTGAAATCATTTCCCGCCACAATATGAATTGATTCTTGTGCTTTCACTTTGGGTTGAACTGTTCCCGTAGAATCTCGAAGTTCTCTGTAAAACGGCGGTTGGTGATACATTCCGCCAGATAATCGGAAAATCATATCTTTGTCCCAATCCGGTTTTATGGAAACTTGAGCTCTTGGGCTTACGACTTGCTGCGTATTCGATTCAATATCTTCACCTGAAATTCGCCAAGCTTGACTTCTAACGCCAGCATTGAACCAGGCTTTTGTACTGCCAATTTCTGTACGATAACTCCATTGTAAAAAGGCAGTAAGGCGGTCTATTTTTGTAGAATTCGTGGCACGAATACTTTGGAAAGCTTCTATTGGTGAATCATTCGGATTATAAGGTTGGTCGTTTGCAAAATCTGGAAGTGGAGGACGAACTGTAAACCCCGCGGAATCTATCATTTCGTATTCTTGTAAACGGTCACGAATATCTTCGTGAGTATATCTTGCGCCATATTCCACTAAGTGATCTTCAATTTCATGACTTCCTAAATGCTGAAGATTGAAAATGAGAGCATCTAGATTATTTCTGGCGTGGGTGAATTGTGAACCTGCGCCTTCGGTGAATTCAACTTCGCCAAGATTGCCATCGCCAAAATCTGAACTGACGCTGCCAAGTCGATAATTTGCCAAAATGTCAAAATATTCTTGTTCTTTGGTATGATAAGCTGAAGCGATAAATTTTCCAGTGTAGTTGTTTTTTTTGTAAGTGCCTTTTAATGCGCCAAAGTAGGTTTCATATTTGTCAATTTCTTGGCCTTCATAAAAAATTAATAAAGCCTGTGGATCGTCAATAGTTCCAAAATTGGTTTGTCGTGTAAAAGGTTCATATTCATAAGAATTGATGGCAATATTACCTAAAAATCCCAGTTCAAAATGATCGCTGAATTGATAAGTCAGGTAAGTCTGCGCATCAGCAAATCGAGGTTTGAAGTTGGCTTCGGTTTCTTTGGCATTGACAAAAAGCGAATTGTCACGATAACGGAGACCAATAATTCCAGAAAACTTTTTATCTTTTGAAACGCCTTCAACAGAAGCACTGCCACCCAAAAAACTAGCTTTAAAACTGCCACCAAAATCCACAGGTCGACGGTATTCGATGTCCAAAACAGAAGACATTTTATCGCCGTATCTGGCTTTGAAACCACCAGCAGAAAATTCTACATTTCTGACCAAATCGGTGTTGACAAAACTCAAGCCTTCTTGCTGTCCACTACGAATTAAAAATGGTCGGTAGACTTCTATGTCGTTCACATAAACTAAATTTTCGTCGTAATTTCCACCACGGACAGAATATTGGGTGCTCAATTCGTTGTTGGAAGACACGCCTGGTAAAGTTTTTAAAAGATTTTCAACGCCAGGATTGGCACCGGGAATTTTCCTGACGGTTTCTGGAGAAATGGAAGTGATGCCTTCAATTCTAGTCCGTCCGTCCTGAGATAGAATAACTTCACCGATTTGTTCAATTTCTGTCTTTAAAACAAAATTGAGTTCTTCATTTTGATTCGGTTTTAGGTTGATTGTTGCTGTAATTGATTTGAAACCAACATAACTAATTTTTAATTTCACATCCTGATTGGCCGGGATTTTTAAATTGTAAAACCCGTTTTCGTTACTCACTGTACCGTTATTGATGTAAGTGATATTGGCAAATGGAATTGGCGTTTGATTGTCATCAAAAATAATTCCTTGGATAGTCGCAGTTTGTGCGGAAATTTCAAAAAATCCTAAAAATGCAGTGAGGAGTAAAAATGTATATTTCAATTTGCTTATTTGTTTTTTCTAAAAAATTCTGCTTCAAATATAGCAGTATTTCCTACTTTGTCTGTAACAACGACTTTTAATTTGTTTTTAGTATCTGTAACCACTTCATCATTGAAATCGTGTGTTATAGTTTTGGTTTTATAATCGTATTCCATCAAGATGAATTCGCCGTTTACTGTCGCGCGATAGCTGTCTATTCCAGTGTCTTCATCATCGATTTCCAGTTCTAAGTAACGGTAATTAGACATCCATTTCTTATCGCTGAAATTTTTTGGTTTTATGGTTGGCGGCACTGTGTCGCTGTGCAATTCGTATTTCCCAAATTGATTTACTTTTGTCGTAAATCGCTCTCTTTGTTTGTAAGTGCTGACGTAATATTTTGTTCCCCATGGAAAAACACGTGCAATGTAAAGTTGGGATTTATCTTCCTCATTATATTCACTCACATCAAATCCGATCGTTACTGATTTGTGCAATGGGCGAGTGTAATGGTCAAAATCTACACTCAAACCTTCAAAATCAATATCTAAATACGTGTTTTCATAAAGTGCGCCTTTTGGAATATAAATGTCTATTTTATCTTCTTCAAAAGCTGAAGCTTCATTGGCTTTGGCAAAATATGGCGTTTCCTGAATTGTGTCTACAGATTCAATGCTTTCAGAAAATTGACTTTTTATTGGAATTGTAATTTTTCGTGTGTTGTTTTTGAAATCTTTAATTTCGATTTCTACTTTTTGGTTGATGCTGTCT
>JBHEPM010000029.1:0-3665 GCA_046260295.1 Psychroflexus sp.
CCCGATCCAGAACCAAAAAATTCTGAGACTTCAAAACCTGAATCTTCATCTGAAGCGAAAAGCAATCAAACTGAAACGCCTTCAGATTCAGAAGAAAATAAACCAGAAAAATCAGGTCAAACTGAAAAATCTTCACCCCAAAAAGAAGAGGAAAGCAATTACCCAACCGAAGACGATTTCAAAAGTTTTGGTGTTCATTTTGACGATTTGCCTGCTTTTGAACCAAAACCAGAGGATGAAAATAAATCAGCCACTGAAGCTGAAGACAATTCGACTTCTGAAAAATCAACGGATCAAAATCAGCCGGATATTTTTTCTCAAAAATCTGAATCTGAATCGAAACCAACGGAATCTACTGAAGATTTAAGTACAAAAGAAGAGCAGGAAGCTGAAAAACAACAACCGCCGGAACCTGAGCAAATTCAAAATAAGTTAAATACGCAAGAAAAACGCTCACTCAACGATCAGTTGAAAAAAGGCATCAAAATTGGTTTGAATGACAGAATTGCATTTACCAAACACTTGTTTGATGGCAGTGTTGACGATTACAATCGGGTGCTTTCTCAACTGAATACGATGTCGAGTTATGACGAAGCCAAACGATTTTTGGATCATCAAATTAAACCAGATTATAACAACTGGGAAGATAAAGAAACGACAGAAGAGCGATTTTTGGAAATTCTTCAAAATAAATTCGACTAATGGCGACATTATTTTTGGTACCAACACCTATTGGCAATTTAGGCGATATGACTTTCAGAGGTGTTGAAACCTTAAAATCTGTAGATGTTATTTTAGCTGAAGATACGCGTGTCAGCGGAATTCTACTGAAACATTTCGACATAGAAACGCCGATGCAAAGTTACCATCAACACAACGAACACAAAGTGACCGAACGGATTGTAAAATCTATTCAAAACGGACAAAATACAGCATTAATCACCGATGCCGGAACGCCAGGAATTTCTGATCCTGGATTTCTTTTGGTTCGTGCTTGTGTTTCAGAAGGTGTTGAAATTCAATGCTTACCAGGCGCTACGGCTTTTGTGCCGGCTTTGGTCAACAGCGGTTTACCAAATGACAAATTTGTATTTGAAGGTTTTTTACCTGCTAAAAAAGGAAGACAAAAACGTCTGGATGCACTTGTAGAAGAAGACCGAAGTATCGTATTTTATGAATCGCCGTATAAAGTTTTGAAAACATTGCAACAGTTGAAAGATAAGTTTGGCAGCGATCGTCAAATTTCTGTTTCCAGAGAAATTTCTAAGATTTACGAAGAAACCATTCGTGGTAGTTTGACAGAAGTGATTTCACATTTTGAAAACCACAAACCCAAAGGAGAGTTTGTACTTGTACTCGCCGGAAAATCATAAATTTTTTCGGTAATTCTAATTAGAAAAATACTTAAACTAAAAAAACATCCCAAACCGGGATGTTTTTTGATTATATGGTTTAAAAAATTAAACTATTTCAGACACACGCAGCGTATTCACCATTCCCTTATCCTCAATCGGCATGGCGGCAAGATTGATAGTGAAATCACCTTTATCAACATATTTTCCTTCTTTTGCAATACTATTGATGTCTTCAATGGTAACATCAGTACTGTCAAATTTGTCATAATAGTAAGCACGAACGCCCCAAAGTAAACTCAGTTGAGTCAAAATTCTTTTGTTGGAAGTAAAAGCTAAAATATGAGATTCTGGACGCCAAGCAGAAATTTGAAAAGCGGTGTAACCACTGTTGGTTAATGTACAAATTGCTGAAGCTTTTATTTCGTTAGCCATCAATGCGGCGTGGAAACAGACCGATTTTGTTATGTATCTTTTGGTTTTGATGTGTGGTGCTTCGTGTGGAACTTTAATCAAAGGCGAATCTTCTACACTTTTGATAATTTGAGCCATTTTTTGAATGACTTGCACAGGATATTTTCCAACAGAAGTTTCACCAGAAAGCATAACTGCATCTGCGCCATCCATCACAGAATTTGCCACGTCGTTGACCTCAGCACGTGTCGGTGTCAAACTATCGATCATGGTTTCCATCATTTGTGTGGCAATGATTACAGGAATTCTAGCTTGCTTGGCTTTCATGACCAATTGCTTCTGAATCAAAGGCACTTCGTGAGCTGGGACTTCAACACCTAAGTCGCCACGTGCCACCATAATTCCGTCACAATAGGCAATAATTTTATCGATATTTTTGACGCCTTCTGGCTTTTCTATTTTCGATATGATAGGAATTTTATGTTTACTGTGTTTATCAATCAATTTTTGAAGCACTTTCAAATCACTGGCAAATCTTACAAAAGAAAGCGCAATCCAATCTACTTTCAATTCACAAGCAAAAATGGCATCATTTACATCTTTATCGGTTAAAGCGGGCAGAGAAATATTTGTATTTGGTAGGTTGACACCTTTTCTGGATTTCAGAGGGCCGCCTTGGATGACTTTGGTTTTTACTTCAGAAGTTTTGTCTTTAGAGACCACTTCAAAGATAAGTTTGCCATCGTCCAAAAGAATGCGTTCACCGGGATTCACATCTTGTGGAAAAGTTTCATAATTCATGAAAACTCTTGTTTTTGTACCTTCAAATTCTTCTCCTGTAGCGAAAACAATTTCATCTCCGGGATTTACCACAACTTCATCTTTCATAATGCCGACACGGAGTTTAGGACCTTGTAAATCACCTAAAATTCCTGCGTTGAAACCAAATTCTTCATTGAGGTCACGAATCATTTTAACGCGTTCTTTGACATCTTCGTAATTGGCATGAGAAAAATTAATTCTGAAAATATTCACACCGGCTTCAAGCATGTCTTTCAAAACTTCTTTTTTACTAGTGGCCGGTCCTAGTGTGGACACTATTTTTGTTTTCTTTGATGTTTTCATTAGTCTAAAATTAGATTTTCTGGGTGTTTCAATTTATTCTGTTCGATCTGAAATGCTGTTGAAATTTGTTTGATTTTCAGCAAATCGTCAATAATAATTTTTATGTCGAAAATATCTAAGTCGTCGTTGATTTTCATCAAAAAATCAACTTTTGGATATTCCGGAATCAAGTGTTTGATGCGTTCTTCAGGATAGGCGTCGAAAAGTACGTTGGCTGTTTTTGGCTTTTGTTCTTCGTATTTGAAAACATTTGAAATCAGATAAGATTTGGCATCCCAAGTTTTGTTGTAATAATGGAAAATGGGAAAATTGGCTTTGATTTCCCCAAATTTAAAATCCAAATCATCGTTCATTCTTTCAAAATTGATGGCCAAATGTTTATTGATTAAGAAGGCGAGTTTATAGGCTTCTAAACTTACATGAATTCCTATAAGTTTGAAATTGCTAATTTCAAAATCATCCATCAACAAAGTTTTATGTTTTGCCATATATCTTCTAATTCTTTTGCCTAAATTTTAAAACTAAGACAAAACAGCACGGTTTTAGTCAAAACGGCTTGTAAATATATGAAACAAAACAGGACGCTTCAAATGTTGTCATGTTAATTATTAACAAACTAACAATGAAAACGTTTTCGTAAAATTAAATTTTGAAGAATTGAGAAAATATGAGCAATTTATGTCTATAAAGTGAAATGAAAGCCTGTAAAATCAATATGGATTTTTACTACAATTTTTTAAAACTAGACCAGAATTTCTTTTTGAAAAACGAAAT
>JBHEPM010000029.1:3675-18349 GCA_046260295.1 Psychroflexus sp.
TATATCAGGATAGAACGACTTGTAAATATATGAAACTAAATGGGATGCATCTAAAAAAGACACACTTTATCTATAAAAGATCACTAAGAAAACGGTTTAGTGGAAATGATTCTAGGGTTTTATGACATTTTGGAAGGTAAAGTAAGCTCGTTGTGAAGCTTTTTCTTCAGCTCTTTTTTTGGAAGTTGCTCTAGCTTTGGCGATGATTTCGTCGTTTATAATCAGTTTAACAGCAAAGTGTTTCTCTTCATCTCTGCCCAAATCATCCTCGATAATATATTCAAAATCGAATTTGTTTTTTTGACACCATTCTATCATCAGACTTTTATAGCTTACGATTCGTTTCTCCAGTTTTTCGATATCTGGATATTTGCTAATTACTTTTTTGTGAATAAAACTTTCACAGGCTTTGTAACCTTTGTCTACATAAATGGCACCGACTAAAGCTTCAAAAAGGTTGCCAGAAATATTTTTACCAAGTTTTTTTTTGGGTAAATCAGATTCCATAATATCTGCTAAACCAAGTTCCTCCCCAAGTTGATTCAAATGTTTACGGCTAACTATTTTTGAACGCATTTTGGTCAAATAGCCTTCATCGCCTTCGGGCGCATTATTGAACAAAAACGTTGAAATGACTGCGCCTAAGATAGAATCGCCTAAAAATTCCAAACGTTCATAATTGATGAAATTTCCATTTTGATCCTTTTTATGCGTTGATGCATGTGTAAAAGCCTGTTGGTAAATCTGAAGATGACTGGGTTTGATTTTGATAATTTTTTGAATTTTATCAAAAAAAATCCCGTCTTGTTCAGTACGGGATTCATTCATTATATTTTTGAAAAATTTCATAGAATCAAAAGAAGAAAGCTAGTCTAGAGACTTGAAAGCAACACAAGCATTGTGACCACCGAAACCAAAAGTATTACTCATAGCAATTTTTATTTTGCGTTCTTGTGGTTTGTTCAATGTAAGGTTGAGTTCAGAATCAATATTTTCATCTGCAGTTTCATGATTAATAGTTGGTGGCACTAAGCTGTTTTGCATTGCAAGAATAGAGGCAATGGCTTCCACAGCACCTGCAGCACCAAGCAAATGACCAGTCATAGATTTAGTAGAATTGATGTTGATGTTTTTTGCGTGTTCACCAAAAACAGCTTTAATGGCTTTCAATTCAGCAACATCACCCAAGGGAGTAGACGTGCCATGTGTATTGATGGCGTCAATATCTTCTGGTTTCAAATTAGAATTTTCAAGGCAATTTTTCATCACAGCAATAACGCCAGTACCTTCTGGATGTGGTGCTGTCATGTGGTAAGCATCAGATGACATTCCGCCCCCGATGACTTCTGCATAAATTTTAGCACCTCTAGCTTTAGCGTGTTCGTATTCTTCCAAAATTAAGGCTCCAGAACCTTCGCCAAGAACGAAACCATCTCGGTTTGCGTCAAATGGGCGAGAAGCTTTTAGCGGATCCTCATTTCTAGTAGAAAGTGCGTGCATAGAATTGAAACCGCCTATTCCAGCTTTTGTTACGGCAGCTTCACTACCACCTGTGACCATGACGTCACTGTAACCGAGACGAATGTAATTTAGCGCATCAATCATAGCATTAGCGGAAGACGCACAAGCGGAAACCGTTGCATAATTTGGTCCCATAAATCCATGTTTGATGGAAATATTGCCAGGCGCAATGTCTGCAATCATTTTTGGAATAAAAAACGGATTGAATCTTGGTGTGCCGTCGCCGTTGGCAAAATCAATAACTTCGTTTTGGAAGGTTTCTAGGCCGCCAATTCCAGCACCCCAAATGACACCAACACGATGTTTGTTAACATTGTTAAGGTCTATGCCTGAATCTAAGATAGCTTCGTCTGAAGAAATGAGTGCGTATTGCGCAAATTTGTCTAAACGTCTAATTTCTTTTCGATCGAAATGATCTTTGGCGTCAAAATTTTTTATTTCACAAGCGAATTTCGTTTTGAATAGTTCGGTATCAAAATAAGTAATTGGACCGGCACCACTTTTACCGTGTTTCAAACCTTCCCAATATTCTTGTATGTTGTTACCAATTGGCGTCAATGCGCCAAGACCTGTTACTACGACTCGCTTTAACTCCATGAAATAAAAGTGTTTTTATTTTTTAGCTTCTTCGATGTAAGAAGTTGCTTGACCTACTGTAGAAATGTTTTCAGCTTGGTCGTCTGGTATTTGAATATCGAATTCTTTTTCGAATTCCATAATAAGTTCAACGGTATCCAAAGAATCCGCGCCTAAGTCGTTTGTAAAGCTAGCTTCTGTGACAACTTCGTTTTCGTCAACGCCTAACTTATCAACGATGATCGCTTTTACTCTTGATGCAATGTCTGACATGATTATATTTTTTTATGTTTATTTCAGTTGGCAAAAATAAAAAACTTTGCTTTAAAACAAGTTTTAAAGTCAAAAATGTGTTTAAATTTACGTAATTATATTTTAAAATTGAAATTTAATTTCTTTAGGTAACTAATTCTTAATGCTTTAATTATGGGTAAAACTTCGAAAAAAGACATAAAAAAAATCATTATTTTTGCTTCTGGTAACGGAACTAATGCTATAAATATCTATCACTATTTCAGAGACTTAGAAGGATATGAAGTCACGCATGTGTTCTCAAATAGAAAATCTTCCAAAGTCTTGAGACGCGCCTACGATTTGGGGATGAAAGCGGTTCATTTTGATAAAGAAGATTTGTTTGAAGCGGAAACTTTAGTCAATATTATTGAGGACATCAACCCAAATTTAATTGTTTTAGCTGGATTTTTACTTAAAATTCCTGAACATATGATTCAAGCATTTCCAAATAAAATAATCAATCTTCACCCAGCATTATTGCCAAAATATGGTGGCGAAGGTATGTTTGGTGAGCATGTTCATAAAAAAGTTTTGAAAAAGGGCGACAAAGAAAGCGGTATTTCAATTCACTATGTAAGCCAAAATTTTGATGAAGGAGAAATGATTGCACAGTTTAGATGTGAACTGGATCACAATGAAGATTTGAATTCTCTGGAAGAAAAGATTCATGCCTTGGAGTATGAGCATTTTCCTAAAGTGATTCATGATTTATTGAAATAGTATGGCAAAACAGAAGTTTTACGTGGTCTGGGAAGGCACAAAACCCGGAATTTATCAGACTTGGAATGAATGCAAAACCAAAATTCAAAATTACCCGAATGCCAAATACAAATCTTTTCCCAGTTTAGCTGAAGCCAAAGACGCCTATAATTTGGGCTATTTTTCTTATAAAAAACAAGTTAAAAATACCTCGCCCAAAAATATTCAGGGCATCGATTTAAATTCTATTGCTGTGGATGCCGCTTGCAGCGGAAACCCCGGTTTGATGGAATACCAGGGCGTAGTGACCAAAAGTAAACGTCTACTTTTCAAAATGGGACCTTTTCAATATGGCACTAATAATGTAGGCGAATTTCTAGCTTTAGTCCACGCGTTGGCTTTTCTGAAAGAAAAAAACTCTGACATCTCAATTTATTCCGATTCAAAAATTGCAATGAGTTGGGTGCGACAGAAAAAATGTAAAACCAAACTGAAACGTTCTTCAAAAAACGAAAAGCTCTTTCAACTCATTCTTCGTGCGGAAGATTGGTTGCGCAAAACCAGTTATTCCAATAAAATTCTAAAATGGGAGACCAAATCTTGGGGAGAAATTCCGGCAGATTTTGGAAGGAAGTAGGTAGATATTACTGGAATCGTAGAATTTATCTCAGATTTCAAGTTTTTTTCAGTTCTGCTAGATCAATTAGAAATATTCAGTAGTGTCCAGAAAAAAATCCACATAAATGTGAGGATTCAGGTGTTTGCTTAACGGCATTTCAAAATCAAATTGGTATTGATCAGGATTCTTCGAGTTCCTCATCAATTATAGCAATTGTTTCTTCAACTATTTTGAGTACTTTTTTGCTTCGGTTTCCCATTTCAGCATTATTGAAAGCGGCTAAAGTGTATCCGTTTTTGATGGCTTTATTTTTTAGACATCTTTCAACTTCAGATTTGGAGAATTGATAATTGCCATCTGGATTTGCCCAAGCGTTTATTGCGGTTGAAAAATCGAAGATATTTTTATACTCTTTCCTTAAATCCGCATTAGTTCATTTTAAAAAATAAACCAAAGCCACTAGGAGAAAGACTTCCCCTAGTGTTTTGGTATTAGAGTTATTTCACTTATTTTTATGATTCCCACATCTTAAAAACGTGAAATAATAACTGAGATGAAAGTAATAAAAAGCAACAAAACCATCACCCCATTTGCAGGAATATCTTTTGTAAATGAATCCTTTTCAAAATCTGGTATTTCAAAACTTATAGACTTTACTTTAGGCAGTCGAGTTAAAAACACTGGTTATCAGTATAGTGATATTTTTAAGAGCCTGACTAATGTTTTTATGAGTGGCGGTGATGTTATAGAGGATTTAAACACAAGTTTTGGAAAGCATCTGAAAAACATACCTCACAACAAAGTTCCAAGCCCAACTACTGTAATCCGTGGGATTAATGAATTGACCGTTGATAATACGGTATTCACCTCAAAGAGTGATATAGCTTATAATTTTAATATGAATACAAGACTAAATAAGCTAAATATAAAAAGTCTACTCTTGACCAAACAGCTTGAGAAAGGGAAGTCTTACGACTTTGATTATGATAATCAGGTCATTGTAAACACTAATTTTGACGCCAAAAAAACCTATAAAAAAACCAAGGGATATCTTCCTGGAATAGCAACTATTGATGATAAGGTGGTCTATATCGAAAATCGTGATGGCAATGCGAATGTAAAATTTGAACAAGCCGGAACTTTACAACGGGCATACCAAGCCTTGGAGAGTGAAGGCGTAAAAATCAACCGCTCTCGAATGGACGCTGGCTCATACGCTAAAGAAATAATAGATGTTGTGGACAAAAACAGCCAGTCCTTCTACATAAGAGCGAATAAAAGTACGGCTATATTTGAGCAAATCGAAAATATTGAAAACTGGCAAGAAATAGAGTTGAATTACAAAAAATATCAAGTAGCATCTATAGTGTTCAAACAGTTTTTTGAAGAGCGTAATTACCGATTAGTCATTATGCGAGAAAAAGCAAACACAGCTCAAATAGATTTGTTCACAAAAGACAACATGAAGTACAGAACTATTCTGACAAATGACTGGGACTCTACTGAAAAAGAGGTCATTGAATACTACAACCAAAGAGGCAAAAGTGAAAAAATCTTTGATGTGATGAACAATGATTTTGGTTGGAAACGTTTACCTTTTTCGTTCTTAAATCAAAATTGCAGTTTTATGATCATTACTGCGATGATCAAAAACTTTTACACCTATTTCTTAAAGGGTATATCAGAGAAATTCACAGATTTAAAACCAACATCTCGATTGAAACGCTTCGTTTTCAAATTTATAAGCGTAGCAGGACAATGGATTTATCAAGGGAGGCAATATAAGCTTAGATTGTTCTCCGATAAGCCTTATTATGACTTGAAAATTTGACGAAAAACACCTAACAAATTGATAACCAGAGGATAATTACATCAATCTTTAAAACTTAAGTGCATGATTATAAGCGTTTTATAAAATAACGAGAACTACCTAAAACTGTCAGCTACTTACTAAAAAATCAACTAAGAATCAGCAACATTTTTCTATAAAAAAACAAGAAATGAATTCGATTTTTAGGTCAAAAAAACTCAAAATTTAAATCCAGAGGGCTTACACATATACAAATAAATCAATTATTCTTTGAATTAATTCTTTGCGGATTTAAGGAATATATTCAATTAATAAAAAAAAACAGCTCAACAAATATGAGGTGTAAGTTAAATAATCCAAATATTTATAGCTTGATAAAACTAGCACTTAAATATCTTACAATATTTTGATCAGATGAAGTTCTCGAACAATCACCATCACATGGTGTACACACAAATGTATTATGTTCCCTGTTATAAGAACGTTGACATTCTGTAGGACTAGAAGAACAATCTGTTGTTACGCAAGTTGTACTTAATGTGCCAACTTCATAAAACATTTTTTCATTTTGTATAACTAAAGGGAAACCGGAACTTACGGATCCATCTGAAGATACAGCTTGAAAAGAAACTTCTTCTGAATCATGCTCTTCATACCAATGATCGTCTAAATTTGTAACAATACCTAGTTCATCTTCAAGTAAGTCTTGTAAAGCTCCTCTAAGTTCCAAATCATCGTAAGATGAATATACTCCATTTTCATAAGTTCCTACTTGAACTAAATCACGGTTTTTACTAATGTTTTCTGTGTCAATTTCAATATCTTTATTCTTATTATCTGTGCTACAAGAGTTTAAAAACAACATAATACTAAAAAAGGCTAATAATGATTTTACTTTTTTCATAATTTCAATAAGTTTAATAATTAGGCAAATCTATAAAAAAGATTAAATATTATCAGCACAAAAAGGCTGTTAAGGTCTCATGAAAAAGCTTACATTTGCAAATTGTTAGTAGGATGTAAGTTTTTTCATGCATCTTTCGGGAGAAGCTTCTACCTTGTAGGAGCTTTCTCTTTTTTAATAATTGACTAAGAACACATATCTATTTTTTTGATTAATACTTCAAACCTAAAGAAAAAAAAAACATATATAAACAGGTTAGATGTTAAAGTTTCTATTTTAGCTGATATTTACGGTTTTCCCGTAACATCTTTACGGTCGAACCGTAAATATTAACATGTTTTATTTGTTAAAATCTTCAATCAAAACTAATTGAAAAATTTGCTTTGAATACAAAATTGTCAGAATTCTCTTCAAATTCATAATGTCCATAACGGTAGAAACCGCCAACGCCAAGCCCTAAATTGTACAAATCTAAGTATTCCCATTTCAAAATTTTAGTGATTTCTAAGCCGGCTTCTGTAAAAACTTGATTGTTTTCGAGTTTGCCGACAGGTTGATTGATGTCGTATTTCAAATCGCCCCAAGCCAGATTGTGATGCAAGATTATTCCGGGTTTAAAATCGCCAGTTTTGAAAATCAAACTTCCAAAATCGTGCGTCAAAAATAAATGCGCATAACGGTCTGACACAAATTCATATGGCAACATGGTTTGGAACGTATTTGCCATCACAATTGCAATATCGTCGTCATTACTACCTTCTCCAGTGAACAATAAACCGATTGGCAGTGCTGAGTCTACAAAACCAGCTTGCAATTTATAACTTGTGCTGCCTAAATTTTTTGTGTAAAATTTCTGATGAATACTGCCTTCAATTTTGTTATATTCGAACTGACTGTCCCAAAAATCGGAAATTCCACGCGCATAGCGGAGGTTTAAAATCGGATAATCGGTTCCTAAACTCAAGCGTTGATAAGGATTTTCAACGATTTTCTCGCGATGTGCGTATCGGAAATCTAAACTCGCTTCAGTGTTATAAAATTTGCTAAATGCGTTGTCATTCATCTGAAACTGATAATCGTATTGCGGTGACATTCGCTCTCGATTTAAGCTTAACGTCCAAGTCGCATATTTGAAACTTCGCTGTCCATATTGAACGCCAAAGCGTTGTATTTTATCCATTTCACTGGCAATGACATCACGCAAATCTTGACCATTTCTGATATTTCTCTGCATTCCAGACGCACCAACTTCTCTAATGTCGTTTCTGTATTTGAATTTTATAAATTGTTCGCGGTCACTGTTCAGTTTAAATTCAACGTCACCACCAAATTTCCAGTCAGAATCTTTGAAACCAAAACCTACATAACCGCCAACTTTCACATTTCTCATCAAGGAATCATTGGTGTAAAGTCCTGTGCCAATTCTGAGACCTTCATAGCGATTCACTTTAAAAAACCGATTTAATGGAAGTTGAAATTTTCCCCACGGAATGTAACCTTGTGATAAACTGTTGGAAACGTTCAGTATTTTTTCAAATTTAAATTTTTCGCCGATGCTGTCTATCACTTTATAGGTGTTCAAGTCGCGCTGGGACAAGCTTTCGGCTCTGTATTCTTCCCAAAAAGAATCATCCCGTTTGGGCGCATTTTCATTGTATTTCAAATAGACTTCAGAGAAATCGCGTTTTTCCAATTCTGGTTGAAGCTGAATATCCTTAATATAAGATTTTCCATTTACGAAGATTCTACCTGAGCCAGAACTATTGAGTTTCAAGTTGAAATTGAGTTGTTCTGGAAACCAATATTCATCATTTACAAACTGGTATTTCTGTTGAATTTTCAAAGTCATCAACAAGTCTTCAAAAGGTTCTGCCACAACATTTTGAATGCCATAATTATTTGAATTGATGTGCAAAAAACCTTGTAAACCTTCTATATTTTTATCGGGTTTTGGCTGAAAACTTATCACATGAATTGTATCCTGACCTTGAATTAAATTTTCTTCTAAGCGATAATCGTATTTTTTCATACTGCCATCGGCTATTGGATTCAGAAAATGCATATCCAATAAATCTATGGTCGGTTCATAGAATGTAAAAGGCTGAATTTCTGTGGCTAAAGCGACGAAATATGGATTTTTAAAACCTGAAACTCGGGTGCCGATTACCGTTTCTTCGCTCAAATCTGGTGGTAAAAATTTGCGTTCAGTGACAGATTCCATCAACATGATGTTGAAATCTAGACTTTTAGTCAGTTTTTCTGTTTTAGTGAGCGTGTCGTAAGCTTTTCTGAACTCGGGTTTTTCAAGTGAATCTTGAAGTTTTATTCTAAGCGAATCTTCTTGGGCTTGCTTGTCTTCACTATCAAAAACTGTTCGGTTGTAGGACTTATAGGTGAAACCACCTAAATTTTCTGGATTGTTTTTGGCTTTATTGGCAATGACTTTTCGGATAATGGCAAGTGCTGGATTTTCGGAATTGGTAATAAGGACTTCGTCCAAACTTTCTTCAGATTTGGTCAATTCAATTTTGAGATTCTTCAATTTGGAAGGCGAAACACTTTTGGTTTTGTACCCCAAATAACTGACTGTAATTTGGGTGATGCTGTCCTTGGTTCTGAATCGAAATTTTCCGTTGATGTCGGAAATCGTGCCTTTGGATTTTTGGTTGTTGAAGGTAATATTTGAAAATGCCAACGGCGATTGGTTAGCTTCATCAACTACAATTCCGGACACTTCTGTTTGGCAATAAATCTGACTTACAAATAAACTTAATAAACATACAATTTTAAATTTCATTTCCGAATAATTTTGTAATTGAAAACAGCATTTTCAATAAGAAATTTCTGATAAAAATAAGAATTCAAGCTTGAGTTCAATAATTTTAAGATTTTATTATTAAAAATAGCTATACATTCATTTATAAGTTGTTTAAAACAAACAAAAATTCATTGTTTTTATTAAAATAATTACTTGAAAATATAATTTAACCTCTACTTTGTGATTGTTTTCAGTTTTTACCAAGATATTCTTAATATACATTATAATCTATTTGATTATAGATATTTTTTTACCTTAATTTAATATTTTATAGGATTGACATGTTAAACTTTTATTTTACACGTTATTTTCTTTTTTATTATTAATTTTTTAAATTAAGTTTGAAATCATATATAATACAGTTCAAAATAATACCTCTTCTAAAATTATTTTAGCCGAGGTATTTAAATTTCATGATTATGATAAAAAAAGTGACAAAACATGCCTGTTTCATAATTTTAATGATTTCCATATCGAGTTGTTCAAAAATGATTACTGGTATTTATGGGATGAAAACACCCGAAGAAATGGATTCTAATTCTATTTTAGAATATGCTGAAAAGTATGATATCCCTACTGAAGAAGTTTATGAAGTTAAAAAGGCTTATTATGTTGATTTGTTTACAAAATACAACACAGAAAAATACGAGGAGGAATTTAAAAATCGATCTCAAGTTTTACAAGTTTCTTACTATAATACAGAGGATGGGCTTGAATCTTTTCATAGTTTCTGCAACACAAGTGGTTTTCCAAATAAAAGATGGAACAAGACTGGCAACTTTGATGAGTTTATTCCTGGTCAACAAGCAAAACTAGACCAACTTTTCCCGTTAAATGATTTGTTAGAGTATTTTAAGCCATTAGAGAACACAGAAAAACTCAATCCATCAGCCTACGATTATGTTGTTGTGGTTTTTTGGAGCAAGTTTATGGGTAGACAAAGTAAGCGTTTAATTAAAACCGTTCAAAAAAATATAAAATTGGCAAAAAATGATGATGTAAAAGTCATTTATGTCAACAATGATAATGTGGCTTCTGGCATAGAATTATAGAATTATTTTCACTTGTTTTAAAACTTATACCTAAATCTTTTATAACTTGTAAATCAGTTTTAATAAAACAGTTCTGGGTTGCAGGAATATTCTGCGGTCGGAAACGATGAATTCGTTTACTGAGTTTTCTCTTTTGAAATCAACGTCAAAAATATTAGTCGCACTGATTTCAAAAGACCAAGCGGAATCTTCTTTGCCATAAAACAAACTGGATTCTGCAATTTCAAAACGGTTGGAATTATCGGTGGTTTGGTTTTTAAAATAATTGTAATCGTAATTGAATTTAAAAATAAAATCTTCTAAAAAGTCGTATTCTACCAAAGCAAAAGGCGTGATTCTCATAAATTCATTATCGATATTATCTGAATTCAATCTGGAAAATGAATGTCTGTAACCGACTTCAAAATTTGGTAAATCATCAAACCTAGTGTCGACTTTCAAATTATAACTGTAGTTGTTATTTTGGTAAGCCAGCGTTTCATTATTGATAATTCTGGAATAATCTGAAAAGCTGAAATTTGTGCCTAAACTAAAACTGAAATCCGGAATACGCTTGTTGATATTTCCTGAAATGCTGTACGTATTTTCTGGTAAATCTGTATAAATACTGGTTGAAATCTGGTCGATGCCTTCTATTTCTGTTTGATTTCTAATGCTTTTTTCTCGGTGACTGTAATTTAAAGTCGCATTTAAAAAAACACCTCTGTACATGTTAAATTGCTTGTAATTCAGAGAGGCTGAATGATAAAGTTGATTTTCTAAATTTTCATTGCCTCGGTACAACTGATTAAAGCTTAACAAGCGTAATCTACTAGCATATTGAGAAGCATCAGTAAAGCTTGTTTTGCGATGATAATCAAACTCTAATTCTTCAGATGAGGATAATTCGTAATTGATATTCAATTCAGGCAACCATAGTTTTTTTTGTTTATCAGCAATTTGTTCTGAATACTGATTTATTTTCCAGAAATAAGAATGATAAATAATGCCTGGTTTAAAAATAAAATTACCTGCCATAATTTTGTATTGAAAACCTATGTAATAATCAGTTAATCTAAATTGAGTATTATTATTGAAATTATTCGACTGAAAATCATTGGTATTTCCATTTTCTAGTTTTTGATAATCTTTTGACACAAAGGATTCATCTAAAAATGTCATTCCTACAATTGGATAAATATGATTAAAATTATTGAGCACCCAATAATGTTTTAGATTAATACTTGCTTGGTGTTTTTCTGATGCTGTATGTTGCATTAATTGATATAAATCATCTGTTTCTTGAAATGGAATTAGGTTTGTAAAAACTTGCTGATTAAATAGCCAATTATTACTATTTTTTTGATTATTATATTTATAATTTGCTGTTAAGCTTGATGTATGTTTATATGAAAATTGTTTATTATATCGAAACTCTTGATTGATAGAAAAATTTTCAGGTTTCTGATTAATTCGGGTTAAACTGGTATCTGTATCAGAAAGCGAATTTAAATTTTGCATGGCATCTCCATTTGAGTTTTTTATGAAAGCGTCATAAGCCAAATCTGTATCATTATTAGACTGGTAACGTAATTTTAATTTATTGAGGCTAAATAAAAGGTTATTTTCATCTTGAGTTTGACGAAATTCATCTGAATTCGTCTGTGTAAGATATGCTATATTATTGGTAGTACCAGTTTTGGTTTTTCCTTTATTAATAATGGTAAATGCTTCTAATTGCAATTTTGGACTGATTTCTTGTGAAATACTGCCTGCTCCAAAATCGTTTTTTTGATAGACAAAATCGTCTTGATTAAGGAATTCAGCAAAATCACTATTATTCAATTCGCCAAAAGAAGTTGAACCATCTAAGATAGATGAAAATCCGCCTTCAAAATCGATATAATCCCGCATAGTAAATGATTTTTCTCCAATATTATTAAAATCACCGATTACATTAACTGCAGTTTTAGGGCTGTAATAAAATAACGTGGGATGCATCAAGTAGCGTTCTTTAACGCCTACTCCTGCTTCTATATTTCCAAATATAAAATCTTTAACACCTTTTTTTAATTTTATATTAAGTGCCATCTGATTACTATCGCTTAAATCTTTTAAAAAACTTACTTCATTATAATTATCCAGCGCTTCAACTTCATCCACCGCATCTGCAGGAATATTGTTAACACCCAGTTTTTCATCACCAGTAAAAAAAGTTTTGCCATCGACCATTAATTTGTTTACTGATTTGCCATTGACTTTCACATTGCCGTCCCGATCTACGTCTACACCTGGAAGTTTTTTGAGGACATCACGAAGTTTGCGTTCTTCACCAGTTTTAAACTGGTCGGTGCGGTAAGTGATGGTATCTTCTTTCACAATGACTGCCATTTCTTGACGAATTAAGACTTCTTCCAAACTTTCTGTGCTTTCTTGTAGCGTAAAGTTTTGTGTTTTATCTTCTGAAATCTGAATGGTATCTGAAATTTTCTTGAACCCCAAATGTGTAATTTCTACCAAATATTTTGAATTCTCACTGAGTTTTAAGCGGTATCTTCCCTTTTGGTCGCTTATAGAAAATAAAGTCTCATCATCAGTATCCAAAGGTGTAGCAATGATATTGGTGTTAGAAATAGGATTTCGTGCAGAGTCAATAACTTTGCCTATAAGTGATATTTGTTGGGCATTTAATGAAGAAAATCCTGTTAACGAAAACAGGATTATAAGAATAATGTAGTTTTTGATTAAAAATTTCAAATAAAATATTTTAAAAAATTACCAATTAATTATTGATGAATTTTTTATTTAACTTAGTGATTAAGTCCTCATATTCTTGCTGACTCATTGCATTTTCAGCATCAGGTTTATTTATGCTTTTATCTTGTTTTTGATTAATACCCATAGCTTTTATAACTGCTTTTTGTAAATGAACTTCAACAATTAATCCTGGTAAACCCATAAAAATATCGGGACCTGCATTCAAAGGTATAGACGGAACAAACCAAGCTTCAAATTCAAGTTCTTCATCTTTGGGGGCGTAATAATAAGTACCTTTTGCTTTCTTAGCTTGAAAACCTAGTATTTGTTTTGTCTCACTTCCTATCTTCCAATTTAAATTATGAAAACTTCGTTTTACAACAAAGTTCTCATCAAGCATTTCTTTTACAAAAATAATGCTATCTTCTTCAAAGTTTGAATAAAGTTCTTCATTAAATTTAGTAAAAAGCTTAGCTCCTTTTGCATACACGCTTTCGAGCGGATTTTTATTTTTTTTGCTAAGTCGTTTTTCTTCTTCAAAAAAAGACTCTCTTTTATTGGCTAAAAGAATGTAGTTTATGTTTTCGGCATATGCCACAATTTCCTTTATCAATTGTTTCGTCTTCTGAGACTCTTCATCTAAAGATTCTTGAATGATAGGCTCTACTTTATAAGTTACTTTGTAGGTAGTCTGTGCATTTATATCATTTAGAAAAAACAAACACAAAACTACCTTCAAAGTAATACTAAGTTTAATTAAAAAATTCATGGATTAATTATATGAAATATCTCCATTTTCACAAGCTCTAGTAAGTTCGTTGACAAGACCAACATTATCAATATTGATTTCTCCATCTAAAATTAAGACAACTGTTCTCGATCCTTCAAAACAGCTTGTTTCAAATACATCTAATTCAGATTGATTACTAAAACTGCTTAAACTTAGGGTCATTGCACTAAGTGCAATAATTGAAAAAAACTTTTTCATGATATTCTGTTTTAAATATTAATTTTTTGCCTTTTAAAAAAGCGTTTTTTCAGCACAAAGGCTGTTAAGGTCTCATGAAAAAACTTACATTTGTAAACTGTAAGTGAGATGTAAGTTTTTCATGCATCTTTCGGGAGAGGCTTCTACCTTGTAGGAGCTTTCTCTTTTTTAATAATTGACTAAGAACACATATCTATTTTTTTGATTAATGCCTCAAACCTAAAAAAAAAAAAAACATATATAAACAGGTCAGATGTTAAAGTTTCCATTTTAGCTGACATTTACGGTTTTCCCGTAACATCTTTACGGTCGAACCGTAAAATATAGCAATATTTATGAAAGGTTTTATTATCAAAACCTATGCCTAAATCTTTTATAACTTGTAAATCAGTTTTAATAAAACAGTCCTGGGTTGTAGGAAAATTCGGCGATCGGACACGATGAATTCGTTTACTGAGTTTACACTGTCAAGTTTCACAAGGTTGTTTTTAAAATTTTATATCAATTCACTAATGTTTCCGTATTTTTGAATCAATGTCTTATAATTTTAATCATGTCGGTGAGAGTTTTATACTTTAAAATCTTTGTTGGATTAGTGATTTTCGGTTTTTCAAACTTTATGACAGCGCAACAGAAAAACGAATATGGGGTTCGAGT
>JBHEPM010000029.1:18414-18954 GCA_046260295.1 Psychroflexus sp.
ATGCAACTTTAAAATCTGATGAGAAATTTAAGTTTGTCAACTTAAAAACCATCGACGGACTTCATTTTGATATTCACTATGCCACGACAAATAATTTCATCGGAAAAGTGATCTATCCAACTGCTGATGCTTTCGCGCGCAAAGCCGTAGCTGATGCTTTGCAGCAAATTCAAGATACTTTAGAAACTCAAAATTTAGGTTTGAAAATTTTTGATGCTTATCGCCCATACGATGCCACAGTCAAATTTTATAAAAGTGTGGAAGATACCACTTATGTGGCCTCGCCATACAGCGGCTCCAGGCATAATCGGGGTTGTGCCGTAGATCTGACTTTAGTTGATTTAGACACAGGAAAAGCACTGGAAATGCCAACAGAATACGACAATTTCACAGAAAAAGCCCATCCAGATTTTATGGATTTGCCACAAGATATTTTGGACAATCGAAAGCTACTTATCGATGTAATGCAATCACATGGTTTTAAAGTTTATCCTTATGAATGGTGGCATTTTGACTTTGTCGGTTGGGAAGAATATCCAC
>JBHEPM010000003.1:0-29426 GCA_046260295.1 Psychroflexus sp.
TAGCTACGCTTTATACAGAAGATGGTTCCAAGTTGATAGAACCGATTTGGAATGGCGAATCCGGTTTATTTCCTGGAGAAAGTTTGTTCTATTTTGTATCCTTAGCTATAGGAATTATACTGTTTGAAGGCGGATTGACTTTGCGGCGTGGAGAAATTCTGAATGTAGGGCCAGTCATTGTCAAATTAATCACTGTGGCTGTAATCATCACATTTGTTGGTGCAGGTATGGCAGCACATTGGATCTTGGGACTCAGTTGGCAGATTTCATTACTGTTTTCAGGTTTGATTATTGTGACCGGACCAACAGTGATTACGCCTATTTTACGGAATATTCCACTTAAAAAAGATGTCGCGACTATTTTGAAATGGGAAGGAATTCTAATTGATCCTATCGGTGCTTTAGTTGCTGTTTTGGTTTTTGAATTTATTTCTGCAGGTGGAGGAGAAGCCTTTACCACAACAGCATTGATCGAGTTTGGGAAAATTGTTCTCTTTGGCTTTACTTTTGGTTTTACATTTGCTAAGGCTTTAACTTTGGCCATCAAATCTAAAATAATTCCTCATTATTTACTCAATGTTTTTACTTTGGCAACAGTTTTGGGTGTCTTCGTTTTAGCCGATCATTTTGCCCATGAAAGTGGACTTTTGGCAGTTGTCGTGATGGGAATTATAATGGGAAACACCAATTTGCCAAACCTCAAAGAACTTTTATACTTTAAAGAATCGCTAAGTGTATTGCTGATTTCCATATTATTTATTTTGTTGGCAGCCAATATCAACTTTGATAATCTGATTATGGTTTTCAATTGGGAAACGCTAATTCTTTTTGCTGTTGTAGTCTTTGTAGTGAGGCCGCTAGGTGTCTTTTTGAGTAGTTACAATTCTACTTTAGAAACGCGTGAAAAACTATTCATAAGTTGGGTTGGACCGCGTGGTATTGTGGCTGCTGGTGTGGCCTCTTTGTTTGGATTGAAATTGGTAGATCAAGAAGTCACCAACGCAGAATTAATTACACCACTGGTATTTGTCATTGTGCTCGGTACAGTTTTGCTAAATGCGACAACAGCCCGCCCATTTGCCAGACTTGTCGGTGTTTTTCTGAAAGATTCTCAAGGTATTTTAATTGTTGGTTCGTCTTCATTTTCAAGAATTATCGCCAAATATTTAAAAGATAATGACAGACATGTGGTGATTGTAGATAATAATAAAAGCAATATCGATAAAGCCAAAGGTATGGGAATTGAGGCTATCAATGCCAATATTTATTCTGACGATTTGATAGATAATGTTGAATTGAGTGACGTTGGATATTTGATGGCATTAACTGGTAACACGGCGGTTAACAAAAAGGCAATAGAAAATTTTTCCAAACAATTTGGCGAGCAAGGCACGTTCAGGGTTATTTCTTCCGAAGAAATGGAAGATCCAGAAAATAATCCAGATGATGGTTTGTTTTCACAAACCGACGATTACATCAAACTGGTTAATTTGACGAGAAAATATCCTGAAATCCATGAAATCGATTTGAATTCTGAAGAACATTTTCAAGGTTTAATTGAAATAAGTAAGGTCGAGCCAGAAATCATTCCTTTATTCATCAAGAAACCAGATGGAACTCTAAATATTTTACCAAACGACACCAAAAATGTAGAAGTTGATAGCGGTTCTAAATTGGTTTATTTAGGGAAAGCTTTCAAGAAAGAACCCTCAAAGAAAATTGTGGAAGAGCAATCGATTAAAGAGGAAGAAAGGCCAGAGAAATCAAGAACAAATGAAAAGGACACTTCAGAAAAATCCTAATTTATAAATAAAATTAACCAATGAAAGATACCGAGCTACTTCATTTGCTGGCTTTGCACAGAATGAACAATGTCGGTCATATCAATGCCAAAAAACTCATCTCACATTTTGGCAGCGCCACCGCTTTGTTTGAAGCTAGTCGGAAAGACTTAGAGCAAATTTCAGGAATAGGATCGAAACGGATTCGAGAAATTTTAGACCCAAGCTATCTTAAGGAAGCTGAATCTGAATTGCATTTTATTTCAGATAAAAAAATTAAAGTTACCAACTATAAAGATTTGGACTATCCATCACGCTTGAAACAATGTATAGATAGTCCAATTTTGTTATTTTCAAGAGGCAATATCGATATTCAAAATAAAAGAATTATCAGTATTGTCGGGACTCGAAAAATCACCAACCACGGCATTGCGTTTTGTGAACAATTGGTGGAAGATTTATCGCCCTTGAATCCTGTAATTATTTCCGGTTTAGCTTATGGCGCTGATATTACTGCGCATAAGGCGGCTTTAAAACACAATTTGCAAACTATTGCTTGTCTAGCGCATGGTTTAAATCAAATTTACCCCAAAGTTCATCAAAAATACGCCCAGGATATTGAAACAAACGGTGGTTTTATAACGGATTTCTGTAGTGACGCTAAATTTGTGCCTAAAAATTTTTTAAGTCGTAATCGTTTAGTCGCTGGATTAAGCGAAGCTACAATTGTTATAGAAAGTGCTGAAAAAGGCGGTTCTTTAGTCACAGCAGATATTGCCCATTCTTATGATCGTGAAGTTTTTGCAGTTCCCGGTCGACCGCAAGACAAACTCAGCAGTGGCTGTAACTCACTCATCAAACAACAAAAAGCACAACTTATTTCCAATGCTGCAGACGTGGTTTATTTTTTAAACTGGGATATTCAAAATGAAAAACAAAATAAACAAACACGACTTTTTGTAGACCTAAATTCTGAAGAACAACGGATTGTAGAAGAATTGAGTTCACTGGGAAAAGCTGAATTAGATGTTTTAGCTTTGTCTTGTGAATTACCGACGTCAAAATTAGCACCAATTTTATTAAATTTGGAGCTCAATGGCGTGGTTCGACCATTGCCAGGAAAACAATATGAAATCATTTAAATTAATTTTAAAACCAGTACAATGCAAAAAATTTTGAAAATTTCACTTTTATCATTAGTGCTTAGCCTAGGCTCATGTCAGTCCAATAACAATGAGGAAGAGTCTAAAGCTTTCGACAAGCAGATGAAAGAAACCGTTCAAATCCATGATGATGTGATGCCCAAAATGGGAGAAATTAACAGCATGATTAAGAAACTTGAAGCCAAAAAAGAAGAAGTTAAATCGGAATCTGAAGGAGTTGAAGATGAAACCATGCTAACTTACGATGAAGCTATTAAAAACCTTAAAGATGCACATGACTTGATGATGAGTTGGATGAAAAACTTCAGCAACACATTTTCCAGAACTGAGATTAACGATGGACTTCAGGCGAAGGACAAAGACAGCATCAAAGCTAAAATGAAGCTTTTAAATACGCAGTATGAAAGTGCAGAAGAAATGAAAAAAGCAATTACAGAAGCTTTGGAAAATGCCCAAAAACTGCTGGCACAATAACAATACAAATCATTTTAGAAAATAAATTAAAAGCTGAGTTCTAAAACTTGGCTTTTGTATTTTTAAATAAAAATTGTCAAACTTTCAAAATCTCAGAATTACTAATTGGTTTTTATCTGTAAAGCGAATCTTGTGCTTTTTACTAAAAACGGTTCTCTAGATGTTGGGCATAGTTTTTATAGGTTATTTACCATATTTATTTTCGTGTCTATTCCGTTGAAATAACCCACATAATCAGTTAAGTCAGCATCTATCCATTCCAACAATTCGTAAATCTCATTTTTTATATTTGTCGCTTCCGTAAAATCAATAATGTTTCCATTAAAGCAAATCGGTTCATTGTGATAAACTCGGTTTCTAAATTCTCTAATATTATTGAGTTTCTGATTTAAAATATTTCGGTTCACATGATTTGGTTTATTTGGAAAACAATGAATAACCACTCCACCAATTAATCTGTAATGATGAGTATCAAACAAACTTGTCCAAAATCCAAAAGACTGTTCTGCTATTACTTTTCCCGAAGTTACAACTCCACCTTTTCTACGAATAGTTCTTTCTGCTTTGTTAATTGAGTTTTTTAAAAAGAATCTAGATGGAGTTAGTGAGGGATGATTCATAAATCCATTTTTTTCTGCTATTATCCAATTCGGATTGGCAAAATGTGATGACACTTGATAATTTACGATGTTTCTAAAGAATATTTCGAATAAGTTTAGCACAGGTATAGAAGGCTTGCGCTGTTCTCAAATTAATTCTGTATAACTTTTGAGC
Source organism: Psychroflexus sp. (assembly GCA_046260295.1). Lineage (GTDB taxonomy): Bacteria > Bacteroidota > Bacteroidia > Flavobacteriales > Flavobacteriaceae > Psychroflexus. The sequence continues at coordinate 4,193 of JBHEPM010000003.1, forward strand.
TTTAGCTTTTGAATTGCCAGTCGCTATTAAAAATCTGTCTAATCTTGGTTGAGACAGGTAGTACCCTAATTTTTGATACTCCAATATTTTCCTGTTTTTATTTGTCCATTACAAATATATTCAGTTATTTTATACTGTAATGCTTAATCAAGCCTCTTTCTTTATAGAAACGTAATTAAGTAAAAGATATACAGAACCTCTCGATTTATTTTGAGAGGTTTTTTATTTTATGTTGGTCTACTCAAATTATGCCCAACTATAAATTATCAATAAAGCTAATACTTCACATAACAAATAATAATGTTAAGTCATATTGTAAATAAAAGGCTAAATCCTATATTTGTAAATAATTTAGAATAAATCTACAAAAGATGATTAAAGTTAGTGAAGAGGCAAAACAAAAAATATCAAATCTTATGGCTGAAGAAGGTTATAATGTTGATAATCATTTTGTGAGAGTAGGTGTAAAAAGTGGCGGTTGTTCAGGATTATCTTATGAATTAAACTTCGATCAGATTCAAAAAGATGACGATAAAATATTTGAGGATAATAATGTTAGAATTGCAATCAATAAAAGTAGCTTTTTATACTTAGTAGGAACCACTTTAGAATATTCAGGTGGTTTGAATGGTAAAGGATTTGTGTTCAACAATCCTAATGCGCAAAGAACTTGCGGTTGTGGTGAAAGTTTTTCACTTTAATTTTTAAGCAGATAATTATGGCATATACAGAACAAGAATTAGAAAAAGAGCTCGAAAATAAAGAATACGAATACGGCTTCTATACCGAAATGGAGGCAGATACTTTTCCTCCTGGACTCAACGAAGATGTTGTGATTGGTATTTCAAAAAAGAAGGGAGAGCCGGAATGGATGACGCAGTGGAGATTGGATGCTTACAGACATTGGCTGACGATGAAAGAGCCAAACTGGGCAAATATTGGTTACGAAAAACCAGATTACCAAGCCATTTCTTACTACTCTGCGCCCAGCACAAAACCTAAATATGATAGTTTAGATGAAGTTGATCCTGAAATGCTAGATACATTCAAAAAGTTAGGCATTTCCATAGATGAACAAAAAAAATTAGCTGGCGTAGCAATGGATGTGGTTATGGATTCAGTTTCTGTAACTACAACTTTCAAAAAGACTCTAGCTGAAAAAGGCATTATTTTTTGCTCGATTTCAGAAGCAATCAAAGAGCATCCTGAGTTAGTTAAGAAATATATTGGAAGCGTCGTTCCCTCGACCGATAATTATTTTGCAGCTTTAAATTCCGCAGTATTCAGTGATGGTTCATTTTGCTACATTCCAAAAGGCGTGAAATGTCCGATGGAATTGTCAACTTATTTCAGAATCAATCAAGCTGGAACCGGACAATTCGAAAGAACACTTGTTATTGCTGAAGATTCTAGTTATGTAAGTTATTTGGAAGGTTGTACCGCACCGTCACGTGATGAAAATCAATTGCACGCTGCCGTTGTAGAACTTGTCGCTTTAGACAATGCTGAAATAAAATATTCTACCGTACAAAACTGGTATCCAGGGAATAAAGAAGGCAAAGGTGGTGTTTACAATTTTGTAACTAAGCGTGGACTATGTGAAAAAAACGCCAAAATCAGTTGGACACAAGTGGAAACAGGTTCTGCCGTGACCTGGAAGTATCCTAGCTGTGTTTTAAAAGGAGATAACTCCACAGGTGAATTTTACTCCATAGCAGTAACCAATAACTTTCAGCAAGCGGATACAGGTACAAAAATGATTCATCTGGGTAAAAATACTAAAAGCACTATCATTTCTAAAGGTATATCTGCTGGAAAATCTCAAAATTCTTATCGCGGTTTGGTGCAAATCAATAAACGCGCAGAAAATGCAAGAAACTTTTCCCAATGCGATTCACTCTTGATGGGTAATAAATGTGGTGCTCATACTTTCCCATACATTGAAGCCAAAAATAAAACGGCAAAAGTCGAACACGAGGCAACTACCAGTAAAATTGGTGAAGATCAGATTTTTTACTGTAACCAACGTGGAATCGATACAGAAAAAGCAATTGCGTTAATTGTAAATGGATTCAGTAAAGAAGTGCTTAACAATTTGCCAATGGAATTTGCTGTTGAAGCTCAAAAACTACTTGAAATTTCATTGGAAGGTTCTGTGGGATAGTCCGTTAAATAATCAATTCAACATAAAATGAAAAAAACTTTTGCGTATCTTATTCTATTTTTGGTTTTGTTTTCAGCTTGCAAATCAGAAGAAAAAAATGGAAATAAAGACAACAAGAAAAATACTGAAGTGCTAAATGCTGATGATAAGCAAATTTCGAAATCATCGCTTAGGACTATTTCAGGTGAATTTATTTACAGTGACGAAGCCGCAGTCATTAAGCGTCGGAATACGATGTACGGCGTGATGATGAACAAAATGGCAGAAAATCTTTTGAGTCAGGCGAAAGGAATCTCAAAAGATCCTTATGTGACATTCGATGTTACTGTTACAGCAAAAGTAGAAGATAATAATGATGAAGGTTGGGATAAATTATTGAATATTCAGAAAATTATAAAAGTCGAAAAGATAGACAATGGCGATAGTTTACGCCTAGAATAAAATTGAAATTACTATGTTAAAGATAAAAAATTTACACGCCAGTGTCGAAGGCGAAGAAATATTGAAAGGCATCAATCTGGAAATCAATCCAGGAGAAGTTCATGCCATCATGGGGCCAAACGGTTCTGGAAAAAGTACATTAGCTTCTGTAATTGCCGGAAACGAAGATTTTGAAGTTACACAAGGAGATATCCTTTTTGAAAAAGCCAATATTTCAGAGCTATCTCCTGATGAACGTGCGCATAAAGGTATTTTTCTTTCCTTTCAATATCCTGTTGAAATTCCTGGTGTTTCGGTGACAAATTTCATCAAAACTTCGATTAATCAAGTCAGAAAAGCACGTGGTGAAAAAGATATGCCAGCCAATGAAATGCTGAAGAAAATTAGAGAAAAATCTGCGTTGTTGGATATGGATAGAAAATTTTTGTCAAGATCTCTAAATGAAGGTTTTTCTGGAGGAGAGAAAAAACGCAATGAAATTTTCCAAATGGCAATGTTGGAACCCAAACTTGCCATTTTGGATGAAACCGATTCAGGTTTAGATATCGATGCTTTGCGAATTGTTTCAGATGGCGTTAACCGTTTGAGAACTAAAGACAATGCAACGCTTGTGATTACCCACTACCAAAGACTTTTAGACTACGTTGTGCCAGATGTTGTTCACGTCTTATTGGATGGTAAAATCGTTAAATCAGGCGATAAAGGATTGGCTAAAGAATTGGAAGAACGCGGTTACGATTGGTTGAAAGCAGAACAAGTCAATGCGTAATTTGCCTTTTGAATTGAATAAGAAAAAGAAAAGCATGAAACTTAAAGATAAATTAATGTCATCTTACCTCGCTTTTGAAGAGCAAGTTGATATTGATCACGAGATACATCAGGTTAGAGATGAAGCGATAAAGTTTTTTGAAACCACTGGTTTTCCAACCAAAAAGTTGGAAGCGTGGAAGTATACCTCGCTAAATTCTGTGCTGAAAGAAGATTATAGTATTTTTCCCAAAAAAGAAGATGCTTTGGATTACAAAGACATCAAAAAATACTTAGTTCACGACATAGATACTTACACTATTGTATTTGTGGACGGCATTTACTCATCACATTTGTCGAGAACAACACATGACAAATTGGATGCCTGCTTAATGTCTTCGGCACTGAACAAGCCAAAATACAAGCCGATTATTGATAAATATTTCAATAAAATTGCACCAAAAGAAAGCATGGTTGCTTTAAACACTGCTTTTGCGAATGAAGGTGCATACATCAGAATTCCAAAAAACGTCGCTGCTGAAAAACCGATTCAAGTGTTGAATTTTTCAACAGGAAATGAAAGTGCCTTGATGATTCAGCCAAGAAATTTGATTATTGCTGAAGAAGGAGCGCAAGTTCAAATTATTGAACGTCATCAAAGTTTAACAGAAAATCCGGTTTTGACTAATTCTGTTACCGAAGTTTTTGTTGAAAAAAATGCCAATGTCGATTATTATAAAGTTCAAAATGACAAAACTTCGGCGTCTTTAATCGATAATACATATATTAAACAGTCGAGAGACAGCGTTTGTTCGATGCACACGTTTTCATTTGGTGGAAAAATCACCAGAAACAATCTGAATTTTTACCAACACGGTGAAAATATAAATTCTATTTTGAAAGGTGTGACTATTTTGGAAGGCAAACAACATGTTGACCACAACACAATGGTGCATCATACGCAACCAAATTGTGAAAGTCACCAAGATTATAAAGGTATTTTTTCAGATAAATCTGTCGGCGTCTTCAATGGAAATGTTTACGTCGATCGGATTGCACAAAAAACCGACGCATTCCAAAGCAACAACAATATTATCATAGATGATACAGCAACTTGCAATTCTAAGCCCCAATTGGAAATTTTTGCAGACGATGTGAAATGCAGCCACGGCTGTACCATTGGTCAATTGGATAATGAAGCTTTATATTATCTAAGAACTCGTGGGATTCCTAAAAAAGAAGCCCGTGCGTTATTGATGTTTGCATTCGCCAATAATGTTTTGGATAGTGTGAAAATACCTGAAATTAAAAAAAGAATTACTAAACAAATTGCATTGAAATTAGAGGTTGAATTAGGTTTCAATTTGTAAATTTCAATTCAGTCAACTTGTTTAGAAGTTAAAAGATAATGAAAATGATGAATACTTCTGAACAAATATTAGATATTGAAAAAATAAGGCAAGATTTTCCGATTCTTCAAAGAGAAATCAATGGAAAGCCTCTGGTTTATTTCGATAATGCAGCAACTTCACAAACGCCAAAGCCTGTGATTGATTGTATTGTAGATTATTACGAAAACAAAAATGCCAATATCCACCGTGGTGTGCATTCACTTTCTCAAATAGCTACCGACGCTTATGAAAATGCTCGCGAAACTGTTCGAAATCACTTCAATGCAAAATTTGCACATGAAGTTATTTTAACTGCTGGCACAACACACAGTATTAATTTGGTGGCCAACGGATATGCGCATTTCTTGAAATCAGGAGATGAGATTTTGGTGTCTGCTATGGAGCACCATTCCAATATTGTGCCGTGGCAAATGCTTTGTGAAAAAACAGGCGCAAAACTTAAGGTAATTCCAATGTTGGAAAACGGTGAGTTGGATATGACGGCTTTTGAAAATCTGTTATCAGAGCGTACCAAAATGGTTTTTGTCAATCACGTGTCCAATGCTTTGGGAACAATAAATCCAATAGAAGAAATCATTTCCAAATCGCATAATGTCGGCGCAAAAGTTTTGGTGGATGGCGCACAAGCTGCACCGCATCTCAAAGCAGATGTTCAGGCATTAGATGTTGATTTTTACACGGTTTCTGCCCACAAAATTTGTGGACCGACTGGTGTTGGGATGCTTTATGGAAAAGAAGAATTATTGAATGCATTACCGCCATACCAAGGTGGTGGCGAAATGATTGAAGAAGTTACTTTTGAAAAAACCACTTATGCCGGATTGCCACATAAATTTGAAGCTGGAACGCCAAATATTTCAGGCGGAATTGCATTCGGTGCAGCTTTAGATTATATGAATAATATTGGTTTCGATAAAATTGCAGATTACGAAATGGAGCTTTTAGTTTATGCCACCAAAGCTTTAGAAAAAATCGAAGGCATAAGGATTTATGGTACAATTCCAGAGAAAAAAACCGCGGTTTTGTCTTTCAATATAGAAGGCATTCATCCTTATGATATCGGGACATTGCTCGATAAAATGGGCGTTGCAGTCAGAACAGGACATCACTGCGCTCAACCGATTATGAAATTTTATGAAATCTCAGGAACCGTCCGTGCATCATTTTCATTTTACAATACAAAATCTGAAATTGATGTGTTTATCAATGCTTTGAAAAAAGCAAAAACAATGTTATCATGAAAGCAAAACAAATATTACGACAATTGAGTTTTCTGGTGTTTGGAAGTTTAATTTTATTTGCCTGTAAAGCACAAAAGCAAAATGAAGCAAATACCACAGCGCTTATCAATGCGGATTATTTGATTACTCATTTGGGAGAAGACAATGTTAGCGAAGAAGAATTAACAATGGAAGTTAATGCTGATGAAGCTAGAATTTCTGGTTTCGCTGGTTGCAACAATTATAAGTTTGAATATAAATTAGATGATAAAGGTCAATTGGATTTAGGATTAGGAGTTGCGACTAAAATGTATTGCGACGACAGCATGGATTTGGAATCAAAATTTTTCACTAAAGCGAGTTTAGTTACCAATTTTGTAATTCAAAATGAGATTTTATACTTAAAATCAAAATCAGGAGAAACAGTAATTAAAGCCAAAAAAGAAGAGAAAAGTGAATAGTATCAAAGCTAAGCAAGAAGATATTATCGAAGAATTCAGCATGTTTGAGGACTGGATGCAACGCTATGAATACATGATAGAACTGGGTAAATCTTTGCCGCTAATCGATGAAAAATACAAAACCGAGGAAAACATCATCAAAGGTTGCCAAAGTAGAGTTTGGTTGTATGCAGAAATGAACGACAATCAGAAAGTTGAATTCACCGCAGACAGCGATGCCATTATTACCAAAGGCATTATTGCGATATTGATTCGTGTGTTTTCTGAAGAAAAACCAGAAGACATACTCGAAGCCAAAACCGATTTTATAGATGAAATCGGACTTAAAGAACACTTGTCACCAACCAGAGCCAATGGTTTGGTAAGTATGATTAAACAAATGAAAATGTACGCTATTGCTTACAATAGCCAACAAAATCAAGCCTAAAATTATGTCAGAAGAAATAAATACAGAGAAATTAGGAGACGAAATTGTTCGCGTTTTGAAAACCATTTACGATCCAGAAATTCCAGTTGATATTTACGAACTAGGATTGATTTATGATGTTTTTGTCAACGAAGATTATGATGTCAAAATCCTGATGACTTTAACATCGCCAAACTGTCCGGTGGCTGAATCTTTGCCACAAGAAGTGAAAGAAAAAGCCGCTTCATTGGATTTGGTTAATGAATGTGAAGTTGAACTGACTTTCGATCCACCGTGGTCGCAAGAATTGATGAGCGAAGAAGCAAAACTAGAACTCGGAATGCTGTAATTTATATGTCAGAAATTGTAAATAAAGTTGCCAAAAGTCCGTTGATTACGTTCAATCTGGAAGATTTTTATCCTTCAGGTGAGCGAATACAAATTGATATTAAAGGCTGGTTGTTTCAAGGATTTGTGCTTAAAGAAAAAGATTTTAGAGCCGATTTAAAATCTCACGATTGGTCAAAATATCAAGATTGTTATGTGGCTTTACACTGCTCAACTGATGCTATTGTGCCAAGTTGGGCATATTTGCTCATCACGACTTACCTGAATGATTTCGCAAAACGCGTGGTTTACGGTGATTTAGAATTGCTAAATTCAATTTTATACGAAGAGCAAATTCAAAATTTGGATGTTTCAAATTATCAAGATAAGCCGCTAATCATAAAAGGTTGTTCCAATAAACCTGTGCCAGAAAATGCTTATTTAATGGCTTTGCAAAAACTACAACCCGTCGCCAAATCCATTATGTTTGGAGAAGCTTGCTCGGCGGTACCGCTTTATAAAAAGAAAAATCGCTAGCACTGCTTTTTGAAAGTTCATCTAAACTTTTGTATTTCAGTCACTTAAAATTAAAATTATGATTTGGTGGACTATATTTGTGATCGGTATTGTCTTTTTAACGCTAATTTTAGCCGGTGCGTTCAAGAATAAGAAATGATTTTTATTTGAATCATATTTAGGAGAAATATACTTTTTCGGTGGATTTCAATTACGTTTCTGCGGTTATTTTCATTAGGATTCAAGATTTTTTTACAAAATCTTATTGTTTTACTTTTTACAGAATACCTACATTTGCTGTTTTTAAAATTTGAAACTAACAAATAACACAATCTATGAAGTATTTTTATTTTTTTGCCATATTATTTACTTTTAGCCAGACTATCATAGCGCAAGACGAGGATCAAACCCCGAAAGATTCTACTTGGACAACTGAAGGGAACTTTCAGCTTTTAATTAACCAAGCGGCGTTCAATAACGAATGGCAAGGCGGTGGAACCTCCAATTATTCGGCAAATGTGATTGTGAATTACGATATCAATTACAAAAAAGGGCGTTACACTTGGGATACTAAATTCCTTGGAGACTACGGAATTACAAACACCAAAAGTCAAAAGTATACCCGGAAAACCAACGATCGCTTGGAAATTAGTTCAACCGTTGGGCGACAAATCGAAGAATCAAATTGGTACACATCAGCTTTTGTGAACTTCAGAACCCAATTCGACAATGGTTATGCATTTGGAGAAGACGAAGAAGGCAACCCAATGCGAACCTTGGAAACTCAGTTTCTTTCGCCATCTTTTACCCAAGTCGGTCTCGGTGCTTTATGGAAAAAAAGCGACAATTTAAAAGTTAATTTTTCTCCAGTCACCGGTCGCCTCATCACCGCCAATGAAAAATTTACCACCATACCTGGCTATGAAGACGGTGATTTTTTCGGACTAGACCAAGGCAAAACCCTCCGCATGGAATTTGGTGCAGCAATCAACGCCTATGCAAAATTAAAATTGATGGACAATGTGAAGATGGAAAACATCCTAAATTTATACTCCAATTACCTTGAAGACCCACAAAACGTAGACATCGACTACACCATGAATCTCGCTATGAAAGTCAACAACTATATTTCTGCAAACTTTACATTTCAAGCCATTTATGACGATAATGCAGTGCGTGGATTTCAAATTAGAGAAGTCTTGGGCGTTGGATTCAATTACACATTTTAGAAAAATAGATTTCATATATTAAAAAAGCCGCTACAACATTTAGTGGCTTTTTATTTGGGCGCTAAATCCCGCTATTCGCTACAAGTCCGCAGCGAAAGCCTGCAATTTGTAATACCAAATTAATTGTAAAATGTCGTAAAGAAAACAAAGTTACTTTTTTGTTATATGACGCTGTGATTGCTTTGCATAGCCCAGCTATGGAAAGTATGAACAAGAAAATAGAACGAAAAATGAACGCGTTTTAATGCGACAATATATTGTTAAATTGGTATAGAACTGTCCAAGGCTTTTCCGCTGGTCAAGCTTGTCCAGTTACAAATTTTTGCCTTTCGCTTTGCGGGCTTTTCACTACTATCGGGAGCGCAGGACATCAGCAAAAGTAAAGAATATTGGTATTCGACTTTAGTGAAGTAGTGGATGTGGAAGTTGAAGAGAGCTTGATTCACGTAAATTGGATTATGTTAATCAATAGTTGTGCGACATATTTTAAACAATATTACGTTCTTTATTCTTTTTTTTTATATATTTATACGCAAATAAAAACATCATGATAAACAATGCTAAGTTGGGATGTTTGCTAAAATGAGCTTTGAATAGTGTTAACAACTCTATATCTTTAACACTTGTACTGTGGTTCTTTTTTTAAGTCATTATTTAAGCGATAATGATTTAATATATTGAAATACAGTATTTTGAATAAATAAAAGCAGAATAAAAATTTCTTTATTTTGCTAAATATTAAATACATAAGTGGTTTTTGTCATGTATTAAAAATATTTTTATAAAGCAATAAGTTATGAAACGATTATTTTTTTTTCTTTCATTAATCCTAAGTGTTTGTGTTTTCGCACAGGAAAACACTTTTTCAAAGGAATGGACAACCTATGCAAATAATCCTCCTGCTTCCTTTAACCATGATATAAATTCAGCGATTATTGTCGATAATAATGATAATGTGTATATTACTAAAAGTAATAGTAATGTGAATGGAAATGTAATATTAGGATCCTTGTCAAAATTCTCACCTGAAGGTGAATTACTCTGGACAACAGAGCCGTATGGAATGACTAATGGATTAGCAATAGACCAAAATGGTGATATTATTATTTCTGGTTATACCCATCTACTGTCTGGAATTGCAACAAATGGAGCGTTTCAAGAGAATTTTGGGGGTGGAAATAAAGATGTATTTTTAATGAAATTTAGCCCTGAGGGTAATCGTATCTGGGGGACTTATTTTGGTGGTACAGGAGACGAAAATCCATTTGGATCGCAATATTATATGGGATTAGAAATAACTCCTAATAATAATATAATATGGACAAGTAGAATGGAAAGCTCCCAAATAGGAACCACTGGCACTTTTCAACCACAAATAGAAGGAGCTGAGTATGCCATATCTAAATTTAGCAATGATGGACAGCGTATATGGACCACTTATTATGGAACGGGTGAAGTGTCATCTCATAATATCGCTGGCTTAAAAGTTGACGAATCTGGAATTTATGTGACTGGTAAAGTTGAGAATAATGATGTTTCTAACACTTATTTCGACACCAGCGGAAATTATAATTTTGAATCTCAAAGCGAAGAAATATATGTTTCCAAATTCGATTTGACGGGAAATAGAATTTGGAGTCGATACATTCAAGGAAATGGACAAAGTTTTGCAACTCGATACGCCTTAGCTCTCAAAGATAATTACATTTACCTTACTTTTAAGACAACAAGTACAGATTTTGGAACTGAAGGCACTACTTTTCCAAATATAGCTGACGGAAATAACCCTGGAGTTTTAATTAAACTAGACCTTGATGGAAATATAAATTGGTCAACATATCTTCCTGACAACTATTATTCGCATAACCTTAATATCCCTAATGTCTATACTAATGATAGTGATGGGATATATATAAAAGGCAGTACTATTGCAGTTGATGATGGTATATTAGGAATGTACAGTCCTGAAATAAATGGAGTTTTAAAGTTTTATGTTATGAAATTTAATGATGAAGGGGAAATGATTTGGGGTAATTACTTTGATGATACTAGCAATCAAGAAGTGGGTAATCCTGGTTTAGCGTTTTATAGCGATGGTCTTTACTTGACTGGCACAACTGAAGGAACGCAATCAATATCTACTCAAGGTGTTTTTCAAGAAGAGCCAAATGAAAATAACTATAGTCACTTTATATCAAAATATACGGCAAAAGAGATAAGTATTATAGATTTTAATAGCGATAAAATCATAGCTTATCCAAATCCCACCTCTAGTCTTTTAAACCTTCAACTGAATGATGGAGTTGATTTTCCAGTTAAAGCCTATATTTACAATACCACAGGTCAACTTATAAAATCAAAGAATATTCATCAAACAAGAAGCACTTTTGACCTTAAATTGTTAAACCAAGGCCTCTACTTTTTACAACTAAAGTCACAAAGAAAAGTAGTCACAAAAAAGATAATAATTGAGTAGGTTAAGGATTAGTGTAAAAATATATTGTCGTAGAAAAGAAAAGCTGATTTGCATTGCCAGTCCCGAAGCTTCTGGAGAAAGCTCCGGACGTCTCGGAGGAAAAATAAATACGTTTAATAGCCTTATTTGATGTTGTGGCTAATGCTGAAACAAACTTCGAATTAATGATTAGAACTAAAATTTAAGTATTTTTGACTTATGAAAATATCTGAAAGAAATATTAGTCGAATTAAGGAACTCTGTAAGAGATACAAGGTTAAAACATTTTCCGCTTTTGGTTCCGTAACTCGTGATGATTTTAAAGATGATTCTGATATTGATTTTGTGGTTGATTTTGACGAAACTGACCCTTTCAAATACACGGATTTATATTTTCAACTCAAAGAAAATTTAGAGAAATTACTTCAACGACAAATTGATTTAATCGAAGAACGTGGAATCAAAAATCAATTTTTCAGAAAAGAGCTTGATAGCACAAAAATTCTGATTTATGGACAATAGAGTTAGTGCTTGGTTTGAAGACATAATTAAATCTATTGACGAAATATTTGAATTCCTTCCCGAAAAAAGAGATTTCTTTGAATATCAAAAAGACCTGAAAACCAAAAAAGCAGTTGAAAGAAATATTGAAATAATCGGAGAAGCAATTAACCGAATAATTAAACACAAAGATTCTGATTATCAAATAAACAACGCTCAAAAAATAATTGGAACTCGAAATAGAATCGCTCACGAATATGATAGCATTTCTGACGAAGTAATTTGGACGATAATTATTCGAGAATTACCTGAATTGAAAAAAGAAATACAAAACATAGTGGAAAAGCACTAGCCACTTATGCTAAGCGCGAAGCGTTTAAATTGGTATTAGCAGCATTTTTGAAAATTTTTCTAAACCTAAAACGCTTCACCAACACCAATATAAAAACCGTTTTCATCAGGTGTAATGGCATAATCAAAACGCAAATACACATCTTTCTGTTGAAACAAAAGAAAACGAAGGCCGACTCCAGCAGCCATTTTCAAATCTTTGGAACTAAGTTGATCCCAGTCGTCAAACACATCGCCAACACTGGTGAAAATCGTAGCACCAAGCCGCTTTGAAAAACCGAGATCCAAAGGCAACATTCTGTATTCAACTTGTGCTGCAATTTGATTGTTATCTCTAAAACGTCCTTTAAAATACCCACGCATCATATTCTGTCCGCCCATAAATGACAATTGGCTAAAAGGCACATCGCCTGCAAAATTAAATTCACCCAAAAGCTGCGCTGCAATCACGTTGTTTTTGCCTAGAGTTTTGAAAAATCGAGAATCCGAAGTGATGCTTTGGTATTCCACTTTATCTTTCCAAAAAGGACTGTAATTTAAATAAGCGACTTCAGAAAAAAACGCGTTTCTTTCATTCAAAACATTGTGTCTTTGGTCAAAAACAACACCTGCACCAATTCCTAAATTAGTTGTCCCTTCAGCACCAAAAGGCATTTCAAAGTCTACAGGCTCATCATTAGGATCTTCAAATTCTACATTTTCAAAACTTCTAAAATCTGTTTCCAAACCAACATAAAAATTTTCAAAAACACGTCTTTAAACCCGCTCTTTGATAATAAATTGTGTGGCGTCTACCAAGGCGATATTTTTTTCTGGAACATCGTTCCCAATCCCATAATATTGAAGTGGAAATTGCTGAAAATCAATATCACCTAAAAAAACCATTTGTTTTCATGTGAATACAAAGCATGGTTGATTCTTGCGCCATATTGTTTTTGTAAAGTAATGAAACCATAACCGTTGACTTCACTTAAACGATTGTTGGTATCTTCTTTGGCATAATAAACATATAGCGGACTCACGCCAAATTCTATATTGGTTTCAGGCTTGTAACCGATAGTTGGGTAAAGGAAAAATTCAGCTTCTTCTTGCGCTGTATTGTTATCTACAATTCTGTTGATATATCTTTTAAAAAAACCGGCTTTTTCCTCTTCTTTTTCATCGCCTTGTGCTATGGAGTTCAAGCCTAGTAGAAGAGAAATGAATGTTACAATAAAGGATTTGCTCATGTAAGACTTGAAAGCTTTAAAAAAATGAATTTCAAATCTAATCTATTTTTCTGAATTGAAACAACAATACTTAAGCCTTAACAAAGAAATGAGAGTATTTAAATTTGAAGACTGCTTTGCATCGCATTTTCGACAGAACTTAAGTAGCTTGAACCAAAAATATTCAGATGAACCAAAAGAAAATACAATTGAAACATCGGTAAGCGAGATTGCCAGCCAGATTTCAAGGGAAATTTATTTTGATAAGCGTCGTAGACTGAATTTGGAAAACCGCCAAATAAACTCATCATTCCGAAATCTAATTCTCTGGGCGCAAAAGCCACAGCAGGGTCAATTAATACGGGATTTTGATTTTTATCCACCATATAATTTCCAGACCATAAATCGCCGTGAACAAGACTTGGTGCTTCATCAGGTATTGAATTTTCAACTTTCTTGTAAAAGCTTTCTAAATTTGAAAAACTAAAACCGCGCTCTTTTGCTATTTTAAATTGCGGTTCAAGTCGTTGGCTTAAATAAAATTCTGCTGGCTTTGTTTTTTGAGCGTTATGTTGTGGCAATTCACCGATGTAGTTGTTTTCACTCAAGCCAAATTTTTCTGAAGACACTTGGTGCATTTCAGCTAAAGTTTCACCGAAATTCTGATAAAATGTCTGGTTATTCTGTCCACTTTCAATGAATTCTAATAAAAGATAAGATAAACCGTCAAATTCATCAACATCAATCACTTTTGGAATTCTGAAAGTTTTCGAATTTCGCAACAATTCCAGTCCGGCAGCTTCTTTTTGAAACATTTTCGGAAAGCGGTTTGCATAATTGATTTTAACAACGAAGTTTTGATGTTCAGTTTCAATTTTAAAAACTTCATTGATGTCGCCACCACTTAACGCAAAACTGTTGAGCGTTTTAAAATTATTCTTGTCTTCAATGTAAGTTAAAATCTTATTGATCATTTTTGACGAAAGTTTGGTAGGTAAACGCGTAATTATGTTTTTCATCTTTCTCATGAAAATTTTCATTCACGAGTTTCCATTTGGATTTATCGATTTCTGGAAAAAAGGTGTCGGCATCAAATTCGGCGTGTACTTTGGTCAATTCAATTTTATCGGCAAACGGCATGGCTTGACTGTAAATTTCGCCGCCGCCAATAATGAAAACTTCAGTTTCCGAAGCAGATATTTCCAGCGCTTTTTCTAAACTGTGGACGACGATGCAACCTGATTTTTTATAATTTTTTTGTCGTGTGATGACAATATGCGTGCGATTGGGTAGCGGTTTGGGAAAAGATTCAAAAGTTTTGCGACCCATAATAATATGGTGATGAGACGTGATTTTTTTAAATCGCTTAAAATCATCTGGCAAATGCCAAACCAAATCTTTGTTTTTGCCAAGGGCGTTATTTTCAGCCGCTGCAGCAATCATTGTGATTTTCATGAATCTTTATCTATTTGTTTTGGTTCGGTTTTGTTTTTACTAATCGGGTGTTTTTTATCGACTTTTGCTTGCATTTGGCTAATTCTGTCCAGTTGTTTTTCTACCAACTTGTGCATTTGTTGTTCTTCCCATTCTTTTCCCATCAATTTGTTGACGACAAACACATTGATGGCGTGAACAATCAAGAAAAACAGCCAAACGACAATAGCCGTGACAAACCAATTCGTGTTGAAGGGTTGGAAATCTGATTTATAGCCTAAAACTATGTTGACGACGATGAGAATCACGGAACCTGCCACAAAAATCACCGCATGTGTTGCTAGTCTTTTTTTCTGTTTAATTCTGCGGTGTGCGTTTTCATAAAGCGCTGCCGTTTCCGGATCTATTTTTTTATTTTTTGGTTCCATTTTACGTATATTAGTTCACCCAAATTTAAGTATTTGTTTTAAATAAATCCACAGATGAAAGATTTTAAAAACGCATTTCCATTATTAAACAGTTATACTTATCTAAATACGCCTTACACGGGTTTAATTTCTGAAGAATTGAAACAGTATCGACAGTTTTTGGATAATGAATTTCAACTAAAAGGCAGTTTATTCGCCGATGAATTTGAAACTGATATTGTTGAAACAACGAAAGCCAATTTATCAAAAATTTATTCCGCGAAGCCAAAACACATTGGTTTAGTCAATAATTTTTCAGTAGGAATGAACTTAATTTTGAATGATTTGCCACCGAAATCCAAAGTTTTACTCCTAAAAGAAGATTATCCATCGGTGAATTTTCCAGTGAAATCCAGAGATTTTTCAGTATCTGAAATCGGAATTCATGAGAATTTGGAACAAGATATTCGCGCTACATTTGAACAAAACCAACCTGATTTTTTCATTTTCAGCATTACGCAATTCATAAGCGGAATTAAAATTGATTTGGAATTTTTGAAGACTTTGAAACAAGATTTTCCCGAAACCTTTTTCATTGCAGATGCCACGCAATATTGTGGTGTGGAAGCTTTCGATTTTGAAAATTCAGGAATTGATGTTTTTGGAACAAGTGCATACAAATGGTTGAATGCCGGACTTGGCAACGGTTTTTTTCTGTTTAAACCTGAATTTTTAGAGCGATTCAATTTCAAATCCATTGGTAGTAATTCTCTGGATGAAAAACCAGATGGCAAGCCACGAGCGACGGGGTTTTTGGAACCCGGGCATTATGATTTGATGGCGATTGCCAGTTTGAATTTCGCCTTGAAATATCATTATGAAACTCTTGGAATTCAGGAAATTGAAACACAAATTAAACCGCTTTCAAAACTTGCCAAAACCGAATTTGCAAAACATAATTTGTTGGAAAATGCTGTTTTGAAACGCAATATTTCAAGTAACATTTTCAGTTTAAAAGGTGATGAAAATTTGGTGGAACACCTTCAAAAAAATAATATTTTAACCGCTTTCAGAGGTGGACAAGTTCGTGTCGGGTTTCAATATTTTAACACTGAAAATGATCTGGACAAGTTGTTATCAGCGATTTCAAAATTGTCTTAAGTCATTTTTTTGAAAAGATAGTTTTTGTAAAAATTATTTTTACTTTCAAAAACTGTATGAATTTTTAATTTGGCTTTCCCTGCCAGCCATTCTACCGTTTCGTCGTCATATTTTTGTGAAATTTCCGTATGAATGCTTTCCCAAGCGGCAAAATCAACTTCTAAATTCAGTGCTTTTATAATGACTTTTTGCGGTTTTAAACTGACCAAAAAGCTTTTGGCGGTGCCAGTTTCAGGATTATAAGTTTCCCAATGTTTAAAACTATCCAAATCAAAATTAGCCTCAAATTCCCGGTTGATGCGATTGAGCAAATTTTTATTGAAAGCTTCTGTGATGCCTTCAGAATCATTGTAGGCTTTCAGGATGATTTCCGGATCTTTTTTCTGATCAAAACCCATAAACAATAAGTCTTGACTCGACATATTTTCTTGGATTTTTTCAAGGAAATCTATTGCTTTGTCGTGCATTAAGTTTCCGATATTCGATCCTAAAACCAATATTACTTTTTGCCTTTTGTTGTACGTGGAAAGTTCACTTAGAATATCGAAATACGTGCCTTGCAGAGTTTCTACATCAACTTCAGGGATTTCATCATGCAATGATTTTTCTAAACCGTCCAAAATGTTTTGGCTAATGTCTACTGGGAAATATTTGAAATTCGCCTTTTTTTCAACCAAATGTTTCAAGAGTATTTTGGTTTTTTTTCCATCGCCAGCGCCGAGTTCAATCAAATCAAAACCAGATTGACAATCGAATTCTTGTGAAATATGCTGTGCTTGATTTTTTAAAATTTCAAATTCACAATTGGTTAGGTAATAATCCGGCATCGCCATGATGTCTTGAAAGAGTTTATCGCCACGCGAATCGTATATAAATTTTGAAGACAAATGCTTTGGATAACTTGTCAATCCGCTTTTGACATTGTCTTCAAATTCAGTGTTTTTCGTTTTGTTGTTCATAGAAATATTGTCGATTTATTTAGCTAATCTTACACCGCAAAACTGCCATCTGAGATGTGGATGAAAGAAATTTCGATAAGTTTTTCGGGCATGATTTTCTGAAGTGGTAACCGCACAGCCACGCAAAACTTTTTGGTTGACCATAAATTTACCGTTGTATTCCCCCAAAGCGCCGCTTAGTTTTTTGTAATTAGGGTAGGGCAGGTAGGCGCTTTCTGTCCATTCCCAGCGTTTGCCCCAATTGAATTTAGATTGGGCGATTTCCCATTCAAATTCCGTGGGCAATCTTAAGTTTTTCCACTGCGCAAAAGCCGCAGCTTCATAAAAAGATACATGGGATAAAATCCCATTTTTATTCAGTTTTTGCAAACCATTGAGTTTGAATTCATGCCATTTGCCATCTATTTTGTGCCAGTATTTTGGAGATTCTATTTTGTTGTTTTGGATCCAATCCCAAGCTTCAGAATGCCAAAGTAACGGATTTTTATAGGCGTCGTCTTGCATGAATTCTAGAAACTCTGAATTTGTAACTAGCTTATTCAATATTTTGAAATCTTGTAAATAGACTTTGTGTTTACCAAGTTCATTGTCGTAGCAAAAACCATCTCCGTCAAAACCGATGTCGTAAACACCTTCATTAAAACCAATCCATTCGCTCAAAAAATCCTCTTCATCATCTTCATTGAAATTTTCATCATACGCAGGAAAAAGTGGATTTTCATTGAAAGCAAACTTGATGTCAGTAAAAATCAATTCTTGGTGCTGTTTTTCATGATGAATTCCAATTTCAATGCGTTTTCTAATTTCATTAGAAGGCTGTTTCTTCAGTAAATTTACCACAGCTTCTGTGACATATTTCCTGTAGCTATAGATTTCAGAAAGTTGGGGTCTGGATAAGTTTCCGCGATGATTTCTCTCAATGCGCTCGCCTTTGAGTTCGTAATAACTATTGAATAAAAACGGATATTTCGGATGATATAACTGGTAATTCTTAGCAAATTTTTGCAAAACAAAAACTTCAAAAAACCAAGTGGTATGAGCCAAATGCCATTTTACTGGAGAAACATGTTCTGCCGGCTGAAGCATAAAATCTTCAACGTCCAAGACTTCACAAATTTGTTCTGAATAATGTCTGGTGTTGATGAATTCCTGAAGCATGATATGATTTTTTGAAAATTACTAAAAATTGAAATTAGCTTGTCAAAATTTGCGAATAATTAACCAAAGTTTTTCAAATTGCGAGCTTCTCTTTCTTTTAAATTTCATTTTAAGACTAAATATAAAAATGTATTTTAGTGCCTTCAAAATATATAATATGAAAAAACTCCTATTAGTATTGTTATCGCTTTGCTTTATTTCTTGCGCTTTTAAACCTATTCATGACAAAAATATTTCTTATGATTATAATCAAGAGGTTGAGTTTAGAATTATAGGAATGAATAAACAAAGAACTATTAGCCGAGGTTCAGGCTATAATACTGAAACGATAATAGCCAAAAAAGGTAGACGGTTCACAACAATAATATTTGAATTCAAAAATAATTCTTCGAAAACTCAAGAAATTGATTTTGAAAATTTTTTTATTCGTGACCAAAACATGGAATTACATAAAGTTGACCTTGTGGTGATGTCTATGAAATTTACATCGACAATAAAAAGATTTCAGCAAAAATTGAAACCAAATAAAAAAAGAAAAATTTTTGTTCAGTTTAGGCCTAGTTTTGATAAAAATGAAACGATAAAAACATTGGTGATTGATGATGAGGTTTTTGAACTGAAATTAAATGAATGAAGGCTCAAACTTCAATTAAATTCAATTTCAGATTTGTATTTCAGCTGGGGTTCACCTGTTGAAATTTTATCATTTTAAAAACACCTAAGTTTCAAATGACAACTTTCTTTTTTTAATTTTCCTTTTAAGAATAACCATAAATATGTAGTTTAGCCTATCAAAATATTTATAAAATGAAAAGACTCCTATTAATTTTGTTATCATTTAGTTTTATTTCCTGCTCTTATAAAGTTATGCCTGAAAAAAGCTTTCAAAAAAATGAACAGCAATTTGAAAAAGTTTTAATCCTTAGCTACTTGCCTATGACAAGCAGTAGAAAGCTTTCGAAAAAACTTTACAAGGCACTTGAGAGTGAAAGCGAAACAGAAATTGAATTATACGCTCCAAAATTGACTGAGATGATGTCAACTGATTTTGATTTAAATTCAGATGAAATGGGCGAAGATGTGTTTTTAAACCTAGCAAAAGATGCTGGCGCGGATTTGGTCATCTATTTGTTGGATAAATCTTCTAAAACACAAACAATTAGAAATAGATTTGGTGACTTGCAGGCTAGTGAATTAGGAAGTGGTATAGAAGTTCAACTGATTGATGTTGCAACCGAAGAAGTCATCAATACTACTGAAATTGAGATTGAATATAACACTTTTGGTAAAGGTAAAATGATGAAAAAGGCCTCTTTAGAATATGTGAGTTTGCTTAAAATGAATAATTTAATTCAATAAAATATGTATTTTAAGTCTAGATTTTTTGTAGTATTAATTGTGCCACTTTTTATTTCTTGTTTTGCTAAAACAACTTTTGTTGAGGAGGAATACAAGAAAGATGTTTATCACAATGTATTGATTGTAGGTGATTTTCAGCCCGATGATGAAGATTATAAGGGAGTATTACAAGATTTCAAGAAATTTTTTTATGAAAATGCAGAAGAGTTTGAAACCAACTTTTATTTTTATGAACTTAACGACCTAAAGGCATTCGATAAAAAAAAATGAACAAGATCAACAAGCGATAGAGAAAGAAGTAACGGATAAAAATATTGATTTGTTAATTGACTTTAAATATAGAGCATTTAAGAATAATGATGTTACACTTGGAGAAGAAACCATTTTCTTCAATACTTCAATGAATGGAACAGATATAGATAGTCAAAAAAAAGTTATTGCCATAATCAAAGCTTTCGAGGGTAAATCCAAAGCGATTAAGAAAGGAGCAAAGCACTTTCTTAAAAAATTATTTAAATAGGAATTTATACAGAAAACAAACCCTTAATTTATAATCCATTTTAAACTACTAAAACTTCATTTTTGCTTATCAAAATTTGCGAATAATTAACCAAAGTTTTTCAAATGGCAACTTTCCCTTTGATGTGTGGATGCGGATTGTAATTTTCTAGGGTGAAATCTTCAAACTTAAAACTAAAAATATCTTTCACTTCTGGGTTTATTTTCATTGTTGGCAATGGTTTTGGAGTACGTGACAACTGTAGTTCCACTTGTTCAAAATGATTGTTGTAAATATGTGCATCGCCAAAAGTGTGTACAAAATCACCGACTTTTAAGTCGCAAACTTGCGCAATCATCATGGTGAACAAAGCGTAAGATGCGATGTTGAACGGCACGCCCAAAAACACGTCGGCACTGCGTTGGTACAATTGACAAGACAATTTTCCATCGGCGACATAAAACTGGAAAAAAGCATGACAAGGCGGTAAAGCGGCTTTTCCGTCGGCAACATTTTGTGCAAAAGACTGACTCGTGTCTGGCATTACACTAGGATTCCAAGCGGAAACCAACATTCTGCGACTGTTTGGATTGTGTTTTATAGTGTGAACGACATCTTTGATTTGGTCGATATCTTCAGAATTCCAATGTCGCCACTGATGTCCATAAACTGGTCCTAAATCGCCATTTTCATCAGACCATTCGTTCCAAATTTTGACGCCATGCTCTTTTAAATAATTGATATTGGTGTCGCCTTTCAAAAACCACAAGAGTTCATATATAATAGATTTTAAATGCACTTTTTTTGTGGTGACCAATGGAAAACCTTCAGACAAATCAAAACGCATTTGGTAGCCAAATACACTTTTGGTGCCAGTTCCAGTGCGGTCGCCTTTTTGAGTGCCGTGTTCTAAAATATGCCGAATTAAATCGTGGTATTGTTTCATCGCCGGTGTTTTAATTTTTCAAAAGTAAAGAAATTTTAATTCTAATCATTTTGAATTTTGAACTCAAAGCGAATTTGCGATTTCTAACAATTTGAGCGTGGTTTTCCAATTTCTTGTCGTGGCTCCAGTATTCAGTTTTTTCTCAAAAAAATGATTATTGAGTTTAGTTTTGTGGTATGGACCTTCGCAATACAAATAAATATAATCCTCGTTTATGATGAATTTATCCGTTGGAAAATCAAAGGTTTTAATATTTTCGATCTCAGATTTCTTGGGTTTATCTTTCAGAAAAGTCAGGTGTAAATGTTCAATTGCTGCAACTTTAGTAAATGGATTTTCATCAATAATTTTTTTAAGGACATCAAGAGATTTCACGAATATCGGAACTTCAAAAGCGTAATTTTTAGTTATTATTTCCCCTATTTTTTCAGAAATATCAGCATTTTCAAGTTCACTTTGGAAAATAATATTGCCACTTTGGATATAGGTTTTTGGATTTTCAAAACCTGATTTTTCTAATAATTGGCGAAGATCAGCCATCAGAATTTTTTGTTTTCCACCAACATTGATGCCTCTGAGTAAAGCTATTTTAGTTTTCATGATATTGAATATTACAAAAAGAAATTCCAAACCAAGCCAAACCGAATCACAAAATCTCGATACGGATAACTCGGTGCAGAAAAATTATTATTGCCTTCAAATAAACTATTGACATGTTGAAGTTTGAAGAAAATTCTGGCTTCTTGAACTTTGGCATTCAGGAAGAAATCAACGGTGTAAAAACCGTCTAACATTTCTCGATCTTGGATGGCAAATTCCGCCAAAACCGGATCGTAAGCTTTGGATTGAAATTCCGTAAAATAATTGAACGTGAATCCGGTTTGTAAATACAAGGCTTTTTTAAATAAATAATTGTCGTAGAACAAAGAATTCCGCGTGACAAAATCTGGTACTGGGAAAATGTTTTCGCCATTCATCACATTTTGATACATCACCGTATTGGCGAGATTCAGATGTCCGTATTTAAAATCTTTTCCAGCTTTTATTTTTAAATAGCGCACTTGGTCAGACGCTTGAAAAGGCTTGACTAAACTATCCATTTCAGAGTTTTGGTCATCATTGGTAAACCCAAAATACGCATGATTGTCAATTTGCGTCAAACTCGCTTTCACCCAACCGAATTTTTTCGATTCAGCTTTGAAATTTAAAACCTGAGTGTTCACATTATCAAAATTCGGATTGTACCAATTGTAGTTTTGATAATCGCTTTGATTTAGAATAAAATTATAATTCGGTGCGCTGGAATTGAGCTGAATTCCAGCAGAAATCTCCAGCGAATCGCTAGGTTTGTAACTGGCTTCTCCCTGAATATTATATCCATCGAAATCTCCAGAAATATTATAAGTCACATCGCCAGCTATGCTGAAATCTTTTATTGTTTTGTGGTAAGTTCCACCTAAACTAAGAATGTCGGTTTTGATGCGGTTGGGAATGGAACCATTTTCGCTAATAACAATAGAACGATAACCATAATTGATGTTAGAATGTCCAGCTTTAAAACCGATTTTGCCCAAATGATTTTGAAAATAGGACAAGGTGAAAGTGTTAGAAACATTTTGGTATTCGACTTCATCAGACAAGTTGGAATTTTCAAACGTTGGACCTAAAACCGGGCTGGCTTCAGATTGGTTGAAACTGTATTCTTTATCGGTAAAATCCATGACGTGTTTCAACCGAATTTGACCGTTTTGGGTAGAATCATTGCCTTTTCTGATTTTATAAAATTGATTGATATAAAAACGTTTGGCATCTAGCAAATTTTCAGCATCTTGAAACTGAACATCGGCAGCGGCACGATTGTCAATTTCTTCAATTTGGTCGATGAATTGTTGCACAGAACGCGTCGTTAAACCACCATTTTCATTATTCATTAAATCTTGCGCTACAAAATGTGAACGCACATAATAACGATCGTTCGGGGTTCTGTAATTCAGTCCGAGTCTTAAATTTCCAGTGCTAGTCAAGTCGTTTTGATACACACCAAGCGAACGCAAACCCTTGTAAGCAATAGAAATGTTGAGATTGGGTTTCATGTTTGTGGTGAACAACGCATCTATATTTTGACCTTGTTCCAGAACGGTTTTGAAATATAATTCTGTGAAAGGCGTCGGCACTTCATAATAATGAATGTCGTCAACTTCCATAAAATTGAAATGTCTTGCCCGAGCGCCAAATTTTGGCAAAGCCGCCAAATTGTCAAAATCATAAGCCAAACGATTGTAAGGTCGACCAATATTAGAAAATGGCAAAAGTTCAAAATCGTCTTTTCGGAGATAATTGTACTTATAATCTTTATGAATATTTAAAGTGGTGTCCACCACAGTGGTGTCGTTTTCAATACTGATAATTTTGTATTTCGAAATATGCGGTTTTTTCCGATCATCTTTTACAGACTTCATAGTTTCACCACGCTCATCGTTGTTGTTACGATCGGTATTTGTTCTGCTTCTTTTATCGATTTTCAGATCTTGTGCAGGCGCTGAAATCGCAACTAAAAAAACAAAAATAAAAATTGAAAATAACCTCATTAGTGATTGTAAAACTTTCGCAAAAGTATCATTTTTTGTTTAGTTTCATTTTTAATCTTTCACAGAATGCAGTTTCATTCTATATTTTAATATTTTTGAACATATTTTTAAAATATGCTAAAGAAATTTTTTCATAAAAACAAAATAGAATGCGGAACAGATGAAGCCGGTCGTGGCTGTTTGGCCGGTCCGGTGACGGCAGCTGCGGTTATTTTGAAACCTGATTTTGTCAACGATATTCTAAATGATTCTAAACAATTATCATTGAAAAAACGGGATATTTTAGAACATATTTTAAAATCTGAAGCCAAATCTTTTGGCGTGGCGCATGTCGATATGAAAGAAAT
The DNA here is from genome assembly GCA_046260295.1 of Psychroflexus sp. Lineage (GTDB taxonomy): Bacteria > Bacteroidota > Bacteroidia > Flavobacteriales > Flavobacteriaceae > Psychroflexus. The sequence goes on from JBHEPM010000003.1 coordinate 28,489, forward strand.
TGACAGCATAAATATTCTGAATGCGTCTATTTTGGCAATGCATCGTGCCATTGATGAAATGGATTTTCGACCAGAATTTATTTTAGTAGATGGCAATAAATTCAAACCTTATCCTGATATTCCGCACGAATGTATCATTAAAGGTGATGCAAAATTTTTAAGCATTGCCGCGGCTTCAGTCTTAGCCAAAACAGCTAGAGACGCTTTTATGTTGAAAATTCACGAAGAATTCCCAATGTACGGCTGGGCGCAAAACAAAGGTTATCCGACCAAAGCACATCGTGAAGCCATCAGAACTTATGGCATTACCAAATACCACCGTAAAAGTTTTAAATTGTTGCCAGAACAATTGCGTTTGAATTTAAAATAAATAAGCACGCTTTAAATTCGTAAATTGCAGTTTTCAGACTAATTTTGCAGAAAAATCATAAATTATGAAACGCTTGCTTTTGCTTCTTATCCTTGCTGTAATCTGCCAGTCCTGCGATTTTGGCAATTCTGAAATTCAGGGCAAAAGCGTAGATTTTATACCGCCAAAATCTTTGTTGATTTTTGAATCTGAGGATTTAAATGAAAGTTTGGAATTACTTCAAAACAATGATTTAGTTCAATCTAATCTTGAATTGCCGGTCTTGAAGAATTTAAAAAAAGACTTTGAATTCCTTGAACATTTTGATCAAAAAAGCAAAGCGATTTTAGCAATTTCGCCACTTGGAGAAAGAGATTTGGCTTCAACTTTGATTATTGAAGAAACCGCTTTTCAGATGGATTCTGTACAAATAAGTCAAGGTAAAACTTTTGAATATGCAGGTAAAGAAATCACAGAATTCAAAATTGAGGAGCAAGAATTTTATTCAAGTGTCATTGAACAAATTCGGATAACTTCAGAATCGAAAATCATTATTGAAAATGTGATTCGATCTTATAATAATCAATTT
>JBHEPM010000003.1:29436-34971 GCA_046260295.1 Psychroflexus sp.
AAGCTGCAACAGGCGAAACCTCTTTGTTTATTGATTTGAAAAACGCCAAACGTCTATGGGAAAACGATTTGAAATCTTTTCATCCAGTTGTTTTTAAAGAATTAGGCGACTGGCTGAGTTTGGATTTAGATTTAGCTAAAGAAGAAATTCGCTGGAGCGGTGTAATTTTGTCAGAAACTTCGCGAGATAAGTTGAAGTTGTTTAAAAATAATAAACCAAAACCTTACAGAATTCACGAAGTGACACCAAATTCTGCGGTTGGATTTGTGAGTTTGAGTTTTAGTGAATTTGAAAAACTGCAAAGTGAACGACAAGAATTAAAATATGCCAACCAAACTAAATTTAATAATCTGTTTGAATCTGTCAATGAAGTTGGACTTATTCAATTGGAATCTGACTTGGTTTATGATTTGGTGAGTGAAAGCACAACAAAAATTTTAGATTCATTGAGCAGTTTCAGTGAAGAAGTTGGCGAATTCAGAAATCAAAAAATATATCAGTTTGAGGCTGAAAATATTTTTGCGGATTTTACACCATTGTTGCCCAATTTCAAACTCTCTTATTTTACACTTTACGACGGTCATTTTCTGTTTGCCCAAAGTCAGGATGTTCTGGAAAACACGCTCATCAATATCAAAAACGGTTCTGTGATGAGTCAATCACAAGCTTTTCAAAACGCTGCTGAAGAATTAAGCAGTTCAACAAATATGTTTTGGGGCGGAAATATGGAACATGTGGTGACTCATTTGGCGAAATTTTCTAAACTTGATTTTAATGAAAATTTTCAAAAATTCAATAAAAGTAAACACGAATCTATATTGATGCAAGCTACTTTTGAAGGTGATTTTTCACATTTGAATGGCATTCTGATGAAAAATGCAGAAAATTCCAAAGCGAATTCTGTAGAAACCAAGCGCATCAAATTTGATGAAAATTTAAAAACCGCTCCAGTATTTTTTACCAATTGGCGAACCAGACAAAAAGATATTGCGGTTCAAGATGAAAATAATGTGTTGTACTTGATAGACACCAACGGAAAGACGATTTGGAAAAAGCAATTGGACAGCCGAATTGTGGGCGAAATTTTGAGCTTGGATATTTACAGAAATACAAGAATTCAGCTGGCATTTACCACACAAAACAAACTTTATGTGTTGGATAAAAACGGCAATGAAGTGAAGCCATTTCCTATTGCATTTCGGAACATAATTACCCAAGGCTTGTCAATTTTCGATTACGACAACAACGGACGTTATCGTTTTGTTGTGGTGCAAGACGATGAAATTTTGATGTACAATAAAGACGGAAAAAGCGTGAAAGGATTTAATTATAAAACTGATGGCAAAATTTTGCACACGCCAAAACACGTTAGAATAGGGCGGAAGGACTACATTTTAGTCGAAAATGCATCGGGTTTGAAAATTTTAAATAGAACCGGAGAGCCACGTGTAAAAATAAAATCTGATTTAAAAACTTCGGGGAATTCATGGCATTTGCACAAGGGGCAATTTGTTGGAAGCGACGCTGACGGAAATTTGATCAAAATTTCAGAAAACGGTCAAGTTGAAGTTGAAGAAAAAGAATTTGTAGAAAATCATTTCATCAACGCCACCCCCGAAAATTTAGTCACATTTTCAGAAAATACAATAAATATAAACGGCATTTCCAAATCATTGGATTACGGTTTGTATTTACCACCGAGACTACATCAATTCAATAATCGCACATTCGTTAGTTTGGTCGATCAGCAAGCGGAGAAAGTTTATCTTTTTGACAATCAAGGCGAATTGATTTCCGGATTTCCGGTGTATGGCACTTCAGAAGTCGATGCCTTCATGCACAAAACCAAGGAATTGATTTTGACAACCAAAGGCAATGATGATGCGGTTTTGATTTACAGAAAAACATTCTGATTATTCGCTGAGTTCAGCTTCAAATAAGTTGGTGAAATGTTTTTTTAATTTCTGTTTGACCTCGTCCATAGAAACTTCAGCTTGACCCAATTCAACGTTTAGGGAAGTCACGGCTTTATCCTGAATTCCACAAGGAACAATATTATCAAAATAGCCCAAATCTGCGTTGACATTCAGTGCAAACCATGCATAGTTACCCAACGGGAAGCGCGGACGCCCAAGGCGCAAATTTTTCTGGCAAATGGCGTTCCAACATCTAGCCAAACGCCGGTTTCTCCTTTGCTGCGTTCAGATTTCAAGCCGTATTCTGCCAAAGTGAGAATGACCATTTCTTCCAATAATCGCAAATATTTATGAATATCGGTAAAGAAATTTTCCAAGTCTAAAATGGGATAACCGACGATTTGTCCAGGACCGTGATAGGTGATGTCACCACCGCGATTGATTTTGTAAAACGTGGCGCCTTTATCTGCCAATTGCTGTTCATCAAGAAGTAAATTAGCCAAATCGCCACTTTTCCCTAAAGTATACACATGCGGATGTTCTACGAAAAGGAAATGATTATCGGTGGGTAAGTCTGTGTTTTCACGCCGATTTTTCACTTTTATATTCAAGATTTTTTGAAATAATTCTTCCTGAAAATCCCAAGTTTCTTTATAATCGCGTTGTCCCAACTCCAGAACTTTAATTTGCTTATTCATTCTATATTGAATTTGAGTTGCAAAGGTAAAACAAGTTTCGGAGAACCTTTGTGGAATTTGTTGTAATCCATAATGCTGATATTTTCATTCAAAATAGAAATTGAATACTAAACATCTTAATCTCCATGTTTAAAATTTCACAAAATCAGTATCTTATTTAGGTTCAAGCACAAAGATATTTTTATAATGTCTTTATCTTTGCAACTTCAAAAATAGAAATGACTTATGCAATTATCAGAGCAAGAACGCATCAGGCGAGATAAACTGAAATCTTTGAGAGCTATGGGAATTGATCCCTATCCAGCAGCACAATTTGAATACGACCATACTTCCAAACAAATAAAATCTGACTTTGAAGAAGGCAAGAAAGTCATTGTTGCTGGAAGATTGATGTCCAGAAGAATTCAAGGAAAGGCGTCTTTTGCTGAATTGCAAGATGGCGAAGGCAGAATTCAAGTGTATTTCAATAGAGATGAAATCTGTCAAGGTGAAGATAAAACACTTTATAATGATGTGTATAAAAAACTCTTGGATATCGGAGATTTTATCGGCATCGAGGGTGAGCTTTTTATGACTCAAGTTGGAGAACAAACCATCAAAGTCAAAAATTTTAAAATTTTAAGCAAATCATTGAAACCTTTGCCTTTACCAAAAAAGGATAAAGAAGGCAATGAATACGATGGTTTTCATGATCCTGAGCAACGTTACAGACAACGTTATGCAGATTTGGCGGTGAATCCACAAGTGAAAGAAATTTTCCAAAAACGCTCTAAGCTTTTTACAGCCATGCGAAACTTCTTCAACGAGCAAGGCTATATGGAAGTTGAAACCCCGATTCTGCAATCCATTCCTGGTGGTGCAGCAGCGCGACCATTTATGACGCATCACAATGCTTTGGACATTCCGTTGTATTTGAGAATCGCCAACGAATTGTATTTGAAAAGGCTAATTGTTGGTGGTTTCGACGGTGTTTATGAATTTTCTAAAAACTTCAGAAACGAAGGCATGGATCGGACGCATAATCCTGAATTTACAGCCATGGAAATCTATGTGTCTTACAAAGATTACAACTGGATGATGACGTTTACGGAGCAATTATTGGAACATTGCGCCCAACAAGTGAATGGTACAACTGAAGCGACTTTCAAAGGTCAGAAAGTCGATTTCAAAGCACCATACAAGCGTGTCACGATGACCGATGCTATAAAAGAATATACAGGATTTGACATTACAGGCAAAACCGAATCCGAATTGCGTCAAGCCGCTTTAGATATGGATTTGGAAGTGGATGATACGATGGGAAAAGGAAAATTAATCGATGAAATTTTTGGTGAAAAATGCGAGCCTCATTTTATAGAACCCACATTTATCATAGATTATCCGAAAGAAATGAGTCCGCTTTGTAAATCACATCGTGACAATCCAGATTTGACGGAGCGTTTTGAGTTGATGGTTTGCGGAAAAGAAATTGCCAATGCGTATTCAGAATTGAATGACCCAATCGATCAACGCGAGCGTTTTGAAGAACAGTTGAAATTAGCCAAAAAAGGCGATGATGAAGCGACAGAATTTATCGATCACGATTTTCTTCGTGCATTGGAATATGGCATGCCGCCAACGTCTGGTTTAGGTATTGGTATGGATCGTTTGATTATGTTTTTAACTGATAATCCGTCTATTCAGGAAGTTTTATTCTTTCCTCAAATGAAACCTGAACAGAAAAAAGTGGCGTTAACGGAAGAAGAAAAAGTAGTTCTAGAATTGCTTAAAACTGAATCGCCTCAAGCATTAGATGAAATCAAAACCAAATCTGAGTTGAGCAACAAAAAATGGGACAAAGCCATCAAAGGTTTGCGCGCTAAAGACCAAGCCACCGTTGACAAAACTGATGAAGGCTTGTTCGTGAAATTATTATAGTTTATTGAATTTAAAAAACTAAAAAAGCCATTTCTAATCTTAGCTGGTAATTTGAGTAAATAGCAAAAATTTGGAGTTTTTACCATTTTTTGGTAAATTTAAGAAAACTTGAAAAAGATGAAGAATACATCCATATCTTTAGAAAATGAAGAAAGCAAAATAATTGCTTTAAGAAATGCTATTCAAGACGGACTTAATAGTCCTAGAGTTGAAGACTTCGACTTTGAAGAAAATCTTAAAGAACTAAAGGCAAAATAGGAAAATTCAACTTTACTTTACAAGTTTAGAATAAAAAAACTTAGAAGTTTAAAATTAGCCATTTCTGATCTTAGGAATGGCTTTTTTTATATTTCAAGCCTTTTGAAATTGAAATCTTTAAAAGTTTCTAAAGTTTTTTGTAATGCATATTTCATGTTTGTTTCAGCTTTTTGGCTGTCGTGAAAAATAATAATGCTGCCTTTCTGAAGGTTTTTTTCTATGATTTTGAAGCATTTTTCTTTAGAAATTTCAGAATCATAATCTTTACTGATGATGTCCCACATCACAATTTTTTTATTTTGGGCTAAAATGGCTTTAGATTGGCTAAATGTGCATTTTCCATAAGGTGGACGAAATAGATTTGTACTGATGTTATGGGATTCAATAATGTTTTCGCAAGCTTGAAAATTTTCTAAATAAGTAGATTTGTCGGTTTTCCAGCCGTTTACATGATTGAAGGTGTGGTTGCCAACCGCATGTCCTTCATTTATTATTCTGAGAAAGATTTCTGGATGTTCCTGAATGTTTTCGCCAATGCAAAAAAATGTGGCTTTGGCATTGTGTTTTTTTAATAAATCTAAAACCCAAGGCGTAACTTCCGGAATTGGGCCATCGTCAAAAGTTAAATATAAATTTAGCGCATCGGTTTTGATGCGCCAAATTCGCTTGGGAAATATTCGTCTTAAAAAGGCATTGTTCAACTTAAGATAATTTATTCAGCTGGCATTTGATCTGGTGAGAAAATA
>JBHEPM010000003.1:34981-38901 GCA_046260295.1 Psychroflexus sp.
TTTCTAGATTGTCTGGTTCAAGCTCATCCATCAGTTCATCATCTAAAGTTTCTTCTTCGTCTCCAAAGAAATGATTGAATTTCTCCAAATACTGATTAAATTCACCAGCTCTGTCTTTCATGATTTCATCATCTTGTTGAATGATTAAGATATCGACTAAGCTTCTGTATTTTTCAATTTCAGTGAAAATGTTTTCTGCATATTCGATTTGGGCTTCATAATCCAATTCTGCATAATAATCTAACCACTCTTGGTAATTATTAGCGACTTGTTTCCAGATTTTTCTGGCTTTTTCAGTTTTACCTATTTCGTAGTAACCGATAATGTAAGGCTCAACAAGTTGGTAGTATTGGTAATGTTTCACCGGAATATTTTCCATAGCAAGATCCATGATATTTTCAGCTTTATCGAATTTTTTCTCATCGATTAACTTTTCTACCAACCTGGCCAAATTACTTCTGTAAGTGATGGCATTTTTTCTGGTTTCTGGATCGTGATAAATCTTATTGCTACCGCTATTTCCCCAATCCCATTTCATCACATTTTCATACATCTTTTCGGTATCGATTCTACCCATATCAAATGGATTTCGTTCGTCTACGGGTGTTTTGATTGGGACAAGTTTATACACCACGCCGTCAAGTTGAAGGAAATCTTTCATCCATAAATAATCGTCATCGCCAAAACTTCCACCAGTGAAATAAATTGGTCTTTCCCAGTCATTATTGGCGACCAAATCTAACATTAACAATCTGTTTTTATAAATCAAATTACCATCCAAAGTGATGTCGATGTGAGATACAATTTTATCGGCATCTTCAGGCTTGACGATTTTGTTTTTTAAGACTTTCTCTTTGTCAACATTCAACCTCAGGTTTTTGGTTGGGAACAAGTTGACTTGCTGCCCACTTTGCAATTCAGCTTTGGTGGTTCTATTGTCGCTTTTGATGTATTTTACAAATTGATTGACACTAATAGTATCATTAATTCGTGGATCTTTTTCATACCAAACTGCATCATTGGTGCCGTAGCGGTAATTTATGTGTTCCAAAGTGGTTTTAATCGGTTCACTATCATAAGCCTTTCGACGCATTTGGTCGATGTACCAATCTGTGGCAAACAAACTGGTGTTAATGGTTCGCACATCTGTTCTGTAACCTTCAATTTCTTGAGCATACCACAGTGCAAAAGTATCGTTATCGCCAATGGTGAAAAGAATTCCATTTTCTTCAACCGAGTCTAAGTATTTTTTTGCCATAGCTAAAGCTGTGTAGCGATTGGAACGGTCGTGATCGTCCCAGTTCTCTGAAGCTAATAAGGCAGGAACGGCAAGTAAACAAACCACGCCGACTAATGGTGCAGCTATCTTTGGCGTTAGGTAGGATTTCAATTTGTTAAAAATGGCATAGACACCAAGCCCAATCCAGATTGAGAAAACATAAAATGAACCAACCAAAGCATAATCGCGTTCTCGGGGTTCAAATGGCCTTTCGTTGAGGTAAATTTTGAGTGCAATTCCTGTGAATAAAAAGAAAACCATGAGCACCCAAAAGAATTTGATATCTTTTGAGGCATGAAAAAACAGACCAATGAGACCTAAAATTAATGGTAAAAAATAATAGGTGTTTCTAGCTTTGTTTTCAGATAAATCTGAGGGTAAATTCTGTTGTGAACCGAGTCGATTTTCATCTATAAAATCAATTCCGCTAAGCCAATTGCCTTTAAAATTCGTGTATTTACCTTGTTCATCATTTTGCCTGCCGACGAAATTCCACATAAAATAGCGCCAATACATATAACCCATTTGAAATTCAAATAAGTAATTGAGATTGGCTGCTGAAGATGGTTTTTCGACATTTAGATATTGGCTGAATCGTTTTAAGAAACTGATGTATCCATCAGAGGAAACTTCACCTTTGCTGTAGTCAGACTTAAATTGATAAACAATTTCTGCCAATTCTTTTTCTTCAGAATATTCTGGTTTTATTGTAAAATCCAAGGCTCCGGTGAACATCATGTAGTTCGCAGCATGTTCGGTACTCCACATTCGTGGCAAAATAGTTTTGTGTCGCGCATCAGAATTTTGCTTGGCATTTTTATAATCATTGATGATGACATATTCACCTTTGTCATAATCTTTTTCATAAATGGGTTTGTCGTCCAAATATGGATTGTCAGGGTCTAAACCAGCAAATACTTCTGTAAATTGCGGTCCGTAAAACAAATGCGTTTCTGGATATTGATCTCTGTTGTAATAGGCTAATAATTGTTGCGCACTACTTGGATTATTTTCATTGATGACCGTTCCGGCATTGGCTCGGATTGGTAACATTGTCCAACTGGAAAACCCAATAAAAATGAATAAAATACAAAGCAAAACCGTGTTGGTATGAATGTAATCTTTCTTTCTAGTGTATTTCAAACCAAAATAAAACCCAGCAATAATCAGCAAAGCTGCGATGATAGTTCCTGAGTTGAATGGTAAACCAATGCTATTAACAAAAAAGACCTCAGTCTTAGCGAAAAATGTAAGCGAATAGGGCAGAAGTAATTTGAAAATAAAAAGTAAAATTCCAACAACGATTACATTTGCCAATATGAAATTTTTGACAGTGATTTTCTTGTAGTTTTTAAAATAATATAAAAACCCAATCGCAGGAATAGTCAATAATCCCATAAAATGAACACCAAAAGATAAGCCGATAATTAAGCAAATCAAAATCAACCAACGATTTCCTCTGGGTTTGTGCATGTCGCGTTCCCACAACAAACCAATGTAAAACATTGCCGCCATAAGGCAGGCTGCCATGGCGTAAACTTCAGCTTCTACGGCACTGAACCAAAAACTATCTGTAAATGTAAAAGTGAGTGCGCCAACTAGACTGCTGGCTAAAATCGCCAAATCAGAACCTTTTCCAGAGGCGTTTATTCTTTTGGTAAGTTTTTTTAATATTAACGTAATTGACCAAAACATGAATAAAATGGCAAAAGCACTAGCCACGCCAGACATCATGTTGACCATAAATGCGATTTGACTTTCATCTGAAGCAAACATGGCAAAAAATGCGCCGAAGATCTGATAAAATGGCGCACCAGGCGGATGTCCAACTTGAAGTTTTGCAGATGTGGAAATATACTCGCCAGCATCCCAAAAACTCGCGGTTGGTTCTACCGTTAAACTATACGTAATCAAAGCTACAGCAAAAGCAAACCAACCTAATAATTTATTCCAAAATGAAAATTGTGTTTTAGTCATTGAATTCAGCTTTAGGGGCGAAAATAAAACAAATATTGAACTTTATTAACGATTAGATTGCTTAATTATTTTTAGCATCTCGTATATGCTTAAATTGAATAAAATGCAAGCGTTCTGAATTCAAAATAATTCTAAAAAACGAAACCTAATTCCACCGAATTATTTCTTACGCATATAAATGGAAATCGGTACACCGTCAAAATCGAAATGTTCTCGGAGTTTGTTTTCTAAAAAGCGTTTGTACGGATCTTTGAAAGGTGAAATTTCTTGTCGGATTTTGGCTTCAAAATCTTTCATGGTATTGGTTTCTTTTTCTACCAAATCCCATTTATTAACAAGAATAACAATGCCTTTTCTGTTTTTTTCTGCCAACCAAAAAATACTTTGCACTTGACTGTCAAAACCGCGAGACGCGTCCATAATTACCATACAAACGTCAGCATTTTCAATGGCACGCACGCTACGCATAACGGAATAAAATTCTAAATTTTCTTTCACTTTAGCTTTACGGCGAATTCCTGCGGTATCGACTAATTTAAAATCGAAACCAAAACGATTGTATCTTGTGTCTATGGAATCTCTAGTGGTTCCAGCAATGTCGGTTACAATATAGCGTTCTTCACCAATCAAAGCGTTGATGAAAGACGATTTTCCAGCGTTTGGA
>JBHEPM010000030.1:0-480 GCA_046260295.1 Psychroflexus sp.
TCTCAACTCGATTTGTTTTCAGATTTTGCCATTTCAGATTATAACCCAAACAAATCATTGATTTTTTCCAAAGTTACTTTGCAAGAAGATGAATATCAATTGTACAAGAAAATTTTCAATATCATGTATAGCGATGTTCCAAAGCCTGATGTTTACGTGTATTTGTACCAAAATACTGAACGATTGTTGGAGAATATCAAAAATAGAGGTCGCGATTATGAACAAAATATTTCACCAGATTATTTAAAAAGAATTAATGAAGGTTATTTGAATTTCTTCAATTCTCAAAATAAAATCGACGTAAAAATCATCGATATTTCAGAATTGGATTTTGTCGCCAACAGAGAAGATTATTTATTTCTTTTGAACAAAATTTCAGAAATCAATGCTAAAATGAAGTAAGTCAAATTATTTTGAGAATCAAATGAAATTTACTAAAAAAGTGTTTAGATTCCATTTTTCAACTGAATGGTTTCACTA
>JBHEPM010000030.1:529-18632 GCA_046260295.1 Psychroflexus sp.
GTCCTGTTTATATGAAATCAAAAGTAAAACTGAAGATTTCACCAAACAATTGTTTTTGACGCTTTTTGATAAAAATACCGATGTTGAAAGCGGCATGGAAATTTTGGAAGAAAATTTCAAAATCCTCGCCGATTTGGTGTGTTTTAAAGATGAAAATCCATGTCGAGAAATTTGGACAACTTTCATGGGGAAATTGCCAGAAATTCTCCAAAAACTCAATGCTGATGCAGAATTCATCAAAGACAACGATCCCGCAGCCAATTCTTTAGATGAAGTATATTTAGCCTATCCCGGATTTTACGCCATTGCCATTTACAGGCTCAGTCATGCGTTGTTGGATTTTGGTTTACCACTTGTGCCACGTTTGATGTCAGAATGCGCACACACGCAAACCGGAACAGACATCAATCCCGGTGCAAAAATCGGCGTTCCGTTTTTCATTGATCATGCCACTGGCGTTGTGATTGGACAAACCAGCATTATTGAAGATCGCGTGAAAATTTACCAAGGCGTGACACTTGGCGCTTTATCTGTTGACAAATCAATGTCTGACAAAAAACGCCACCCAACCATTGAAAGCGATGTAACTATTTATGCCAACGCCACAATTTTGGGCGGCGATACTGTGATTGGAAAAAATTCAACCATCGGCGGCAACGTTTGGATGACAAAATCCGTTGCAGAATTTTCAACAGTAACGCATCAACCACACACAAAAATCAAAGAAAATCAATCCTCATGAGTCGAAGTATATTAGATTTAATCGGAAATACGCCTTTAGTTGAAACCAAAACACTTGTCAAAAATCCAAAAGTTAAACTTTATTTGAAGTTAGAAGGTCAAAATCCTGGCGGAAGTGTGAAAGACCGAGCAGCTTACAATATGATAAAATCTGCTATGGAACGCGGTGATATTGATAAAAACACAAAATTAATTGAACCAACCAGCGGAAACACTGGCATTGCTTTGGCTATGGTTGCTGGAATTTTTGGATTGGATATCGAATTGGTCATGCCCGAAACTGCCACAGAAGAACGCGTCAAAACCATGGAAGCTTACGGCGCCAAAGTGACGCTCACCGATGGCGAAAAAGGCATCATGTATTCACGAGATTATGCGGAAGACAAAATGAAAACCGGCAATTATTTCATGTTCAATCAATTTGCCAATGACGATAATTGGAAAGCGCATTATAAAACCACCGGACCAGAAGTTTGGCGAGATACCGATCAAAAAATCACTCATTTTGTATCTTCCATGGGAACCACCGGCACAATTATGGGAACCTCTACTTTTTTGAAAGGAAAAAATAAAAACATCCAATTGATTGGCGTTCATCCCGCAGATGATGCAAAAATTCCAGGCATTAGAAAATGGCCTGAAGAATATTTACCTAAAATTTATGATGAAAAGAAAGTTGACAAAATTTATGAAGTCAATGAAAATGAAGCTAAAAAAATGGCTAGATATTTAGCTGAACACGAAGGTATTTTTGCAGGAATGAGTTCTGGTGGCGCAACTGCAGCCGCCGTAAAACTTTGCGAAACTTTAGATGAAGGCGTAGTTGTCAGTATTATTTGCGATCGCGGCGACCGGTATTTGTCATCAGATTTATTTGAATCTAAAGTTTAAAAAAGTTAAATATCTTCAGAAGAAAATTCCTAAAATCAAAAACAATAATTTTAATTTTAGATTATTTATAAACTCAAACGTTATAGTTTTAGAATAGCTAATTTTTTTAACATACTAAAACCTTAAATTCAAATAAAATTTGGAATTTAGCTATTCAATGCTAAAATTGAGTTTTATGGCTAATGTTTTTATTAGTGGAACGGGGTCTTATGTTCCGCCAAAAGTTTTACCAAATTCATTTTTTGAAAAAGTCGGGTCTTCAGACGAATGGATTTTCAATAAACTCGGCATCAAAGAACGTCGCATTGTTGAGAACGAAGCGACAAGTGATTTGGCAGCAAAAGCAGGGCTTAAAGCCATAGAAAATGCCAATCTCAAAGTAGAAGACATCGACCTTATTATTGTTGCCACAACGACTCCAGATCGTCAAGCGCCATCTTGTGCTTGTTTTGTACAGGAAAAAATGGAAGCTTTCAATGCTGTAGCATTTGATGTTGCAGCGGTTTGTTCTGGCGCATTATTTACCATATCTGTAGGTTATCAATTTGTAAAAAATCAGGTTTACAAAAACGTACTTGTCATTGGTGCAGATACATTTTCTAATATCATCGATTGGGAACGTAGAGATTCTGTGTTTTTTGGAGATGGCGCTGGCGCTTTAGTGTTAAGTGAAACTGACGAAGACAAAGGTTTTATAGATTTCAACTTGCATTCTGATGGTCGTGGTAAAGAATATTTCACTATTCCTGGTGGCGGCTCAGAGACGCCTACTTCACCAGAAACAATTGAAAATAAACAACATTTTTTTCAAATGAATGGCAAAGAGGTTTATGACACTGCAACGAAAGTTGTTCCAGAATCTATCCATGAACTTTTAGCCAAGACCAAAACTCCTGTAGACGATATTGACTATTTGATTCCACACCAACCCAGTATTGGAATTTTGAAAAGCATTGCCAAAAGCATAAATATGCCGTTTGACAAAGTGATGACTAATATGGATAAATACGCCAATACTTCTGGCGGAACAATTCCAATTGTTCTGGATGAAACCCATCAACAAGGACGTTTTCAACCCGGAAATAAATTATTATTCGCTGCAGTTGGCGCAGGTTGGACTTGGGGAACGGCTTTATACAAATGGTAGAAACATCAAAAAAAAACAAAATCATGTTAGAAGGAAAAACTTATCTTATTACAGGCATTGCAGATGAACATTCTCTAGCCATGTATGTGGCCAAAAAAATAAAAGAAAATGGTGGCCAAGTCATTTGTACTGGTTTAGGCGTAAGTCTGCATCACAGCGATTTATCGGATAAAGCCAAAGCTTTTCTGAACAACACCTTCGAAGATTTTCAAAACAGCGTACATAGTGTTTTAGGAAAAGATACACAAACAGAAATTCTGGATGTGACTTTGCCCGAAAGCATCATAAGTTTTTGTGAAGTTTTAAAATCTAAAAACATACAATTAGATGGTTTTCTGCATGCTATTGCTATGGACAAAACCATCAGAAATAAAGTTGTAAAACCCTTGTTAGATGTCAGTTTTCAAGAATTTTGTGACACAATGGAAGTGTCAGCCTTTTCGTTAATTAATCTGACAAGTCATTTATTCAAAAACAACTTATTGAACCCAGATGCTTCAATTTGCTCATTGAGTTATATCGCCGCATCTAAAGTCACATTTCATCCATACAGAAATATCAGTATAGCAAAAGCTGCTTTGGAACGCATCACTGTTGAACTCGCTGATGAATTGGGTAGAAAAAATGGGACGCGTGTCAATTGTCTTAGATTTTCACCATATATGGGAAGTAAAGCTGGAAACGCCACTTTGAATGAAAAAGATGTAGAATTCGCTCATCGGAAAAGTCCGCTTGGAAACGCTTTACCAGAAGATTTAGCTTTTGAAGTGCTGAATTTACTTCGTCCAAACGGCAGAACTACAGGTGAAATTAGACATGTCGACGGAGGTTATAATATAATGGGGTGATAAAATATTAAATCTTAAGTATAATTTTCAATTCACTACAACGTTATATTCTAATAGTCTTTTATGAAATTAAGTTCGCCTAAATTAATAAACAAATATTTTTTTGCTTCTATATTTTTATTTATTTGTTTTTCATCACAAGCACAACTTGGATTTTGTCAAGGAAATTCTGGTAATCCAATCTTCGAAGAAGATTTCGGTCAAGGCACTCAAAATGGGCCACCACTTTCTACAGACATAACCTCATATGAGTATGTGAGTCAAGGACCACAAGATGGAGAATACACAATTTCTTCCAGTTTATTCCAGCTTGGTAGTTTTCATAATACCGGAGATCATACTGGCAATACAAATGGGAAGGCCTTAATTGTGAATGCAAGTTTTGATGCGGGGTTGTTTTATCAAATACCTATTACTGGTCTTTGCATTAATAATTCCTATGAGTTTTCAGCATTTCTAATGAATGTATACGATGCTGACTCCAACGCATGTCCAAATAATGGTATACCCGTAAATGTTAGATTTCAAATTTGGGATGAAACAGATACCACACTTCTGGCTGAAGGTAATACCGGCAACATAAATGGAACAAGCAATCCGATTTGGCAGCAATTTGCATTGACTTTCACAACACTAACAGGACAAGATTCAGTGATTCTCAAGATGCTAAATAATGGTGAAGGCGGTTGTGGAAACGACTTAGCCATTGATGATATTGTTTTCAAGTCTTGTGGAGATTTAACAGAAATTATTACTGAGGACGGAAGTTCAAGTCTACAGATTTGCGAAAACGAAAACATCGATAATTTAACTTTAGAAGCCTCTCCAGATTTTAGCGTTTACGATTCACCAAGCTACCAGTGGCAGGAAAGTTCGGATGCTGTCAATTGGACAAATATTCCAGGGGAAACTGGCAATGAATTAACTATCACAAACCCTAGCAGTAGTCAATTCTATAGAACTTTAGTTTCTGAAGACGCAGCTAATGTTAGTAACAATGCTTGCAATAGTATATCTTCAATTTTCGAAGTACAAATTATTGAATTGGTCGACCCTGTAAGTGAAGGCGATGTTTTTGTTTGCGAAGGCGATGAACAAAATTTGTCCGTTCAAACCAATAATAATATTACGGTTGATTGGTACGACAGTCCAACTGGCGGAAATCTTTTGGCAGAAAATACATTTGAATTTGAACCAGAAGCTAATGGCACCTATTATGCCGAAGCTACAACCATTAATGGGAATTGTACAAATCCAAATCGAGTTGCTATTCAATATTTACTTTACGAAACTCCGCAACTTGAAGATGAAAGTACAGTTATTTGTGAAGGTGAAGTTGTAACTTTAAGTGAAGATATTGAAAACGTTGAGTATTTATGGAACACAGGCGAAACGAGCAATTCCATAGAAGTTGAAGAAGCTGGCGAATATACGTTAGAAATAACTACAGAAAATAATTGTGTGGTTTCTAAGATTTTCACCGTTGAGACTATTACCGCTCCTGTGATTGAAAATATTTCTCAAAACAGCAACACTTTGACTGTGGAAATGGCCTCAGAAGGAGATTTTAGCTATTCTATAGATGGCAATAATTATCAAAATCTACCAATCTTTAATAATCTGGAAGGCGGTTTATATACCATCTACGTACTTGAAAATAATGGATGTGGAATAGCAACCGAAGAATACATCCTTCTAGTTATTCCAGAATTTTTCACTCCAAACGGCGATCAAATCAATGACAAATTTGAAATTGAAGGTGACACTTATTTTGATGAATTTGAAATTGTTATTTTCGATCGTTATGGTAAAGTTTTGAAACAAGGCCGACAAGCACCGTTTGAGTGGGACGGCACGTACAACGGCAAAAATATGCCAACCGACGACTATTGGTATCGGCTGACAATAGATGGTAAAACTTACACGGGAAATATCACTTTATTGCGATAATCTTCAATACTCAATAATCTTTCGTTAATTCTACTTCAAAATCTGAACTGAATGATTTTTGATACTTAATTTTAAACAAAAAACTATGTTTGGATTATTTAAAAAGAAAAGCGAATTAGAAAAACTTCAAGAGCGTTACAAAACATTACAGAAAGAATCTTTTGAACTTTCTAAAGTCAATCGACAAAAGTCTGATGCAAAACTGAAAGAAGCCGATGATGTTGCCAAAAAAATTGATGCCATAAAAGCTAACGCATAACTTTAACCAACAATTCCTTAAGGATATCGCCAGCAGCAAGTTGATTAGCATTGACGCCTTTGCTTTTCATGTCGGCTTCACGGATTAAGGACAACGCACGACTTGCCTTTTTCATCGGGTAATTCTTGGATGCAAAAGCGTAATCTTTAACAAAAAAAGGATTAACGCCCAAAGCTTTTGCAGCAGGATATTGTGACTTATCTTTTAAAGCATGATAACGTAGAACTTTATTAAAAAAACTATACAACTGTGCAATTGTAAGGATAATCGGATGATTTTTAGGGTTTTGTGAAAAATAATACATAATGCGATGTACTTTTACTTCATCTAAAATTCCGACAGCTTTCGTTAATTCAAAATTGTTGAAATCTTTACTGATTCCAATGTTCTCTTCAATTATTTCTGGTGTGATTTGCGCCCCTTTTTTTAAAATTTGCTGGAGTTTTTCTAGTTCTTTATAAATATGAGACAGATTGTTTCCTAAAAACTCGACCAACATTTCTGAAGCTTTTGGCGCTATGGTGTAACCGGAAGTATGTAAAGTTTCAGCAATCCATTGCGGAACTTTATTATCATAAATCGGTTTGGTTTCAAAATATTCAGCGTTCTTTTTGAGTTTTTGAAAGATTGTTTTCCGACCATCAGGTTTTTTATATTTCACACAAAATACCAAAACGGTACTTCTTTGAGGTTGTTCAACATAAGCCAACAATTTGTCGAAATCTTTCAACAATGACTGGGCTTCACGAACAATCACAACTTGATATTCTGCCATCATAGGAAATCTTTTGGCCTCGCCAACCACATCTTCTATCGTAACGTCTTTGCCGTACAAAATACTTTGGTTGAAAGCTTTTTCATCTTCAGATAACACCGTATTTTCAATTTTTTCAGCAATAAGATCCACAAAAAAAGTCTCCTTCTCCCCTAGTAAAAAATATATCGGTTGAAACTTGCGTTGGTCGATCTCTTTTAAAATTGTTTTAAAATCTTTCATGTCGGTGTTTATAAAAGAAAAATTCAATTGATTTTTGTTTCTTTGACGCATGAAACCATTGAATTTTCCAGAATATCAATTCAGATTCAAAAGTAAAGAAAATAAAACGGCTATATTTTCAATTTTACGCAAAAAATTTTTAATTCTCACCCCAGAAGAATGGGTGAGACAACATTGTGTTAAGTTTTTGATTTCAGAAAAACAATATTCACCGTCTTTACTCAATGAAGAAAAGAAAATCAAGCTCAACGGAATTGACAAACGCTACGATATTGTAGCTTTTAAGCCTGATGGAAACATAAGATTAGTTGTGGAATGCAAAGCACCAAATGTAAAAATCACCCAAGATACTTTTGACCAAATTGCGCGTTATAATTTGGCTTTGAACGCAGAATATTTGATGGTAACCAATGGACTTTTTCACTATTATTGCAAGCTTGATTATCTCAATGAAAAGTATCATTTCTTGCCAGAATTACCAAGTTTAAAAAAATGAATTCATGAAAATTGCTGTTGTCATACTGAATTGGAATGGAAAATCTTTGTTGAAAGAGTTTTTACCATCAGTGATAAATAATTCACCTGAAGCAGAAATTTATGTTGCAGACAATGCTTCTACAGACGATTCCGTAGTGTTTTTAAAAGAAAAATTTCCACAAGTAAAAATCATTCAAAATGCTACAAATGGCGGTTATGCTAAAGGTTACAACGATGCTTTAGAATCGCTTACCGAACCGATTTTCGTTTTACTGAATAGCGATGTGGAAGTTACTCAAAACTGGCTACAACCAATGCTTGATATTTTTGAAAATCAAGTTGATGTTGCTGCGGTTCAACCAAAAATAAAAGCTTATAAAGACAAAACTAAATTTGAATACGCCGGTGCTGCCGGAGGATTTTTAGATGAATATGGCTACCCGTTTTGCCGCGGTCGAATTTTTGACCACACTGAAGTTGATCGGGGACAATATGACGATGAAACTTCAATTTTTTGGGCAAGTGGCGCTTGTTTTGCAGTCAGAAGAGAAGTTTTTGAAAAATTACAGGGCTTTGATGAAGACTATTTTGCGCACCAAGAAGAAATCGATTTCTGCTGGCGCATTCATCATTTGAATTTGCAAGTGAAATTCACACCAAAAAGCACTGTTTTTCACCTTGGTGGCGGGACTTTACAAAGTTCAAATCCTAAGAAAACCTTTTATAATTTTAGAAATTCACTTTTCAATATTCTAAAAAACACTTCAGAAAAAACTTACCGGAGGCTATTTGTAAGACTGTGTTTGGATGCCTTGGCAGGACTTCATTTCGTAAGCCAAGGACGTCCGAAGCATTTGTTGGCTATTCTTCAAGCTCATTCGAGTTTTTATAAATATTTCTTCAGAATGAAAGCCAAACGTTCTAAGCAGTCTAATTTTAGTAAATATTACCTCATAAAAAGTATAGTTTGGCATAGTTTTGTATTAAAAAGGATTAGTTTTATTCAACTGAAACCAAATAAATAATTGTTAACAAAGGTTTCAGTGTTGAAATGCTTATTAAATTTGTATTATAAATCACTTAAAAACAAATACCGATGAAAAAAGTTTTTGCAGTAGCAATTACAGCAATTTTACTGATGAGTTCTTGCGTTTCTAAGAAAAAATTCGCTGAACTTGAAGAAAATTATGACCAGACAAAAAGCGAATTGAAAACGGCAGAAATTAAACTTGCCGCTTGTGAAGATGACAAAAAAAGTTTAAAGTCTGCTTATGAAAGACAAATCAAAACACTAGAAAATACAAATTCAGCTTTGCTAAACACACAAGGCGAAATAGTTACAATTTCTAAAACAGGGGCACAAAACCTTGAAAAGTCACTGGAAAGCATGAAAGAAAAAGACATGCAAATCAAAACCATGCGCGATGCAATCAATAGAAAAGACAGTGTAACTTTGGCTTTGGTCACAAGTTTAAAAGGTGCTTTGGATAACATCGACGATGAAGACATTGAAATCAATGTAGAAAAAGGGGTTGTTTTTGTATCAATTTCAGACAAATTGTTATTTGGTAGCGGAAGTCACAAAATCACCGAAGATGCTAAGCGTGTATTAGGCAAAGTTGCTAAAGTGGTCAATGACAAAAAGGATTTCGAATTTATGGTTGAAGGTCACACTGATTCTGATCCGATTTCCAGAGATTGTTTTGAAGATAACTGGGACTTGAGTACGAAACGTGCCACAGCAGTCGTTCGTGTTTTACAAGATGAATATGATGTAGATCCTTCACGCATGACTGCCGCTGGTAGAAGCGAATATGTACCTGTAGCTTCGAATGACACCGCAGCTGGGAAATCAAAAAACAGACGTACAAAAATTGTTGTATTGCCTAAATTAGATCAATTTTTTGGTATGATTGAAGAAGGTTTGAAAGAAGCTGAATAAGTTCAGTTACAATATATTAGAATTGACCCCGCTTTTGCGGGGTTTTTTATTTTGAAAAAAATGAAAACCGAGTCTTGTTTACAAGAAGATAATTTCTATATTTGCACTCGCAAAATAAAAAGGTCGCATAGCTCAGCTGGATAGAGCACCTGCCTTCTAAGCAGGCGGTCCTAGGTTCGAATCCTAGTGCGATCACAAGGCTCGAAAGCCGCACTTGATAAGTGTGGCTTTTGTATTTTAATTTATCGCCTTATTATATTTTTTAGCGGTTTCAATTACTTTGATAAATAGAATAATTCATTTTAAACTATTGTTCAAGTTATTTATTTATCAAAATCATTTGAGAACCTGATAAGCGTTCTCGGCGCATTTTCCAAAGATTGCCTAAATCCTGACTTCCAAAACGTATTGAACCATTTCCATAGAAAGCATTCATTCGGTCAATTTCTTGCATCAAATTGGAGTGTTTTGGATTTTCTCCTGAGAAAAAAGACAACTGCCGTTGATTTTCAGGCACAAGTCCCATCGCAATTACGCCGGCTTTTTTGTAATGAAAACCCTCCTTGAATATTTCTTGAAGTCCTGAAACTGCAAATTTGACCAGGTCTATGCTAGAATTTGTTGGGTAACCAATTTGTACAACAATACTGTTCTGATATTGTGGTAAATCTTGTCTGAATTTATTGGTTTTCAGAAATACGCAAATCATTTGGCTACAACTGCCTTGTTTTCTAAGTTTTTCAGCACATTTTATGGTGAAACTACTTATGCGTTCTTTGACGTATTCAAAATCATCATATTGTTTATCAAATGAACGTGTCGTTGCGATGGCTTTTTTATTGGCTGGAGTTTCCAAACCAAGACTTCTTTCGCCTTGCAGTTCTTTTTGCAAACGCAAACCAACCACACTCATGTGCTTTCTCACCCATTCTGCTGGCAATTTTGAAAATTGATAAGCATTGTTCACATTGTGACGTTTCAAACGTAAGGCATGTTGGCGACCGATTCCCCAAACATCTTCAATTTTCAACCATTTCAAAGCTTTGATGCGTGCTGAATCGTCTTTCATAATAAAAATTCCGCCAGTTCTTTCTTGAAATTTTTTAGCGATGCGATTGGCTACTTTACTCAAAGCTTTGGTTGGTGCTAATCCAATGCAAATGGGAATTCCAGTTGACTTTTCTACTGTATATTTTATTTTTTTGCAGTAAGAATTCATATCAAACCTTTCAAAGCCAATAAATTCTAAAAAAGCTTCGTCAATGCTATAAATTTCAACATCCGGAGTGAAAGTTGACAAAATATTCATCACACGAGAACTCATATCACCATAAAGTGCATAATTTGAAGAAAACACCTTGACTTTGTGCTGTTTGAAAATATTTTCATATTTATAGGTTGGCGCACCCATTGGAATTCCTAAAGCTTTAGCTTCGTTGCTTCTGGCAATGACACAACCATCATTATTGGAAAGAATAACTATTGGCTTTTGCCTTAGGTCAGGATTAAACACGCGCTCACATGAAGCATAAAAATTATTACAATCGACTAAAGCAAACATTACAAGAGATTTTTGATGACGGTAGTGACGACTCCCCAAATCACGAATTCGTTCTCCTCTGTTACTTGTATGGGTGAATATTTTTTATTGGCAGGATTTAACCATACCGAGCCTTCTTCAATTTTTATTCGCTTGATTGTAAACTCACCATCGATGAAACAAACAGCAATCCTATTATTTTTCACTTCCAAACTTTTATCTATAATCAGTAAATCGCCACTGTCGAGTCCAGCTCCTAGCATACTGTCGCCACTTACATAGGCATAAAATGTAGCATTCGGATGTTTTATATACTCACGATTCAGATCCATTTTGAGTTCTAAAAAATCATCTGCAGGGCTTGGAAATCCAGCGCTGATACCTTGACTCACTACTGGCAATTCTAATCTTGAAGAAAAATCTGACTGATAAATTTTCAGCAGTGGACTATCGTGTTGTACCAAATGTCGCATTAATTTTTTTCTTGCAAAACTAGGAATAATTCCTATTTACAGGATAAATTCCTTCTTAATTAACATTTGTAGAAGCTCATTTTTCTTTTTGAAATTTTTGCGACTTTGACAGTAAAAATCAGGAAAAAGTGTGATTTAAAACCCTGATTATTTGAAGTTTAAATATGTTAAAAATAAATTTTATTCAATTATTATCTCAGATTATTTTTCAATTCGAATCAAAAAAAATCACCTCATGAATAGTATCATAGGTGATTTTGAAAATGTTGTTTCCAAGTCGAAACTACAACTCGCCGTCTTGCATTAAAGCTTGGGATAGTTTTTTGTAAGTGCCGTTTTCTAAACGCTCACGAATGGCTGAAAAAGCTTTCAGCGTTAAATCGATATCTTCCAACGTATGTGTCGCGGTAGGAATCATACGAAGCAAAATTAAGCCTTTTGGAATCACTGGATACACAACAATGGAACAGAAAACACCATGGTTTTCTCTTAAATCTTTCACCAAAGCCATAGCTTCTGGGATACTGCCTTTCAAATAAACTGGCGTTACACAACTTGTTGTTGTGCCAATGTCAAAGCCTTTTTCTTTTAAACCGTTTTGAAGCGCATTGACATTTTCCCAAAGTTTATTTTTGAATTCTGGTGATTTACGAATCAGTTCCAGACGTTTTAAAGCACCTTCAACTAGTGACATTTGAAGTGATTTTGCAAACATTTGAGAACGCAAATTGTATTTCAAATAGTCTATAATTTCTTTATCGGCTGCAATAAATGCGCCTGTACTTGCCATTGATTTGGCAAAAGTTGCAAAATAAACATCAATTTGATCCTGCACACCTTGCTCCTCTCCTGCTCCAGCACCAGTTTCACCTAAAGTACCAAAACCGTGTGCATCGTCAACTAATAATCTGAAATTATATTTTTTCTTAAGCTCTACAATTTCTTTTAGTCGTCCTTGTTCACCACGCATTCCGAAAACACCTTCAGAAATAAATAAGACGCCACCACCGGTTTGTTCTGCAATTTTTTCAGCGCGTGCTAAATTCAATTCGATGCTGTCTAGATCATTGTGTTTGTAAGTAAATCTTTTTCCTAAATGCAAACGAACACCGTCGATAATACAAGCGTGCGCATCGACATCATAAACAATAACATCGTCTTTGCCAACTAATGCGTCTATTGTGGACATAACGCCTTGATAGCCAAAATTGAGAACATAGGCGGATTCTTTACCGACGAAATCTGCCAATTCATTTTGCAGTTTTTCGTGTAATTCGGTATGCCCGCTCATCATTCTGGCACCCATCGGGTAAGCGCTTCCCCACTTTTTCACGGCTTCTTCGTCCGTTTTTCTAACTTCAGGATGATTGGCTAAACCTAAGTAATCGTTGATGCTCCAAGTAATAACTTCTTTGCCTTGAAACTTCATTCTATTGCTAATTTGTCCTTCCAATTTTGGAAAAACAAAATATCCTTCAGCTTGGTCTGCCCATTTTCCTAATGGTCCTTTATCTCTATAAATTTTCGCAAATAAATCTTTCATAACATCATTGTGTTTCAGTTCATACAAAATTGCCTTGCGTGGCTGTTACCAATTTTAATTAATATTGGTAATATGTGCTTTTTTTAAATTATTAACTTCTTCTTTTTTAGCGGATTCAAATTCTGAATAATGTGTAAACCCTTGTTTTTCCATCCAATCATCACTATAAATTTTACTCATATAGCGTGACCCGTGATCTGGAAAAATGACTACAACGTGGCTATTTTTATCAAATTCACCTTCTTCTGCCAGTTGTTTGACACCTTGCATTGCTGCTCCACTGGTATAACCGACAAACATGCCTTCAGTTTTGGCAATGTCTTTGGCCATGTAAGCGCTGTCTTCGTCTGTCACTTTAGTGAATTTATCTATAATTTTAAAGTCAGTCGCTGTTGGAATCAAATTTTTGCCAAGTCCTTCAATTTTATAAGGATAAATTTCATTTTTATCTAGCTTTTCAGTTTCATGGTATTTTTTCAATACAGAACCGTAAGCATCTATTCCTAAAATTTTAACATTTGGGTTTTGTTCTTTCAAGAATCTCGCTGTTCCAGAAATAGTTCCACCAGTTCCGCTACAAGCTACTAAATGTGTTATTTTCCCTTGGGTTTGCTCCCAAATTTCAGGACCAGTTGTTAAGTAATGTGCATCAATATTCATTTCATTGAAATATTGATTGATATAAATAGATCTTGGTGTTTCTTTGTGAATACGCTTGGCGACTTCATAATAAGAACGCGGATCGTCTGGCGCAACATTGGAAGGACAAACATTTACTTCTGCGCCCATCGTTTTTAGCAAAGAAATTTTATCTTTAGAAGATTTGGAACTCACTGCCAAAATGCACTTATAACCTTTGATAACGCAAGCCATTGCTATACTAAAGCCAGTGTTACCAGAAGTTGTTTCTATAATAGTATCTCCAGGTTTGATGTCTCCGTTCTGTTCTGCTTGTTCAATTATGTAGTGAGCAATTCTGTCTTTGGAAGAATGACCAGGATTTTGGGCTTCATATTTTGCGAAAAAATCGCCTTTAATATCTTTTGTAATTCTGTTCAATTTTACCAAAGGCGTAAAGCCAATCATCGATAATAAATTGTCGTGAACATTCAAATCTTTATGCATAAAACTAACGTCTTTTCACGTAAAAAATTAATCTAGTTTATTATTTTCCAAGGGGCTAAATTACAACTTTTTTTTCGATTAGTCAGAAATGCCTTCCAAATCCAACAAAAACGCGTAATCTTCAGCCACTTCTTTTAGCGCTTCAAATCTTCCTGAAGCCCCGCCATGACCGGCATCCATATTAATATGAAACAAAAGTTTATTATCGTTTGTTTTGACTTCCCTAAGTTTGGCAATCCACTTGGCTGGTTCCCAATATTGAACTTGAGAATCGTAAAAGCCCGTAGTGACTAATAAATTTGGATAATTTTGCGCTTTCACATTATCATATGGTGAATAAGCCTTGATATAGTGGTAATATTCTTCATCATTTGGATTGCCCCATTCATCGTATTCACCAGTAGTAAGTGGAATTGTATCGTCTAACATTGTTGTGACCACATCCACAAATGGAACGGCAGCAACCACGCCATTATATAATTCTGGAGCCATATTAATGACAGCTCCCATAAGCAAACCGCCTGCAGAACCGCCCATAGCATATAGATGTTCTTTGGAAGTGTACTTTTGTTCGATTAAATATTCAGAAACCGAAATAAAATCTGTGAATGTATTCTTTTTTGAAAGCATTTTGCCATTCTCGTACCAATCTCTTCCCAAATATTCTCCACCACGAACATGTGTAATGGCATAAATAAATCCTCGATCCAACAAGCTCAAACGGCTAGTTGAAAAATACGGATCCATAGTTGCGCCGTAACTGCCATATCCATATTGTAAAAGCGGATTGCTTCCATCTCTTTTGATGCCTTTTTTGTAAACCAAAGACACCGGAATTTTGGTGCCGTCTTCGGCGGTTGCCCAAATTCTTTCTGAAATATAATTGTTTGCATCGAAATTCGGATCTTGAACTTCTTGCGACTTTAAGAGTTTTTCTGTTTTTGTCTTCATATCGAATTCATAAACAGAAGGTGGCGTGGTCAAAGAATTGTAGAAATAACGCAGTTTCTGAGTATCGAAATCTACATTTGTACTGGTTCCAGCAGTGTAAGTTTCACTTTTGAAAGGCAAATAATAATCTGTTTCGCCATTCCAACTTTGAACGTGAATTCTGTTTAAACCATTGTAACGTTCACTGGTAACCAAATAATCTTTAAAAATATCAATACCTTCCAAAAGTACGTCTTCGCGGTGCGGAATAAGATCTTCCCAGTGTTCTACTTCTGTTTGAGAAAGCGAAGTTTTCATCAATTTGAAGTTTTGGGCTTTGTCTTTATTAGTCAATATGTAGAAGTTATCTTCAAAATGTGCGATGTCATATTCCAAACCACGCTGGCGTTTTGCGAAAAGCTTGAATTCGCCTGAAGCCTCGTCTGCATTCAGAATTCTGTATTCGTCGGACATTGTGCTGGACGAACCTATAATAATGTATTGTCTAGATTTTGTTTTGTAAACATAAGCGTTGAAAGTTTCATCAGATTCTTCAAAAATTAACTCATCTTGGTCTGGTGAATTTCCCATGATGTGCTTATAAACCTGATTAGAGCGCAAGGTTTGCTCGTCTTTTCTGGTGTAAAACAAAGTTTTATTATCATTTGCCCAAGTTGAACCGCCAGTTGTGGTTTCTATTTTGGTCGGTAGAATTTCACCTGTTTTGAGATTTTTAATCTGGATGGTATATTTTCTTCGGCTAACTGTATCCACTCCAAAAGCTGCAAAATTGTTATCTGGACTTATGCTAATTCCATTTAAGTTGAAATAAGCGTAATCTTTAGCCATTTCATTACACTCGAACATGATTTCTTCTTCAGCATCCAAGCTTTCTTTGCGTCTAGTATAAATCGGGTAATCTTTGCCTGTTTCGTAGCGCACTTGGTACCAATACCCATTCAATTTATAAGGTACAGACGAATCATCTTCTTTGATTCTGGCTTTCATTTCTTCAAACAAATCATTCTGAAAATCCTTAGTATGCGCTGTTTCTTGCTCGTAATACTCGTTTTCTTGATTCAAGTATTCTTTGACTTTCGGGTTTTCTTTTTCTCTTAACCAATAGTAGTTATCGATGCGTTCATCATTATGAATAACTAATTTTTCTGGTTTTTGTTCTGCCTTTGGCGGCATCAGTTTGGTTTCCAAATTTGTATTTTTATCTGATTTGCAAGCGGCGGCAAATATAAGACTTAACAAAAGAATTTTACAATAATGCTTCATGAATAACATTTATTTAAATTAAATTCAACGTGCCTAATATAGCACTAAAAAGCTTTGGCTTGAAAAACGAAACACAAAATAAACACCTTTACATTAATGTATATTAAAAATTCAAAACAATTCAGCTAAATATGAAGTTGCTTTGGTCAAAACTTATAAATTTGTCTGAAATTAAAATTCAAAATTATGTTTGGAGATATGATGGGTATGATGAATAAAATCAAAGAAACCCAAGCCAAAGTTGAAGAAACCAAAAAACGTCTAGACACGGTCACTTTATCTGAAAAAAGCAACGACGACTTGCTGAAAGTCACAATCACAGCTAATCGTGAGTTGAAATCTATCGACATTAGTGACGAATTGCTTGAAGACAAAGAACAACTAGAAGATTATTTAGTCTTAACATTGAATAAAGCCATCAAAAAGGCTGGAGACGTCAATGAAGCAGAACTTTCTGCCGTAGCAAAAGACGGGATGCCAGATATTCCAGGATTAACAAGTTAATTTTTTTTTGAAAAATATTTTTGAAAACATTCTATTCAATATTCATCAACTATATTTGCTAATAAAATTTTAAAAATTATTTTTGAAAGAATTTATTAACTAAACATCAGACGATTAAATCGTTGATATTATTGAAAAAATCACAATCTAAATATGGATAAAGAACATAAAATTGCCGTGATTGGTTTAGGCTATGTCGGCTTACCACTTGCCGTTGCTTTCGCAGAAAAATTTCCCGTTATCGGTTTTGACATCAACCAAGAACGCGTTAATGAACTTGCTGGCGGTACGGATCACACTTTGGAAGTTTCAGATGATTTGCTAAAGAAAGCTCTACAAGGTAATGGCTATAATAAGTTGGAAGTTTCCACAAAAGCGGAGGACATGAAAGATGCCAACATTTTCATTGTCACCGTTCCAACACCAACTGACAAAAATCGTCAACCGGTGCTTACTCCACTCATCAAAGCTAGCGAAACTATTGCTAAAGTTTTGAAAGATGGCGATATTGTAATTTATGAATCTACGGTTTATCCCGGTGTTACGGAAGAAGTTTGTGTGCCTGTTTTAGAAAAATTTTCCGGAAAAACTTTCAATAAAGATTTTTATGCAGGTTATTCTCCGGAAAGAATTAATCCAGGAGATAAAGTTCATACCGTGACCAAAATTTTAAAAGTAACTGCTGGTTCAACACCAGAAGTTGCTAAAACTGTGGACGATCTTTATGCTTCCGTAATTACTGCTGGAACGCATTTAGCACCAAGCATAAAAGTTGCTGAAGCTGCTAAAGTTATTGAAAATTCTCAACGTGATATCAATATTGCATTTGTCAACGAATTGTCTAAAATTTTCAGACTACTAGACATCGACACTAACGACGTGTTGGATGCTGCCGCTACAAAATGGAATTTTATTAAATTTTCTCCAGGTTTAGTCGGTGGACATTGCATTGGCGTAGATCCATATTATTTGGCGCAAAAAGCACTAGAAGTTGGCTACAATCCTGAAATTATTTTGTCCGGACGAAGAATGAACGACGGCATGGGCAAATACGTAGCCAGTGAAGTTATTAAACTCATGCTAAACAAAGAAGCCAAAGTCAAGCACGGTAAAGCTTTGGTTTTGGGTATTACTTTCAAAGAAAATTGTCCAGACACCAGAAACACGAAAGCCATAGACGTCATCAACGAATTGAAAGCTTACAATATGGACGTAGACGTTTGCGATCCTTGGGCTGACAAAAGAGAAGTTAAAACACTTTTCGATATAGATTTACTGCGTTGCGAAGACATCAAGTCAACTTACGACACAGTTGTGCTTGCAGTTTCACATAAAGATTTTTTAGATTTTGACTACGAAAAATTGACAAATGAAAAATCTGTTATTTTTGATGTGAAATCATTTTTACCAAAACAAATCATAGACGGAAGATTATAATGTACAACACAAGCT
>JBHEPM010000031.1:0-18205 GCA_046260295.1 Psychroflexus sp.
ATTGTAAACCAAAACTGTTAAATCATTATTTTTTTGGCTTCTGAAATTGTCGGCCAATTTCTTTCCTTTATTCACATTGGTAATTTTGTGATATTGTGTTTTGAAATCTTTACCAAGTCTTTTCAGTTGTGTGTCCAAAAACTCTTCTTCAAATTGATTTTTACCACCTTCATCTGTATCGTTTAACCAATATTCTGGATAAATTTTTTCCATATCAGATGGCATTAAACCAGAGAAAATGGCATTTCTCGCATATTGCGTTGCCGTTGGTAAAATACTGAAATATGGAGATTCTTCTACTTTTTTATAATTGTTGGAAATAATGGCTTCAAAAGCTTTCCATTGGTCGTAACGCAAATTGTCAATCACCACCAAAAGTGTAGGTTGTTCTTTGGAAATTTCTGGTAAAATTTTCTTTTTAAAAAGCGTGTGCGACAGAATTGGCGCATCTGAATTTTTATCAAACCAATTTGGGTAATTTTCATCTATGAATTTACAAAACTCAATATTGGCTTCGTTTTTTTGAGATTCCAATATTTCAAACATGCCGGAATCTTCTATATTTTCCAATTCCATTTCCCAATAAATCAATTTTTGGTACATCTCAACCCAGTCTTGATACGTATTCAAATTGGTCAATTCCATTGAGATTTTTCGGAATTCTTGTTGGTAATTTTGTGTAGTTCTTTCAGACACCAAACGCGAATGATCCAGATTTTTTTTCAAGCTTAGTAAAATCTGGTTTGGATTGACAGGTTTAATTAAATAATCTGCAATTTTTGAACCAATGGCTTCTTCCATAATGTATTCTTCCTCACTTTTGGTAATCATAATTACAGGAAGATCATTTCGAATAGCTTTGATTTCTGTTAAAGTTTCCAATCCTGTCAAACCAGGCATATTTTCATCCAAGAAAACAATGTCAAAAGCTTTATTTTTCACTTCTTCAATGGCTTCCATCCCGCTTTGACAAGTCGTAACTTGATAAGATTTTTTTTCTAAAAAAAGAATATGCGGTTTCAATAAATCGATTTCGTCGTCTACCCAAAGAACTTTTATGTTTGTCATATATAACTGTATATTTGCTATTAAAATTAGGAAATTTGAACCAGCGGAACAAACTTAAGATTATAAACGACCCAATTTACGGTTTTATTACGATTCCAAGCCCATTAATTTTCGATTTAATCGAGCATCCTTATTTTCAACGATTACGAAGAATTACGCAAATGGGCATGTCGCATTTGGTGTATCCGGGTGCCAATCATACCAGATTTCATCACGCATTAGGTTGTTTGCATTTGATGCAGAAAGCCGTGCAAATCCTCAAATTTAAAGGCGTAGAAATTACTGAAGATGAAGAAGAAGCGGTGTTGATTGCCATTTTGCTTCATGATATTGGTCACGGGCCTTTTTCACATGCTTTGGAAAATTCTATTGTCGAAAATGTAAGCCATGAATATATTTCACTGGAATTTATGGAAAAATTGAATTCTGAATTTGATGGACGCTTGACTTTAGCTATAGAAATTTTTAGAGGTAATTACCCTAAACAATTTTTATGTCAACTCTTGTCAAGTCAGCTGGATATCGACCGTTTGGATTATCTGAAACGCGACAGTTTTTATACTGGCGTTGCAGAAGGCAACATCAATAGTGAACGACTCATCAATATGTTGAATGTTGTGGATGAAAAACTTGTTGTGGAAGAGAAAGGCATTTATTCTATTGAAAAATTTTTGGTTGCCAGACGTTTGATGTATTGGCAAGTTTATTTACACAAAACTGGACTTTGCGCAGAGCAAATTTTGATTAGAATTTTAAGACGCGCCAAATTTTTATTTGAAAACAAATCTGTTGAAATTGAAAATTCTACATTGAATTATTTTCTAAAACATAAAATTGACTCTGAAACTTTTGATGAAATTACTTTAGACTTGTTTTCTAAATTAGACGATTACGATATTATTTCTGCATTGAAAAAGTGGCAATATCACGATGATTTTGTATTGAGTAAACTCAGTAAAATGATTTTAAATCGCGATTTACTCAAAATAAAGTTGAAAAATACAAAATCAAACACAGCAAAATTTAAAAAGCATCACCAGAAAACGATGTCTGCTTTCAATTTAACTGAAGACGAAGCCGATTATTTTGTGTTTGAAGGCGAAACTTCAAACCTAGCTTATCAGTCACAAAAAGAACATATTAATATTTGGTATAAAAATGGAAAAATCAAAGATGTTTCCAGTGCTTCAGACCAGTTAAATTTAAAAGCTTTGTCTAAAACTGTTACAAAATATTACTTATGTTATCCAAAATCTTATAATTAACAGTTTTTTTCTATTTTTGCCAGAATGAAATTTACAGCAAAACAAATCGCAGAGATATTGGACGGAAAAGTGGAAGGGAATCCTGAAGCAGAAGTCTATAAATTATCTAAAATAGAGGAGGGCTCTGAAGGATCTTTGACGTTTTTGTCAAATCCTAAATATACTTCATACATCTATCAGACTGATGCAAGCATTTGCATTGTCAATAAATCTTTTGAAAAAACACAAGATATTTCAACAACCTTAATTAGAGTTGAAGATTCTTATGAAGCTTTTTCAAAATTATTGGAAGTTTACAATCAAATTAAACTAGATAAAAAAGGCATAGAAGAACCATCTTCAATTTCAGATTCAACAAAGTTAGGTGAAAATATTTACGTAGGTGCATTTACTTACATTGGAAGCGACGTTCAAATTGGTGATAATGTAAAGATTTATCCGAATGTTTTTATTGGAGACAATGTCACCATTGGCAACAATGTTACCATTTTTGCTGGGAGTAAAGTTTATTCAGAATCTGTTATTGGGAGTAATTGCATTTTGCACAGTGGCGTGATTATCGGTGCTGACGGTTTTGGTTTTTCGCCAAACACAAAAGGCGTTTACAACAAAATTCCACAAATTGGCAATGTTATTATTGAAGACCATGTCGATATTGGCGCTGGAACAACAATTGATAGAGCAACCCTGGGTTCTACAATTATAAGGGAAGGTGTGAAACTGGATAACCAAATCCAAATTGCCCATAATGTTGAAATAGGAAAACATACAGCAATTGCAGCGCAAACAGGAATTGCAGGATCGTCTAAAATTGGCGAAAATTGTTTAATTGGCGGTCAGGTAGGAATTGCTGGACACATTATAATTGGTAATAGAGTTAGAATTCAAGCGCAAACTGGTGTCGGCAGAAACATAAAAGACGATGAAGCCATTCAAGGCTCGCCATCATTTGGCTATTCAGATTTCAATAAATCCTACGTTCATTTTAGAAACTTACCCAAAATCATAAAAAGACTCGATTCTTTAGAAAACAAACTTGAAGACAATGAAAACCGTTAATCAAACGACCATCAAAAAAGAAGTTTCCCTTCACGGAGTAGGACTTCATACTGGCCAGAATGTAACTCTTACGTTTAAGCCAGCACCAATCAATCAAGGTTTTGCTTTCAAAAGAATTGACCTAGAAGGCGCTCCAATTATTCCTGCAGATGCATCGCTGGTAACAAGCACAGATCGTGGAACGAGTTTAGAAAAAAACGGAGTCGTGATTCAAACTTCAGAACATGTTTTGGCAGCTTGCGTTGGCATGGGTTTGAACAATGTCATTATTGAACTCAACGCCTCAGAACCGCCAATTATGGATGGTTCTTCAAAGTTTTTCGTAGAAGCTTTAGAGGAAGCTGGAAAGGAAGAACAAAATGCACCTAGAGATGAATTTATCGTTGAAGATGTAATTTCTTTTACAGATGAAGAAACGGGTTCAGAAATTTTGGTCATGCCAGCCAATGAATACCAAGTTACAACTATGGTCGATTTTGGTACCAAAGTTTTAGGTACACAAAATGCCTATTTGAATAAAATTTCAAATTTTAAAAAGGAAATTGCTGATTGCAGAACTTTTAGCTTTTTACATGAATTAGAGGCTTTGCTTGCCAATGGTTTGATTAAAGGCGGCGATTTGAACAATGCTATAGTTTATGTAGATAAAGAATTATCGCCAGATACGATGGTGCGTTTGAAAGAAGCTTTTGGAAAAGATGATATTTCAGTAAAACCAAACGGAATTTTGGATAATTTGACTCTACATTATCCAAATGAAGCAGCCAGACATAAACTTCTGGATGTGATTGGCGATTTAGCCCTAGTCGGAACGCATATTCGCGGAAAAGTGATTGCGAATAAACCTGGACATACCATAAATACTCAGTTTGCAAAAAAACTAATGAAAATAATCAAAGCTGCGAAACGCAACAAAGTTCCAAAATTTGATATGAGTCAACCGCCATTGTACGGCGTGACAGAAATCATGGATCGTTTGCCACACCGTCCACCGTTTTTGTTGGTCGACAAAATTTTTGAATTGACCGACAGTTCTGTTTTGGGTACAAAGAATGTCACGATGAACGAACCATTTTTTGTTGGTCATTTCCCAGGAAAACCAGTAATGCCTGGTGTTCTTCAGATAGAAGCCATGGCACAAACCGGCGGAATTTTAGCATTGAGTACCGTAGAAGATCCAGAAAATTATTTAACGTATTTTATAAAAATTGACAATGTAAAGTTCAAACAGCAAGTTTTGCCGGGTGATACTTTAATATTTAAATTAGAGTTGATTTCACCCATTAGACGTGGCATTTGCCATATGCAAGGTTATGCGTATGCCAATGATAAATTAGCTTGTGAAGCCGAATTGATGGCGCAAATTGTCAAATCAAAATAAACATTATGAATCAACCTTTAGCATATGTTCACCCTGGCGCTAAAATCGCTAAAAATGTGGTTATAGAACCGTTTACAACCATTCATAATAATGTAGAAATTGGTGAAGGAACCTGGATTGGTTCTAATGTCACAATTATGGAAGGCGCAAGAATAGGGAAGAATGTAAGTATTTTTCCAGGTGCAGTGATTTCTGCTATTCCTCAAGATAAAAAATTCAATGACGAAGACACGATTACTGAAATTGGCGATAATACGACAATTCGAGAATGTGTCACCATCAATCGAGGCACTTCAGACCGAATGAAAACCAAAGTTGGCAAGAATTGCTGGATTATGGCATATTGCCACATTGCTCACGATTGTATCGTAGGCAACAATTGTATTTTTTCAAACAATAGCACATTGGCAGGACATATTACAGTTGGTGATTATGCAGTTTTAGCAGGAATGGCGGCAGTGCAGCAATTTTGTAGCATTGGTCGGCATGCTTTCATTACTGGCGGTTCTTTAGTTAGGAAAGATGTTCCACCATTTGTAAAAGCTGGTAGAGAACCGCTTTCTTATGTTGGAATAAATTCTGTGGGATTAAGACGAAGAGGTTTTGATTCAGAAAAAATTAGAGAAATTCAAAATGTGTATCGTATTCTTTACCAAAGAAATTATAATAACACACAGGCGCTCTCTATCATTGAAGCAGAAATGGAAGCAACTCCGGAACGCGACGAGATTTTACAATTTATAAAAGATTCCCAACGTGGAATTATGAAAGGATATTTTTCAAATTAAAATTTATTATGGCAAGTA
Organism: Psychroflexus sp.; assembly: GCA_046260295.1. Taxonomy (GTDB): domain Bacteria; phylum Bacteroidota; class Bacteroidia; order Flavobacteriales; family Flavobacteriaceae; genus Psychroflexus. Next base: position 5,580 of record JBHEPM010000031.1, read on the forward strand.
CTAGTGATATTAGAAATGGATTGTGCATCAGATACAATCACGATATTTTTAAAATTATAGAGTTTTTACATGTAAAGCCAGGCAAAGGTCCAGCATTCGTAAGAACTAAACTTAAAAGTGTGACGACTGGGAAAGTCATAGACAATACTTTTTCTGCAGGACATAAAATTGATGAAGTTCGTGTGGAAACCCACAAATATCAATTTTTATATCAAGAAGGCGAGTTTTATCACTTCATGCATACTGACGATTATACGCAGATTCGACTCTTAGAAGCTGCTTTGGATATGCCTAATTTATTAAAGGAAGGCGAAGTCGTAAGTATTTTAATCAACACGGAAGACAATTTGCCACTTTCAGTAGAGATGCCACCAAACGTCACTTTGGAAGTAACGCATACAGAACCTGGTGTGAAAGGCAACACCGCAACGAATGCAACCAAACCGGCAACTGTTGAAACTGGTGCTGAAATCAACGTTCCATTATTCATAAATGAAGGTGATAAAGTGAAAATTGAAACTGAAAAAGGAACTTACAAAGAACGCGTCAAAGAATAATTTGATTTCATGAAGTTTCCTCAAAAACATACTTTACAACAAATTGCAACAATTATTGATGCGAAATTTGTCGGGAATGAAAACTTTCCAGTCTTCGGTCTCAATGAAATTCACGTAGTTGAACCTGGCGATATTGTTTTTGTAGATCATCCCAAATATTACGATAAAGCTTTACATTCAGCAGCAACTGTCATTTTGATTAACAAAGAAAATGTTGAAGTTCCGGATGGCAAAGCACTTTTAGTGTCAGATGATCCATTTAGAGATTTCAATAAACTTACCGCTTTTTTTAAACCTTTTCAAAAGGCGAATCAAGCTATATCTGAAACTGCTAAAATTGGTGGAAACTCAATTATTCAACCCAATGTTTTCATCGGGCCAAATGTTGAAATTGGCGACAATTGCTTGATTCATAGCAATGTTTCAATTTATGGCGACACCAAAATCGGAGACAATGTAATTATTCATTCCGGAGCAATACTCGGCGCTGATGCATTTTATTATAAAAACCGACCAGAAAAACACGATAAACTTTTGTCAGGCGGTAGTATTTTGATAGAAAACGATGTTGAAATTGGTGCTTTAACCACAATTGATAAAGGTGTTTCTGGCGTGACTACAATTAAAAAAGGTACAAAAATAGACAATCAAGTTCAGATAGGACACGACACTATTATTGGTGAAAAATGCCTGATTGCTTCACAAGTAGGAATCGCAGGTTGTGTTGTCATAGAAGACGAAGTTACCATTTGGGGACAAGTTGGCATTACCAGTGGAATTACAATTGGCAGGAAAGCTGTGATTTTCGCACAATCTGGTGTGAGTAAAAATTTATTAGGAGAAACCACTTATTTCGGTTCTCCCGCAGATGACATCAAAAAGAAATACAGAGAATTAGCTTATATTAATAGAATTCCTGAAATATTACAAAAAATTAAAATTTATGATGACCAATAATAAAGCTTTGGTACAAGATTTTTTCTATTCAAATTATTATCACGACAAATCTACTTTTGAACAATTTATTCACCCGGATTTGATGATTGATTGGAGTAGCAGCACAGGTTTTTATAGATTAAATTTCAAAAAATTCAGTAAAATGGCGCTAGATATGGGGAAATCTTTTCAAAATATGTCGCCTCAGATTTCACACCTTTTGGAAGAAGACAATAAAGTATGTGTCAGATTTACCTATAATGTTGAAACTTTAGAATCTGAAGATTTAATCAGTCTTGCAGATTTTTTCTGTATTTGGGAAATCAAAGACAATAAACTTTACAAAGGCTACATTATGAGTCAGCCTTGTGATGATGGCATCGACGGAATGCTGTCTTTTATTAATGAAAGCTAAATATGAATTAAATTCAAAGGAATACTTTTTAGGTTCGTCTTAAAAAATTACATTTGTTGAACAAAAATTAAATAAAATTATGAGCGTTTTAGTCAATAAAGATTCAAAAATAATTGTTCAAGGTTTTACAGGTAGTGAAGGTACTTTTCACGCTGAACAAATGATAGATTACGGAACAAACATCGTTGGCGGTGTTACGCCAGGCAAAGGCGGTTCCACACATTTGGGAAAACCAGTTTTCAACACTGTTGAAGACGCCGTGAAAAAAGCCAATGCTGATACCAGTATTATTTTTGTACCGCCAGCTTTTGCCGCAGATGCCATTATGGAAGCTGCCAATGCTGGAATTAAAGTTATCATCACAATCACAGAAGGAATTCCTGTGGCAGATATGATTAAAGCTTCAGATTATATTAAAGACAAAGATTGTAGATTAATCGGACCAAACTGCCCAGGCGTAATTACGCCAGGCGAAGCAAAAGTCGGCATCATGCCAGGTTTTGTTTTCAAAAAAGGAAAAGTTGGTATTGTCTCAAAATCTGGAACTTTAACTTACGAAGCTGCTGATCAAGTTGTGAAAGAAGATTTAGGAATTACCACAGCTATTGGAATTGGTGGAGATCCAATTATCGGAACAACGACCAAAGAAGCTGTTGAATTATTGGTAAACGATCCTGAAACTGAATGCGTGGTGATGATTGGTGAAATTGGTGGACAACTAGAAGCTGAAGCTGCCAAATGGTACAAAGAAAGCGGTAGCAAAAAACCTGTTGTTGGATTCATCGCTGGTGAAACTGCGCCTGCTGGTAGAACAATGGGACACGCCGGTGCAATTGTTGGCGGAAGTGAAGATACAGCCCAAGCTAAAAAGAAAATTTTAAAAGACAGTGGAATTCACGTGGTGGATTCTCCTGCTGAAATTGGCAAAAAAGTCGCAGAAGTCCTTTCTTAATCGACTTCAAATTCAGAAAACCTTTGTCTAGAATTTTATAGGCAAAGGTTTTATTTTTGAATACAAATTCTACAACCTATGAAATTACTTGAAAATAAAAATGTCATAATTACTGGCGGAAGTCGTGGTATTGGCAAAGGAATCGCCGAAGTTTTTGCAAAACATGGTGCAAATGTGGCTTTTACTTATAATTCTTCTGCGTCTTCTGCTGAAGAATTAGAAAATCATCTGAAATCTCTTGGCGTCAAAGCGAAATCTTACCAATCTGATGCTTCAGATTTTGAACAAGCTCAAAAATTGGCGACTGATGTTATCGAAGATTTTGGAAATATTGATGTTTTAGTCAATAACGCAGGAATCACAAAAGATAATCTGTTGATGCGCATGAGCGAAGAAGATTTCGATAAAGTAATCAATGTGAATTTGAATTCTGTGTTTAATTTAACCAAAGCAGTTTTGCGCCCAATGTTGAAACAAAAACACGGCAGCATTATCAATATTAGTTCGGTTGTAGGATTGAAAGGAAATGCTGGGCAAGCCAATTATTCTGCCTCAAAAGCTGGCGTTATTGGGTTTTCAAAATCCGTAGCTTTAGAATTGGGGTCTAGAAATATTCGCTCAAATGTGATTGCGCCAGGTTTTATTGAAACCGAAATGACCGATAAGTTAGACGAAAAAACAGTTGAAGGTTGGCGTCAAGCCATTCCGCTGAAACGTGGCGGAACGCCTGAAGACGTGGCAAATGCGTGTGTGTTTTTAGCCAGCGATATGAGCAATTACATCACCGGTCAAACACTTAGTGTCGATGGCGGAATGCTAACATAAATCAATATGTCAGGTCTTTTATTGCTTATTCTTTTATTGAATTTTGCGCTATCCATTGGCCTGTCTTACTTTTTATATCCAAAATTTCTAAAAGATAAAAATCAAAGTATACTTTTTGTGCTTCGGTTTTTATCTTTTTTTTTGATAGGTCTTTTAATCATCAATCCGGAAATTGACCGAACTACTTACGAAACTGAAAAGCCAAAACTTTACGTGGCGGTTGACAATTCAGAATCTATAGCTGAATTGGCAGACACCGAAAACATCACTAATTTTTTAGAAAACACCAAATCCGACCAAGATTTAAACGATAAATTTGATATCAATTATTTGAAATTTGATCAAGATATTTCAATTTTAGATAGCTTGTCCTTTTCTGAACAATCTTCAAACATTGCGTCGAGTATAGATTTTTGGAATAAACAAAACGAAGACAACGCCGCTTTTGTATTATTAACAGATGGCAACCAAACTTTCGGAGAAGATTTTAGCTACAAACAAATTCAGAATAAAAATAATTTTTACAATTTAATTGCCGGAGACACCACAAATTACAACGATTTTAAAATTGATTTGGTCAACATCAATGCGTATGCATTTTTAAAAAATAAGTTTCCTGTTGAAGTTTTTGTAAGTTACAATGGACAAAATGAAATTTCAAAATCCGTAAAAATACTTTCAAATGATCGCGTTTTAGCTGAAAAGAAAATCAGACTCAAGCCCGAATCTTCTTCCAAAATCGATTTTCTGCTGAATGCTAATTCAATAGGAACAAAAACTTACACTGTTGAATTGGAAACATTAAAGAATGAAAAAAACACAGAAAATAATGCCCAAAATATTTCTATAGAAGTAATTGATTCCAGGTCTAAAGTCTTGTTGCTTGCTGATATTTTGCATCCAGATTTGGGCAGTATTCAAAAATCGATTTCTTCCAACGAGCAAATTCAAGTTGACTTAAAAAAATCTACGGATGACTTAGATTTATCAGACTATAATTTGGTGATTTTCTACCAACCGCAAGCCATTTCTAAAGATATTTTCGATTTGGTTTCAAAACAAAAACTGAATTATTTTTTAATCGGCGGTACCAAAACCGATTACGAATTTCTGAACCAAATGAATCTTGGTTTCAAAAAACAAATCACAAATTCTACTGAAGACTATTTTGGTGAATTGAATTCAGATTTTTCACCGTTTCAAGTATCAGATTTGAATTTCCAAGATTTTCCGCCTTTAGTCGATGTTTTTGGTGAAATTTCAATTTCAAAATCACACCAAGTTTTATTGGAAAAAAATGTCAATGGCGTTGAGCTTGAATCGCCTTTGTGGATCTTTATGCAAGATTCTGATCAAAAATCTGCTTTTTTATTCGGTGAAAATCTGTGGAAATGGCGAAGTAAATCTTATCTTTTAAATTCAAATTTCCAAGATTTTGATGAATTCATGTTGAAATCTATTCAATATTTATCGCAAGACTTCAAACAAGAACGTTTGGTTGTTGATGCTAAGCCATTTTATAAAACCGGAATGCTGAACAAAATTGAAGCAGAATATTTTGATGAAAATTTTGAAAGCGATCCACGTGCAGAAATTATTTTTGAACTTAAGAATACGATCACAGAAGAAATAATTGAAACGCAAATGGTTTTCAATAACGAAGTTTACACTTCACAATTGAAAAATTTAGAACCTGGAACTTACGAATATAAAGTCAGGGTTAGCGGAGAAGACTTCAATAAAACTGGACAATTTGAAGTTCTGGAATTTTCACCAGAATTGCAATTTGTCAATGCCAATTATAATAAATTATCAAAAGTTGTCGAGAAAAATCATAATTTCCTTTTAACTGAATCTGAAAGTTTAATTCAAAGCTTAAAATCTAATTCACTTAAACCAAAGCAGAAATCTATAAAAAAATCTGAGAGTTTGATAGATTTTGAATTGCTTATCATTTTATTAGCCTTAACTTTGGGAATTGAGTGGTTTTATAGAAAATATAAAGGATTAATTTAAATTAAAAAAACATATGGAAAAATTACCTAAGTCAATTGTCCCGATTATCATTGTGGTGGTTATCGGAATTATTTTTATCGCCAATTCCACAGTCAATATCAATTCCGGAGAAGCTGGAGTCTTGTTTAAACGCTTTGGAGGTGGTGTAGTCATTGATGAGCCGCCCCTGAAAGAAGGATTTCACATTGTAGCACCTTGGAATACGGTTTTCGTTTATGAAGTCAGACAACAAACCATAGATGAATCTATGCAAGTTTTATCTTCAAACGGTCTGGATATCAAATTGGATGCAACAATTTGGTTTGAGCCAACTTACGACCAACTTGGACTTTTACATAAAGAACGTGGAGAAAAATACATTACCAGATTGATTCAACCTGCCGTAAGATCAGCCACCAGAACAGTTGTTGGACGTTACAAACCAGAAGAACTTTACGCACAAAAGCGTGAATCTATTCAGAATGAAATGTACGATGAAACTCAACAATTGCTTAAAAATCAATACGTTCAGGTAAACAGAATCTTGGTAAGAGACGTGTCTTTACCACCAACGATTAAGCAAGCTATTGAAAAAAAATTGAAACAAGAGCAAGAATCTTTGGAGTATGAATTCCGTTTGGAAAAAGCAACCAAAGAAAAGCAACGTCAAGAAATTGAAGCTGAAGGTAAAGCCCGTGCCAACGAAATTTTGAATGCATCTTTGTCCAAAAATATTCTGAAAGAAAAAGGAATTCAAGCCACGATAGAATTATCAAAATCTGAAAATTCTAAAGTTATTGTGATTGGTTCTGGAGATGAAGGCATGCCGATTATCTTAGGCAATAATTAATATTCTCTTAATTTATTGAAATTGAAATAAGATTCAAAACGATTATTTTACATTTGTAACATTATGAAAAATATTACACTGCATCATCATTTTCTTAAAGCGCTCAATGCGGTTAGGATTTGATGTGTAGAAAAATTTGAATTTACATTTCAAAAAACCCGTTTGAGCAAAATCAAGCGGGTTTTTTTATGCTTAAAAATGAACTATGGAAAAATTAAAAATTGCTATTCAGAAATCAGGGCGACTTCACGACGAATCTCTCAAAATACTGAGAAATTGCGGGATTTCTATCGATAATGGTCGCGACCAACTTAAAGTTGAAGCCTCCAATTTCCCTTTGGAAATCTTCTATCTTAGAAACGGTGACATTCCGCAATATTTGCGCGATGGAGTTGCCGATTTAGCAATCATTGGTGAAAATTTGCTTTTCGAAAAAGGAGAAGATTTACAAATAGAAAAACGACTTGGGTTTTCCAAATGCAAAGTGTCTTTGGCGATTCCAAAACATTCAGATTTTCAAAATGTTTCAGATTTAAATGGGAAACAAATTGCCACATCCTATCCGAATACTTTGCAAAAATATCTGGATAAACATAAAATTTCAGCAGACATTCACCTGATTACCGGTTCAGTTGAAATCGCACCAAATATTGGTTTAGCAGACGCCATTTGTGACATTGTTTCAAGTGGCAGCACACTTTTCAAAAACAATCTGAAAGAATTTGATGTAATTTTAAAAAGTGAAGCAGTTTTGGCAAGTTCACCTAATTTGAATTCAGAAAAAAAGAAAACTTTATCGAAGTTATTATTCAGAATTGATGCGGTTTTAAGAGCTAAAAATGCCAAATATGTCTTACTAAATGCGCCAAATGAAAAATTAGATGAAATTATTAAAATTTTACCTGGAATGAAAAGTCCAACGGTAATGCCATTAGCCGAATCTGGCTGGAGCTCAGTCCATACGGTGATTTATCAAGAAAAATTTTGGGAAATCATAGATGAATTGAAAAGCGGTGGCGCAGAAAGTATTTTAGTCAGTCCAATTGAAAAAATGATTTTATGAAAACGATTAAATTTCCAAAACAAGAAACTTGGGAGAAACTTCTAAAAAGACCAAGCATTGAATTTGAAGATATTGAAAAAACAGTAAAATCTGTCTTTGATGACATCAAATCTCATGGCGATGTGGCTTTAGAAAAATATACCAAAATGTTTGACGCCGTTCAACTTTCTAAGTTTGAAGTTTCAAAAACAGAAATTCAAAAATCTTCAAAATTGCTAGATGAAAATCTAAAAAAAGCGATTCAGCAAGGCCAACAAAATATCCATAATTTCCATAAAGCTCAAAAAACGCCGGTAGTAAAAGTAGAAACCCAATCTGGCGTAAATTGTTGGCAAACAAAAAAAGCAATTCAAAAAGTGGGATTGTATATTCCTGGCGGCACTGCGCCATTGTTTTCAACGGTTTTGATGCTTGCTGAGCCCGCAAAAATCGCTGGTTGCAAAGATATTGTGCTGTGCACGCCACCAGATAAAAATGGAGAAATCAATCCAGCGATTTTGTACGCGGCAGAACTTTGTGGCGTGACAAAAATCTTTAAACTTGGCGGAATTCAGGCGATTGGCGCCATGACTTTTGGTACGGAAACGGTACCAAAAGTTTATAAAATTTTTGGACCAGGTAACCAATACGTCACCAAAGCAAAACAAATGGCAACGCGGTATAATTTAGCCATAGATATGCCAGCTGGACCTTCAGAATTATTGGTCATGGCAGATGAAACTGCCAACGCTGAATTTGTAGCTTCAGATTTGTTAAGTCAAGCTGAACACGGCGAAGATTCACAGGTGATTTTGGTATCAACTGATGAGAAATTTATTGATTCAGTTCAAGCTGAAATTTCAATTCAGATTAAAGATTTACCAAGGAAAAATATCGCTGAAAAGGCCATTCAAAATTCAAAATTTATATTGATGAAGAATTTTGAAACCGCTTTGGAATTGATAGATTTTTATGCGCCGGAACATTTCATCATTTCAACTAAAAATGATGATTTTTTTGTTGAAAATATCAACAATGCTGGATCTGTTTTTATAGGAAAATTTACGCCTGAAAGTGCTGGCGATTATGCTTCAGGAACCAATCATACTTTGCCAACCAATGGTTTTGCAAAACAATACAGCGGCGTAAATTTGGATAGTTTTCAGAAATCGATAACTTTTCAAAAAATCGACGAAAACGGTATCGAATCTATCGGGAAAACCGTTGAATTAATGGCTGAAGCAGAAGGCTTGCAAGCGCATAAAAACGCAATGATATTGAGAATAAATTCATTAAAACTCAAAAAATAGGATAATGAAAATCGATAATCTTATTCGGGAAAATGTAAAGAAAATGAGTGCTTACAGTTCAGCCAGAGATGAATTTGATGCTGAAAACTCAGACTATTTGTTTATGGATGCCAACGAAAATCCATTCAACACAGAATTGAATCGATATCCTGATCCATATCAAATCAAATTGAAGTCTAAAATCGCCGCAGTGAAACAAATTCCTGAGAAAAATATTTTGCTTGGTAATGGTAGCGACGAAGTTTTAGATTTGATTTTCCGTGCATTTTGCGAACCAAATTCAGATGAAATTATCATTTTGCCACCAACTTATGGGATGAATGAAGTTTTAGCAAATCTGAATAACATCGCATTAAAAAAAATCTGTTTGACGCCAAATTTTCAAATTGATGTTGATTCTGTTTTAAATTCAATTTCGAAAAAAACCAAGTTGATTTTCATTTGTTCTCCAAATAATCCATCAGGAAATTTACTTCAAATAAATGATATTAAAATTATTCTGAAAAATTTCACTGGTTTGGTCGTTTTGGACGAAGCTTATGTTGATTTTTCAGACAGCAGTTCGTTCATTTCAGAATTGAATAATTTTCCGAATTTAATCATCACACAAACTTTTTCTAAAGCTTTGGCTCATGCCGGAATTAGACTGGGAATGTGCTTTGCAAGTGAACGCATCATTGAAGTTTTGAATAAAATAAAACCGCCTTATAATGTGAATCAATTGACGCAAAATAAAGCAATTCAGGTGCTGAATAATTTTGAAAAATACCAATTTCAGATTCAAATTTTAAAATCTGAACGTGAGATTTTATCTGAAAAACTTCAAGAAATCAGCTGGGTTGAACACGTTTTTCCAAGTGAAGCTAACTTTTTGCTTTTTAGAGTGGATAATGCCGAGAAAAGATATCACCAACTTTTGGAGGAAAAAATCGTGGTCAGAAATCGTTCAAATATTATGTTGTGCGAAAACTGTTTACGAATAAGCGTGGGAACTCCAGCAGAAAATCAAAAATTATTAAAAGTTTTAAATCGTTTAAACTCATGAAAAAAGTACTTTTTATAGATCGTGACGGCACTTTGATCAAAGAACCAAAAGACGAACAAATCGATAGTTTCAGTAAACTTGAATTTTATCGAGAAGTGTTTTTTTATTTAAAAAAAATCGCTTCAGAACTCGATTTTGAAATTGTAATGATTACCAATCAAGATGGTTTGGGAACGCCACAATTTCCGGAAAATTCATTTTGGCCAATACAAGATTTCATTGTCAATGCTTTTAAAAATGAAGGTATTTTGTTTGATGAAATCTTTATTGACAGAACATTTCCGAAGGACAATGCGCTAACGCGAAAACCCAAAACTGGCTTGTTGACTAAATATTTCAGCGATTCTTATGACTTAGAAAACTCTTTCGTTATCGGTGACCGTTTGACCGATGTGGAATTGGCTAAAAATTTAAATTCAAAAGCAATTTTTATAGACAATAATACCAATCTTGGTGAAGGTGAAACCGAAGTTTCGGATATAGAATTATTGTCATTTGTGGCTTTGAAAACTGATAATTGGCAAGCAATTTATAAGTTTTTGAAACTGAAAACTCGAACAGCAAAATTGGAAAGAAATACAAAGGAAACCAAAATTTCAGTAGAAATAAATTTAGACGGCAGCGGAGAAAGTGAGATTTCAACAGGAATTTCATTTTTCGACCACATGTTAGATCAAATTGCTAGGCATGGTCAAATTGATTTATTTCTGGATGCCAAAGGCGATTTAGAAGTCGATGAACACCACACGATTGAAGACGTAGCCATCGTTTTAGGTGAAGTTTTTGCAAAAGCTTTGGGCGATAAAATTGGCATAGAACGCTACGGGTTTTGTCTGCCAATGGACGACAGTTTGGCGCAAGTTGCACTTGATTTTGGCGGTAGAAATTGGTTGGTTTGGAATGCAGAATTCAAAAGAGAAAAAATTGGAGAAATGCCAACGGAAATGTTCAAGCATTTTTTTAAATCATTTACAGATGGCGCCAAATGCAATTTAAATATTCAAGCTGAAGGCGAAAATGAACATCATAAAATAGAAGCTATTTTTAAAGCCTTTGCAAAATCTATAAAAATGGCAATTCAGCGGAATCCTGAAAAAATGATTTTACCAAGCACAAAAGGACAAATTTAAATTCAAATAATGAAAATTGCAATTATAGATTACGGCGCGGGAAATGTGAAAAGCATTGAATTTGCTTTAGAAAGACTCGGTTATTCTTCTGTTTTAACCAAGGATGAAAATATCATCAAGAATGCAGATCGTGTCATTTTTCCCGGTGTTGGAGAAGCCGCTTTTGCGATGAAAATGTTAAAAAAATCGAATTTACATCATCTAATTCCAACTTTAAAACAGCCCGTTTTAGGCATTTGTCTTGGCATGCAGTTGATGTGTCAGACTTCAGAAGAAGGAAAAACGGAAGCTTTAGGAATTTTCGATATTGAAGTGAAGCGGTTTCAGAATACACTTAAAGTGCCACAAATTGGATGGAATACGATTTTCAATTTGAAATCTGTACTTTTTGAAAATATACCAGAGAATTCCTACATGTATCTTGTTCACAGTTATTTTGCGCCGGACAATAAATTCAGTATTGCAACTACAGATTATGGAATAAATTATTCGGTAGCCATTCAAAAAGATAATTTTTATGGTGTTCAATTTCACCCTGAGAAAAGCGGTGAATTTGGTGAACGATTACTGAAGAATTTTATTGAAAAAACTAATTTAAATTGAAAAAATGAGAATTATACCAGCCATAGATATTATTGAAGGTCAATGTGTAAGATTATCAAAAGGTAATTATGATACCAAGAAAATTTACAATGAAAATCCACTTGAAGTTGCCAAAGCTTTTGAAGCCAATGGAATAGAATATTTACATTTGGTTGACTTGGACGGCGCAAAATCTAAGCAAATTGTGAATTATAAAATCTTGGAAGAAATTGCTTCCAAAACAGCATTGAAAATTGATTTTGGTGGCGGAATAAAGTCAGATAAAGATTTACAAATTGCCTTTGATTCTGGGGCAAATCAAATTACCGCTGGAAGTTTAGCCGTGACAGATTCGAAGTTATTTTTGTCTTGGCTGGAGAAATTCGGTTCAGAAAAAATAATTTTAGGCGCAGATGCTAAAAATGGTAAAATAGCAACTTTAGGTTGGCAAAATTCAACCGATTTAGAAATAGAAGATTTCATTTCAAAATTTGTTGAAAAAGGTGTAAAATACGTGATTTCAACTGATATTTCTAAAGATGGCATGCTCAGTGGAACTTCCATCGAACTTTACAAAACAATTTTGCAATTGAACCCAAGCTTAAATTTAATTGCTTCTGGCGGTGTTTCTGGAATTCAAGATTTAGAAGAAGTTCAAAATATTGGTTGTGAAGGCGTCATTATTGGCAAAGCAATTTATGAAAATCGAATTTCATTACGGGATCTACAAAACTTCATTATCAATCAATAAAGTGTAAAAAATGTTAGCAAAAAGAATCATACCTTGTTTGGATATTAAAAACGGGCGAACAGTAAAAGGTGTTAATTTCATTAATTTGAAAGATGCCGGCGATCCAGTTGAGTTAGCGGAATTTTATACTAAAAATATGGCTGATGAACTGGTTTTTCTAGATATTTCAGCGACAGAAGAAACTCGCAAAACTTTAGTAAAGCTCGTCGAAAAAATTGCGAAAAGAATTAATATTC
>JBHEPM010000031.1:18229-18616 GCA_046260295.1 Psychroflexus sp.
GTGGGGGAATTTCAACTTTGGAAGATGTCGATTTGATTTTGAAATCCGGTGCAGATAAGGTGTCAATCAATTCAGCAGCAGTCAAAAATCCGAAGTTGATTTCTGAAATTTCAAAACAATATGGCAATCAATCCGTAGTTGTTGCAATTGATGCTAAATTGATACATAATGAATGGAAAGTGCATTTAGTTGGCGGAAAGAAACCTACAAATTTAGATTTGTTTGAATGGGCAAAAACCGCAGAAAATTTAGGTGCTGGTGAAATTTTGTTTACTTCTATGAATCATGATGGAACCAAATCAGGATTTGCCAATTCAGCTTTATCAAAACTATCAGATATTTTACAAATTCCCGTGATAGCTTCTGGCGGTGCTGGTTCAATAGAAC
>JBHEPM010000032.1:0-3438 GCA_046260295.1 Psychroflexus sp.
ACAAATATTGTTATGAAGTTTAAAATTGCTTTTACACTTTTAGGATTATTAGCCAGCTATCAGGTAGCTGTAGCACAGAATTGTAATGCAACACTTAGTTTATTCAACGAAAGCGCAAAAGTTGAAAATTATGATGATGCGTACCCAAGATACAAGCAACTTATAGAAAATTGTCCAGATGCAAAACTTCTGATCTATCAAAGAGGAGAAAAAATGCTTGAAGCTATGATTGATCTTGCTTCAACTGATGAAGAAAAAGAAAAATTGGTTAAAGAATACATCGAAAATCAAAATATGAGATTGGAGTATTTCCCAAATGAAACCAAAAAAGGCGATATGCTTGCTGACATTGCAATGATTAAATACAAGCATGAAATTGGCACTTTACAAGAAAGATTAAAATCTTTTGAAAAAGTTGTTGAAGAAGATAAAGACAACTTCTCTTCACCGGTAGGATTGTACGCCTATTTCAGAATCGCTAATGATCTTAACGACGCAGGCGAAAGAGATATTCAGTTTTTGTTTGACAAGTATGATGAAGTTATCGAGCTTATCGAAACACAGGAAAACGACAAGGCAGCAGAGGCAGAACCCTTAATCAAAAAACAAGAAACACAAAAAGAGTTGACTTCTCGTGAATCCAGAATTCTAAAAAATTCAGAGATTTATTTAAGAAATTACAACAAGATTAAAGGTAGTGTCAATTCGCTTTTAGGTTCAAAAGCAGATTGTGACAACTTGATTCCTTTGTACAAAAAAGATTTCGAAGAGAAAAAATCTGATGTGAAATGGTTGAGAAATGCCAATGCCAGATTATCTGCAAAAGATTGTACCGAAGACCCATTATTTTTCCAAGTCTCAGAAGCGCTTCACAAACAAGAACCCTCTGCTAAATCTGCCTATTCTTTAGGGCAATTGGCGGAAGCTGAAGGTGACAGAGCCAAAGCTTTAAGCTATTACAATGAAGCTGCAGAACTGGAAGATGAAAAATCTGACAAAGCAAGAATTTACTATAGGATTGCCAACAATTACAAAGCGAAAGGAAGCTATTCTCAAGCTAGAAATTATTACAGAAAAGCTTTGAGCAACAAACCATCTTTAGGTATTGCTTATTTAAAAATTGCAGAAATGTATGCAAAAAGTGCCAATGATTGTGGTAAAGATACTTTCGACAAAAGAGCCGTGTATTGGTTAGCTGCAGATTATGCAAAAAGAGCAGGGCGTGTTGATCCATCATTGAAATCTACTGTAGATGCTACTGTGGATAGCTATAACGGCAGAGCGCCTCAAAAATCTGACATTTTCCAATCACCTTATGAAAGTGGAGATAAAATTACCTTAAGTAATTGCTGGATTGGCGAAAGCGTTGTTGTGCCAAACCTATAATATGTTTTTCAATAAAACATTTTTTAAAAATAGCATTGCTGTCACAATTTTGACAGCAATGCTTTTTGCTTGTGAAGGCAACCTAAAGGACGTGAAAGACATGGAAAAAGATTTTCTTGCGCCTCAAGCCAAAGTTTACCAAATCAATCTATTCTACACAGATAGCGGTAGGGTGAAAGCAAATCTCAGAAGTCCAGAAATGTTAGATTATTCCAACAGAAAATTTCCTTTCAGAGAATTTCCAAATGGCGTTGAAGTTGATTTTTTTGAATCTGATTCTTCTAAAAACACAATTATTTCAGACTACGCCATAATTTACAACGAAACAAATTTGGTAGACTTACGTGGTAATGTCAAAATAATCACCTCAGACAGCACCATCATGACTGGCTCTCAGCTTTACTGGGATCAAGAAAACGAATGGGTATTTACAGATTACAAATATCAATTAGAATTGCCTAACGGCGCTAAAAATATTGGTGAAGGCTTTGATGCTGACCAAAAATTTAATAATTTCAATTCCAGAATAAATACTGGAATACAATACATAGAAGACTGATGAAGTATTTTAAATATTTTGAATTTGCTTACATTGCATTTGCAGTGTTTTTCATAGTTGAAAGCATTCGCACATGGCAAGAAAATGAAAGTCGTGCATACTTATATTTATTTTTTGCAGTAATTGCTATTTTTATGTTTTTCTTCAAAAGAAAATTCAGAAAAAAAATCGAAAATAAAAACAAAAATAAATGAGTTCGGAAGTTGTTGTAATTATTATTATGCTTCTGCTCTCTGCTTTTTTTTCCGGGATGGAAATCGCTTTTGTGTCCTCTAATAAGGTTCACATTGAACTTCAGAAAAACCAAAGCGATTTTATCGGCAAGATTCTAAAAACGCTCACCAAAAAACCATCAAAATTCATTGCTACCATGTTGGTTGGCAACAATATCGCATTAGTCGTTTACGGCTTTTTTATGGGTGATCTTATCATGAATTGGTTTGAAACTTTTCAACCCTCAAGTGAGTTTATCGCTTATTTTATACAAGATGCCAGCCTTTTTTCACAGACGCTAATTTCTACTTTAGTTATTCTGTTTACGGCTGAATTTTTACCGAAAGTCTTTTTTCAAATATATGCCAACAATTTACTGAAGCTATTTAGCATTCCGGCGTTTATTTTTTACTATTTATTCAGTTTCATATCTGGTTTCGTTATTTGGATTTCCGATATTATTCTAAAAAAAATCTTTAAAATTGAAGGAGATAAAGTACAACTGAATTTTAGCAAGGTTGAACTTGGCGACTATATCAACCAACAAATGGAAACCGTAAAAGCCGATGATGAGGTGGATTCTGAAATTCAAATTTTTCAAAATGCACTTCAATTTTCAGATGTGAAAGCTCGTGAAGTGATGATTCCCAGAAATGAAATTGTGGCGGTGGATATCGATGAAAAGGCAAAAAATCTAATCGAAAT
This sequence comes from Psychroflexus sp., assembly GCA_046260295.1. GTDB lineage: Bacteria > Bacteroidota > Bacteroidia > Flavobacteriales > Flavobacteriaceae > Psychroflexus. The sequence goes on from JBHEPM010000032.1 coordinate 2,864, forward strand.
TTTCACCAATACCGGACTTTCAAAACTTTTAGTTTACCGTGAAACCAACGATGATATTATCGGTTACGTGCATTCTTTTGAAATGTTTCGGAATCCCAAGAATATCAAAAATATTTTAATGCCAGTCGTCTTCGTTCCAGAAACCATGCCAGTAAAAGAAATTTTGAACTTACTCATCAAAAAAAGAAAAAGCATTGCTGTCGTTGTGGATGAATATGGCGGCACTAGCGGCATGATGACTTTGGAAGATATTGTGGAAGAACTTTTTGGTGAAATTGAAGATGAACACGATTCTGTCGTTTTAGTCGAAGAAAAAATAAATGAAAACTTCTTTAAATTTTCTGCACGTCTAGATGTAGATTACATCAACGAACGCTATAAAATCAATTTGCCAGAAAATGAGAATTACGAAACTTTAGGCGGTATGATTGTCAATATTACCGAAGAAATTCCTGAAGTTGGTGCAGAAATCAATATTGAAAATTATAAAATAGAAATTTTAGAAGCTTCCAACAAAAAAATAGAATTAGTATCTGTTAGATTACCAACTGAAGATTAACAACTTGTACTAAAAT
>JBHEPM010000032.1:3448-6390 GCA_046260295.1 Psychroflexus sp.
ATATTAAATTTCGCTTAAATTCAGATAATAAAAGTAAGCGTTAAAAATATTTTAAAGTTCAAGGTTTAATATATGGCGTAATTATCTTATTTTCGCCCCTTAGATTTTATAAAATACCCAAAAATGGCAATACTTAGTAAAATTAGAGAACGTACAGTTTTTCTTATTGTAATCATCGCCCTAGCATTATTTGCTTTTGTGCTTACCGATTTATTCAAAAATGGTGGTTTCACATCAGATAAAAACACCAATACTGTTGGTGTGGTTGGTGGCGAAGAAATAACCAGAGAGGAATTCGCAGCACAAGTTGAAAACATTGTTCAACAAAATCAAGGTCGTGTCACTTCTATGCAAGCTGCAAAACAAGCTTGGGATGGTAAACTTAGACAAATGTTGCTGAAACAAGAGTACGAAAAACTCGGACTGGAAGTTGGCGCAGACCAAATTACAGACGCTATGGCAGAACAATTGGCTGGCGATCCTAGATTTTCTGATGAAAATGGTTTTTTTAGCGAAGCCAAGCTGAAACAATTCATCGCAGAAGCTAAAATTTCAAACCCACAACAATATCAACAATGGGTGAATTTTGAACAGAACATGGAAGTCATGGCAAAATCTCAGCTGTACTTCAACATGATAAAAGCCGGGATTAGCGCAACTTTGCTAGAAGGTGAACAGATTTACCACCAAGAAAACGATAATTTATCTTTCGATTTTGTCCGCGTTGGTTTTGATCAAGTCGATGATGTTGAAATTTCAAAAACCGACATCAAAGAATATATCAACAAACATAAAGACAGATTCAAACAAGACGAAAAAAGAGATATTGAATACGTATATTTTGAAGAAACACCTTCAGAAGAAGATGAAAAAGGCGTAGAAAATGCAATTTCAAATCTTCTGAAAGACACAGAAAGCGAAGAGTTTGAAGGCAAAACAAATTTTGAAACTACAGATAATGTAGAAGAATTTGTCGCCATTCATTCAGAAACAGCATTTGATGATAATTATGCTTTCGAATACGAAATGGAAGGTGAATTTGACCAAGATATTTTAAATCTTGATATAAATGAAGTTTACGGACCATACAAAGAAAAAAACCAAATTAAACTCACAAAACTTTTAGAAAGAACTCAAAAACCAGACTCTGTCAAAACAAGTCATATTTTGGTAACTTACGACGGAACAAGAGTTGATCCAGAAGTCACAAGAACAAAAGAAGAAGCAGAACAACTTGCCGATAGTCTTTTAACAGTAGTGAAAAAAGATTCTGATAAGTACAGTGAACTTGCCACAGAGTTTTCTTCAGACAAACAAAGTGCTGAAAATGGCGGTGATTTAGATTGGATCGGTTATGGCGCTTTGGTTCCAGAATTCAACGATTACGTTTTTGAAAAAGCAGATATAAATGAATATGGATTAGTTGAAACTGATTTTGGTTTTCACGTCGTTTTCATCGAAGACAGAACAGAACCAAAAGATGCAGTCAAAATAGCCACGGTCACAAAATCTGTAGAACCTTCAGAAAAAACATTGAATAATTTATACAGAGAAGCTAGTAAATTTGAACTTTCTGCTAAAGATGACGGTTTTGCTGAAACTGCTGAAAGCGCTGACAAGGAAGTAAAACCCGTTCGTGGCATCAATAAATTAGACGAAAGTATTCCAGGCATTGGTCGTCAAAGACAAATTGTAAAATGGGCGTTTGAAGAAGAAACCAAAGTTGGTGACATCAAAAGTTTTGAAATCAGTAATGGTTACGTTGTCGCTAAAATGACCAACAAAATAGATGAAGGTGTTCAAACTGCTGAAGAAGTTTCTTCTAAAGTCACGCCAATTTTAAAAAACAAAAAGCGTGCAGAAAAAATTATAGCTAGAATTGGAGACAAAAACCTAGATGATGTCGCTAAAGAATTTGGCGTTTCCAAGCAAAAAGCTGCTGCTGTCAATATGAGCAACCCAACTATTCCTGGTGGTGGAGATGAGCCAAAAGTTGTTGGTGCCGCATTTGCCCTAGAAGTTGGCGACCAGTCTAAACCAATTGAAGGTGAAAAAGGCGTGTATGTTTTGAAACTTACAGACATAAATAAAGCTACAGAGCTTCCAACTTACAGAGGCGTCGCTAAAGAAGAAACAAAAAAACGTACACAATCACTTAACAGCAGAAACAGCAACGTGATTGAAGCTTTAAAGAAAAGTAGAGACATTGAAGATAATCGTCACTTGATATACTAAAGTACTAAGAAACACTGATAAAAAAGCCTTTTGAAATTTATTCAAAAGGCTTTTTTATGGGAAAACTTCAACAAAACTTAGACTTACAAAATCATAGTTTCAAAATCTAAAACTGTAGAAAAACCTTTATTCTTAAAATATTCCTCAGGATTCCGTTCAGAAACTACCATAACAAAATCGCCACCCCAAGCGCCTAAACTTTTAACGATGCCAGGGAAATCTGAAAAATATCGCTCTTGAACAGGTTTCATTTGAAGAATTTCAGACAACGAAGTTTCGTGTTTCACTAGCAAATTTTGAAATTCTAAAAGGTTTTGACAAATTAAAATTTCATCTGTAATTGAATTTATTTTTGAAATAGAATTCGACATTTTTTTAGGCTTCAATTGTCGATAATTCTGAATTGCTTCTCGGCTGTTTTGTTTCTGGTTCAAATGAACAAAATGGATGTAAGGTTTTAAACTCTCAGGAAATTCAACAGTTTGAACTTTTGGAATTTCACGGTCAAGTTGAAAAGTCAAAGCTGAATTATTTGCAGCGCAAGCAATATCGTAACCACTACCACCAAAAGTTTTCGCTAATAAATCATACGGATTGACTTCAGCCCAATTCGCCAAATTATTGATTAAAGTAGACGAAGTGCCCAAACCCCAATTTCTCTGAAATTCTAGCTTAGTTTCAAAATCATATTGTTTTGAAAACAAGTC
>JBHEPM010000032.1:6400-18562 GCA_046260295.1 Psychroflexus sp.
ATTCAAATCTTTCAAAACAGAAAAAATCTGAAAAAGGCGTGTTTCAAATTCATTTTTTGGTTGAATTTTTTCAGTTGAAATCAAATTCAAATCGAATTCACTAGAAAACCAAATTTTGTTATTTTCATCATAACTTGTCCAAGAAGATTTTGTTTCAGAAGTCGCTTGAACGCTTAAATCTTGTCCAAATTTACAAGGCAAAGCCAAAGCTTTGGCACCATCCAAAACCAAATATTCACCAGTGATGAGTAATTTTCCGTGACTATAAAAATGCTGTTTTGGCATTAACTTCGGATTTTTTCAAGCAGATTGACAACTTCAGAATGACTCACCGTATGCGTTTTGAAATATTCCACAGCTTCAGATCGCTCTTCTAAAGTGGCTTCAAATTGATTCAAAATATTCATCAAGTGCATTTTCATGTGTCCTTTTTGAATACCGGTGGTGACCAAAGAATTTACCGCTGCAAAGTTCTGTGCCAATCCAGCAACAGCCACAAATCGCATCAAATCTTTGGCGGAAGGTTTGTTGAGCATCGCCAGAGAAAGTTTCACTAGCGGATGCAAACTGGTCAAACCGCCAATTGTGCCAAGCGCCAATGGAAGTTCTATCCAAAATTTGAATTCGCCATTCTCGACTTTCACATCGGTTAAGCTGCGATATTTACCGCTTCTGGATGCGTAAGCGTGAACGCCCGCTTCTACGGCACGGAAATCGTTTCCAGTAGCCAAAACCACGGCATCCACGCCGTTCATGATGCCTTTGTTGTGGGTGACAGCGCGATAAGGTTCTATTTTGGCAATTTCTATGGCTTGAGTGAATTTTTCTACGAATTTTTGAGATTCTGCATCGTTTTGTCCAAGTTCTGAAACTGGGCAAGACACTTCTGCTCGAACCAAACATTCTGGCACGTAATTGGACAAAATACACATAATCACTTCTGGAAATGTGTTTTCAGTTTTGAATTTTTCAAAATTTTGGGCTTCAGATTCCAAGGTTTTTCCAAATTGCTCCAAACAAGAATTGATGAAATTTGCGCCCATGGCATCTTTGGTTTCAAAAGTGCAATGCAGTTGAAAATAATTTTCTAAATCATTCGATTTGTCAACCAATTCGATATCCAAAATGCCGCCACCGCGTTTTTCCATGTTTTTGGTGAGGCTTTTGGCATCTTCAAAAAACAGATTTTTTTTCAGTTTAAAGAATTCATCTAAATCATTCTTATTGCCAGAAAAATTAAAATGAACGTGACCAACTTTTATGGTGCTGATCACTTTTGTTTTGAAACCGCCACGTTCTTCCCAAAATTTGGCGGCTTTACTTGCGGCTGCAATCACAGAACTTTCTTCAATTGCCATTGGAATGGCGTAAAATTTACCATCGATGTTGAAATTTGGTGCGACGCCAAGCGGTAAATAATAATTGGAAATGGTATTTTCCGTAAATTCATCGTGCAATTTCTGGAGCTTTTCATCGGCGTTCCAGTATTGTTTGATGATTTCTATTGCGTGTGGATAATCTGATAAGTAATTGTCTGCAATCCAGTTGATTTTTTCATTTTTGGTCAACTTGGAGAATCCTGAAATTTTTGCCATTTGTAAATTTTAAATACGAATGACAAAGATACGATTCGAAAAAAAATCAATCTGAAGTTCAACAGGTATTTAGCAAATTTATGTCGGTTTTAAAATCTGTCCAAAAGAATGAAAATCTTATTTTGAGTTTTAATACAATTATTTACCGAAATTTAATGTTTTTTTAGTAAAATTGAACTTCAAAAATAAGTTCATGAAAAATAGGAAGAAATTACAGCTTTTTTTTACATTTTTACTAATTACTTCAGGGCTTTTAACGGCTCAAAATAAGCAATTTACTTTAGAAGAAATTTGGAGTGGTGCATTTCAACAAGAGCAAATGCAGAATTTGCAATCTTTGAAAAATGGTGAATCTTATATCGTTCAAGATTACGACAGAAGTAAGCAAGAAATGCGTGTTGATATTTTCAATTACGCAACTGGCGAAAAAACCGGCACGCTAATCAACAGTTCTGACATTGATGAAATGCGTTATTTTGAAACTTTTGAATTGAGCGCAGACGAATCTAAAGCTATTCTTGGCCTCGACATTGAGCAAATTTATAGACACTCAACTCGCGGAATTTATTTCGTTTATGATTTGGAAAGCAAAAATTTGATTCAAATTGATTCTGATAAAATACAATCGCCGCAGTTTTCGCCACAAGGCAATCAAGTCGCTTTCGTAAAAGACAATAATATTTTCGTAAAAGATTTAGATGAAAACTCAACGCAACAAATTACTTCAGACGGCGAAAACAATAAAATTATCAACGGTTTAACCGATTGGGTTTACGAAGAAGAATTTGCGTTTGTTCGTGCGTTTGAATGGAATAAAAACGGTGATAAATTAGCCTTTTTAAGATTTGATGAAAGCGAAGTTCCTGAATTTTCTATGGATGTTTACGGTACTTATGGAAATGATTTGTATCCAGAGCAAGATGTTTCTAAATATCCGAAAGCTGGAGAAACCAATGCAGAAGTCTCGCTTCACTTGTACGATTTCAAAAACAAATCAACTTCAGAGATAGATTTAGGCGATTATGAATACATTCCTAGACTAAAATGGACTTCAGATAATGATTTGTTGAGTGTGCAAACCACGAACAGACACCAAAACAGCTTGAAATTGCATTTTGTAAATGCAAAAAATAACCAGGCAAAACTTATTCTTGAAGACACTGACGAAGCTTATGTTGATGTTACCGACGACTTAACTTTTTTGAATAACAATAGTTTTATTTGGACGAGTGAAAAAGATGGCTGGAAACACATTTACCATTATGATGAAAACGGACAACTCATCAATCAAGTGACAAGCGGAGATTGGGAAGTCACAAATTATTATGGTTTCGATGACCAGTCTGGCAGAATTTATTTCCAAAGTACAGAAAATGGCAGTGTGAATCGCGATGTGTATTCTGTTTTAGCCAACGGCAAAAACAAAATCAGATTGACTTCAAAAACAGGTACAAATCGCGCAGATTTCAGTGCAGATTTCACCTATTTTGTAAACACTTACAGCAGCGTTGATACGCCAAATGAATACACGCTTCACAAAGCTAAAAATGGAAAATTAGTTAGAAAAATTAAGGACAATTCGGCTTTGTTAGAAAAATTAGAAAACTATGAAACGTCCGATAAAGAATTGTCAACTATAGATGTGAATGGAAATTCGTTGAATATGTGGATGTTCAAACCCACGGATTTTGATCCAGAAAAGAGTTATCCAATGTTGATGTTTCAATATTCTGGTCCAGGTTCTCAATCTGTATCGAATAGTTTTTATGGCATCAATGATTATTGGTACCAAATGCTAGCGCAACAAGGTTACATTGTAGCTTGTGTAGATGGACGTGGCACAGGTTTTAAAGGCAGAGATTTCAAAAAAGTGACGCAAAAAGAATTGGGTAAATATGAGTTGGAAGATCAAATTTCAGCAGCAAAACTACTAGGTGAAAGAGATTATGTCGATTCAGAACGAATCGGAATTTGGGGTTGGAGTTTTGGTGGCTACATGGCTTCCAATGCAATTTTTCAAGCCAATGATGTTTTCAAAACTGCAATTGCTGTGGCACCTGTGACCAGCTGGCGTTTTTACGACACCATTTATACCGAACGCTACATGACAACACCGCAGGAAAATGCAAGTGGCTACGATGAAAATTCGCCAATTACACATGTAGATGAATTTGATAAAGGCAATTATTTATTGGTTCACGGCAGTGCAGATGACAATGTTCATGTGCAAAATACAATGCAGTTAATCGAAGCTTTGGTGCAAGCCAACAAACAATTTGACTGGCGAATTTATCCAGACAAAAACCACGGTATTTACGGTGGCAATACCAGACTTCACTTATACACATTAATGACAAACTTTATTCAAGAGAAATTATAATTTTTATATGGAAGCAACACTAAAACCAGCCCACGAAAGACAACTTTTTGGACATCCAACAGGACTTTATATTCTTTTTTTTACTGAATTATGGGAACGCTTTTCTTATTACGGAATGCGCGCAATTTTAACGCTTTATATGCTGGCAAAAGTGAGTTCTGACAACCCTGGACTTGGTTGGGAAGAAGGAAAAGCACTTGCTACATATGGATGGTACACCATGTTGGTTTATGTCGTTTCTATTCCGGGCGGAATTATTGCCGATAAAATTTTAGGACAAAAACAATCTGTAATGATTGGCGGTTGGCTTTTGGTTGCCGGACACGGCGTACTTTCCATAGAACAAGACTGGGCGTTTTTTACAGGTCTTGGATTGATTGTGCTTGGTGTGGGCATGTTGAAACCAAATATTTCAACAATGGTTGGCGGTTTGTACAAAGAAGGCGACCCCAAAAGAGATAAAGGGTTTTCCATTTTCTACATCGGAATTAACGTCGGTGCAGCTGTAGCAGCTATATTAGTTGGTATTGTTGCCAAACAATATGGGTGGCATTATGGATTTGGTTTGGCAGCAATAGGAATGGTTTTAGGACAATTAGTTTATGTTTTTGGTCAAAAATATCTAGCTCATGTTGGCAATAAACCAGACCAAAGAAATGACGAAACGCCTTCTGTATCCATCGCAGAAATTTTCAAAAGAATGCTTTCTACTAAGAAATCTTTGATTGTTTTGGTAATATTATTAGGTATTTCTTTCGTTCTTCCAATCCAGTTTATGGAATCTGAAGTGATTGCTTATATTGTGTTTTTCATATTCTTATCAGTCGTTGTTGGTTTTATGATGACTGTTTATGAAGATTTAAACGGCAAGATTGAAAAAGACAGATTCATTGTTTTATTACTATCCTTTTTAATTGTAATTGTATTTTGGGGCGCTTTTGAACAAGCTGGCGGATTATTGAATATTTACGCTGAACAAAAAACGAATAGATTTCTACCTGCTTTTGATTACACAGTCCCAGCCGCATTTTTTCAATCACTGAACCCAACTTACATAATTATTTTTGGAATTCCCGTGGCTGGATTTTGGGCATGGATGAAAAAAAGAGGAAAAGAAGCATCTTCAATCTTTAAGATGGCATTGGGTGTCATTATAATGGGACTTGGTTTCATCTTTATGGTTTTTGCTACCATAGAATATGAAAACAACGGTGAAGCAGCCTTATATTGGTTAATTTTCGCTTATCTTTTGCATACGATTGGTGAACTTTCCGCATCACCGGTTGCGCTTTCTTTTATTACAAAATTAGCGCCACTGCGATATGGTGCGCTTATGATGGGACTCTATTTTGCAGCAACTGGTTTAGGCAATAAAGTGGCAGGAATTGTTGGTGAATCTTCTCAGGCCAAAAGAATTACGATTGAAGTTCAAGCTGATGAAAGTCAACTCCAACAATATATTGCTGAAGAAAACCCGACTGAAGTGCTTTCTGAAAATTCTGCATTTACAATAGAAACTAATTTATACAGAAACTCAAATAATGAGATAGTATTTATAGACAACAAAACAGGAAATCAGGTCAATTCGATTTTTGAATATCAGAATGAAGAATTTGAAGACGATCTTATAGAAAGAATTGAACCTTATGAAACTAGTAAAGAAAACCAGCTTGTCACTTATTTAAAATTCGATTATAAAGACAATCGCTATATTGGAAGAATTGACATTGATCAGTTTCAAACAGATTTAGAATTCAAAACCTTCACTGGAATTATAATTTTTACAGTAGCGTTTGGTATTCTTGTAATATTACTGTTGAAGCCATTGAAACGATTGACACACGGTGCAGAAGAAAAAGAAATTGAAGGGCTTGAAACTGAAGGATTTGAATTAGCCGATGATGAGGTGAAATAAAGTCGACATCTACACGTTAACTTTTTGTAGCATTTAAAACGCTTGTATAATGAAGTTTATAATATATATTGTATTAATTTCTGGTTTCAGCCTTAATGCGCAAATCAACTGGATATCAATGAACGAGGCTTTAGAAGCTCAAGAAAAAGAACCGAAAAAAATATTTGTAGATGTCTACACCGAATGGTGTGGACCTTGCAAAATGATGGATAAAAAGACTTTTAAAAACGATGATGTTGCAAACTACATCAACAAGCATTTTTATGCAGTAAAATTCAATGCAGAAGGTACGGAAGAAGTAGATTATAAAGGTTTTAATTATACAAATCCAAATTACGACCCTGACCGAAAAGGCAAACGAAATTCTCAACATTTTTTTGCCAATGCCTTGAAAGTTTCAGGATATCCGACGGTTGTTTTCTTTGATGAAGAATCTGAAGTGATTTCTCCTGTGGTTGGTTATAAAACGCCAGAACAACTTGAAATTTATCTTAAAATGATAGCTTAAAATAAGTATAAAAAAATCAAATCTGCAGAAGACTGGAAAGCTTATCAAGAAAATTTTGAAAGCACTTTTGGAGATTAATCTGTTGAAATACACTCAAAAACAAAAGCACCATCTTCCCAAGTCGAATGAAAATCTATTCCTGAAGACTTTGCAGTAGATTTCCAACGTTGGACGTAGCTTTTATAATTACTGCCATCTGCAATAATCATTTTGGGTTGTAAGCTAGAAATTACAAAGTCAAGATTGACTTTTGGCGAATCTTTTAAAAGTAAAATATCTGGATTAAATTCATTTAAATCATAAATGCCAAGGCTGTCAATAACAAATAAATAGCGCTTATTTTCAAGTTGAAATACATTTTTAAATGCCTTACTTTCAATTTCGTCTATGTTATTTAAAGTAGAATAATTTTGAATGGCATAATCATCTGAAACATGTATCGAATCATTGTGAAACACCGTTAAATGATCGCCGTTTTTAAAACCGATAAGTGAAGTTTTATATTTATTGAAAATCACCCATTCTACTTTTGAATTGATTTTTTGTTGTTCAATATAAACTACAAAAAACAAAATTATTAAAGCTAGGCTTATCACAAAATAACTGAGTTTTGCCATATGCAAAAATAAACAAAAATAACGGCTTTAACTATTTAAATTGGTATAAAAGGCAAAACACCAATTTGTGCAGTTATAGTTACGGTAAGAATTCCCCAAAACAAACGATCCAAATAAAAACGCGGCGAATACAATTTATAAAGTCTAGGTTGAAGTAAAACTATGGCAAAAACAGCCATATAACTCAGTTGAAATCCGACTTGAAAAATATTGTAAGGATTGATGGATAACAATAAAATGAGTGACAATGCCAAAGTATTGATGGCGCTTGTTTTTCGATAAGAATTAATAGCAAATGTCAAAAATGAAAACATCACTGCGGCTCTCACCACCGATGGCGAAAATCCAGCAATAGCTGCAAATAGCCAAATACCAAGTAAAACAGCAATTGTGCGTAAAATTCTGCCTCTTTTCACATAAAGCAAAGGATAAGTCAACCACTGAAGTATAAACAAAATTATTCCAACATGAAGTCCAGAAACTGCTAAAACATGAACGACACCCGCTTTAGCAAAATCATCATAAGTTTGTTCAGAAATATCTTGTTTCTGCCCTAAAATTAAAGCTTGAATAATCCCAAGTTGGTCTTGACTGAAATTGGTTTGTTCCAGTTTATGCTGAATTTTATGTCTAATTTTTTCACCTAAAGCCAAAAAACTAAACCCTTCTGAAGGCAAAACTTTGAGTGTTTTGTAATCTACATTTACAAAATTCAACATGCCTTGGTGAGACATGTAAGTTTTATAGTTGAATTGTTGCGGATTTTTTGGGTTTGAAAATTCTCTGAAATCTCCAAATCCCAAAATCTTTTGATCGGTTTTAAGCACTTCTGCCGAATCGATATGAACTTGTAGCAGTATTTTACCATTTACGTTTTGACCGTCTACATTGCTAAGCGTTAATTCGTATTTATCATAATATTTACTGCTTTTCAATGCTTTTTGAATTTCACCTTCAAAAACAACGGGATTTGAAAAAACAGAATCTGATAATTGTGTGTAATGTTGTGGTTGATGTTTTGGTAAGTGAACTTTTGTGTTCAGAAATCCAAGTGAAAATATTGAAGCTAAAGCAATTAGACTGGCAACAAATTTCAGTTTCGAAAAGCGTTTGGCTAGAAGAAAAAATATCCAAAAAACTAAAAAAATTCCTAGAAATGAATACGCATAAACCCATAAAATAGAATTTCCAAAATAGAAACCCAAGCTTGTCCCGATTAGAAAAACAAGGCAAATCTGAAGTATGGGTAGATTGGCAAACCTCAATTTTGTTGGTGTTTAGGATAAAGTTAATTTAAAACTCGTCTGCTTTTTACATAATTTTTTTCCCAATATGGGTTTTTAATTGATGAGATCATCACGCCACGCGTGCTACTAGAATGTATAAATTCGATTTGGTCGCCGTATTTTTTGACCACCAAACCTACATGATTTATTTTTCGATGATTTTTGGAGGTTCTAAAAAAAACTAGATCTCCAACTTCAACATTTTTCAGTTTTAGAGATTTGCCAAAATTCGACATATCTCTGGAAGTTCTAGGCAATTCTAAACCAAACTGTAAAAAAGATGTCTGAACCAAACCAGAACAATCCATTCCTTTTGAAGTAGTTCCTCCGTATTTGTAAGGCGTTCCTAAAAAAGATTTGGCGTATTTTACAATTTGTAAAGTCTTGGCATTATTAATTCTATTGTTATTTGTGTTGCTTATATTTTTTTTAGAACCACATGAACTTATAATTAAAGCAAACAACAATGCCAGAAAAAAACGGTATTTTATATTTATAAAATTCAAATTACCAGAATTTCCAGAACTTCTTTTTCTTTGGTTTTTCTCCATAAGCATAAGCATAACCGTAGGCATAGCCATATGTATAACCATATTTGTAAGCGCTGATACCCGATTCCGGCAAACCATTCATAACTAAACCAATATTGACTAATTTCTTGTCTTGATAATATTCATTAATGTGAGGCAACAATCTAATATCTGTATAGCCTGCCCTAGTTAAATACAATGTGATATCAGCAAATTTTGAAATCAGTACAGTATCAGTTACCAAAATTGTTGGTGCTGTATCTATTACTACATAATCGTATTTAGTTTTTGCTATATTAATCATTTCTTCATAACGTTCACTCATCAATAATTCAGATGGATTCGGAGGTATTTGCCCTGACAAAGCAACGTCTATATTAGAATCTTTTATTTGTTTTTTTAGGATCAAATCATCAAATTCAACTGAATTATCGTACAGGAAGTTGGTTACACCAATATGGTTTTTATCAATATTCAGATAATTGTGCAATTGTGGGTTTCTTAAATCACACCCCATAAGCAACACCTTCTTATTTGTAGAAACCAAAGTGCTTGCTAAGTTAACCGAAACGAAAGTTTTACCTTCTGCTTTAGTTGTTGAAGTCACCATAATTATTTGTCCATCGTTGGATTTTCCATGACCACTTTTTTGTAGATTAAGGTAATTTAAATTGGTTCTTAGTATCCTAAAAGATTCCGCAACCGGTGAACGTTCGTTGGACTGAATAATTGGATGGAGATCTTTCTTCCGCATTGGTATTTCTGCCACAATTGGAATGTTTGGTAAATAAGATTTTATTTGATCTTTGGATTTCAATTTGGTGTCTAATAAAAATGCTAAGAATAAAATTCCAAATGGAATTAAAAACCCAATAATTCCACCAGCGAGTAAAATCACTTTAGATTTTGGGCTTACTGGTCCTCCAGCTGTGTATGCATAATCTACAACTTTTATTATTGGTGCTGTTACGGCATTGGACAAGGCAGCTTCTTCTCTTTTCTGAAGTAAAAATAAGTATAGTTTTTCTTTAACAGCTTGCTGACGCTTTATGTTTCTAATTTGCTTTTCTTGCTCTGGTAATTTTCCAAAATTCTGATCGAATATATTCTCCCTACCTTGTATATCTCCAAGCGTAATATTTAGACTTTTGATATAACCATCAATCGTATTGAGTATATTATTCCGCAAACGCTTGATGACCTTATTGGCTTCAATAACTAAAGGATTCTCCTTGGTAGAAGACACTAAAAGTCTTTGTCTTTCTATAATTTTATTATTGTAAGATTCTGTAAAAGCATTGATATTAGAATTATCAATGCCAATATCTGCTGGCAATAACTCGTAGTCATCCTGATTGAGTATAACTTCTTTGAAGCTTTTTGTTAGAGCGATTTGGGTTAAAACTTCGTAACGTTTAAGCTCTGCTTCGCTACTTTTAGTGATTATTTCACCTGCGCTTGTTTCAATAGTTATTAAATCATTTCCTTTTTTGAAATCGACTAAACCGCTTTCTACGGTATCAAGTTCATTGACTAAAAAGTCCAGTCGTTCAATAACAAATTCTTCGGTTCGCTTGGCAACTAGTCGCTTATCGGCTACGCCATCTTCATTAAATTCATTGACTAAAGCATCTAAAACATCTTCATTTTTTTGCGGGTTTTGACCGTTCATAGAAATGTCAAGAATTTCACTGCTCTCGCCCAACACTTCAATTTTGAATTTACTAGCTAAACCAGCGGCAGCACTTTCTTTATTTTTTCGGCTAAAACTATAGGTAGAATTTAAAATCGATTTGAGGTTTCCTTCAAAATTAGGATTAAAATTAATCACAAACTTGTTACCTTCAACCTCTACGGTATCACCAGGGATAAAACGTTTTCTAAAATCGGTTTCTGGATTATTCAGTTCATATTTTGTAAGACTTGTGAATGTAACTTCATAGCTGCCGGATTTATCTTTAAATTCTTTTTCACCTGACCAATCTACTACGAATGGAACTTCATTTTTCCAAATTTCAGAAACTTTAAGATTTCCAGATTTAAAATAAGTCGTTTCTAAATTTAAAGTTTCCACGACATTCTTAGCAATTCTTCGGGACTTTATAACTTCTATTTCATTTTGAAGATTGATTTTATTCCAGTCAAAAAGCGGTGCACTACCTTGTAAGCCAGTTAAATCCAGTCCGCCGTCATCTTTAAGGATTTTAATCTGTGTAGCTGTTTTATAAATATTGGTTGTATATCTTAAATATAAAAAAGCAAGACTCAAACAAATAAAAACAGAAATTACAAACCAAGGCCAATATTTTAAATACTGAAAAATAATTTGTTTGATATCGCCTTCACTTTTCAATTCTTCTTGGGCAGAAGTAGACAGATTTGTGTTATTATTGTCTGACATAATTATCTAGAAATTAAGACGATTAGGGATGAAAGAATTGAAATTACAGAAATTACTGTACCAACATTGCTAATAAATCCGGCAGAAGCAACTCGAGGATTGTTAGGTTCTACATAAATATGATCATTGGGTTTTATATAAAAATATTCAGTATTCATCCAGTCTGTTTTGGTCAAATCTATACGTTTCACAATACGTTCTCCATCAACTTGTCTAACAATTAAAACATCCTCTCGCTGACCTCTAATACTAAGACCGCCAGCCATACCAAGCGCTTGCTGCAAAGTTAAATTTTCTTCAGTTGTTTCGTAAGTCCCTGGACTATTTACTTCGCCTTCCAGCGTAAATTTAAAATTAATTATTCTTACTCGAACAGTTGGATCTTGTATAAATTGTTTTAATTTTTCTTCTAATAGCGACTGCACTTCTTGCGTGTTTTTATTTTCAACTTCAATTTTGCCTAATTGTGGAAAATTAATTTCACCATCGCTATTCACCAAATAGCCCATTAATTTCATAAGTTCTATGCTTCTTGGTTGTTGTTGATTGGAGCCGCCAGTGTCAAATTTATAAGGCATTACACTTTCAGGATTGAGCGCAGCAACTTCAATATTCAAAATATCGTTCACTTGAATTTTGGGATGAGAATTGATTTCAGTCAAAGGCTCCAAGTTTTGATCATCAATGTCTTGATATAGAACAACCTGCTTCCTTGTTGAACAACTAATAATTAAAAAAGGAATAATTAAAAGAAATAGTTTTTTCATATTTATTAAGCTAGCAAAATAGTTACAAATAACACGTTTTTTTTTTAAACTGAAAACTCTACTGTAGACTAAAATAGGAAATATTCTATAATTAACTTTTTTATGCATAAATTTATTGTGTAATGATATTAATGATTAAATTTGTTTTTGGAAAAATTTAACT
>JBHEPM010000033.1:0-4521 GCA_046260295.1 Psychroflexus sp.
GCGTTTATCGGCGTAATTCATTTGCTTTTTCATTTTGGCAGCATCAGGATATAATTCCGCAGCTATATTTTTGGCTCTCAAGGCTGTGACTGCTTTCATAGCGTACATTGCTTCAGCTTCACCGAAATTTATAAAAATTACTTTGGTATTTTCGCTAATGGTTTCTGGGAATAAACCGAGTTCTTCCAGAACCAAATAAATCCTGTCCAACCCAAATGAAATGCCAACGCCACTCATGTTTTTAAGACCGAAAATCCCCGTTAAATCATCATATCGTCCGCCACCGCCAATAGAACCCATTTTGACATTTTCTGGCGCTGAAATTTCAAAAATTGCGCCTGTGTAATAATTTAATCCGCGGACAATAAAGATTCTAACAAAGATATTTTTTGAGAAAAATCACCCGTAAAATTAAAAATCGGTTGGATATTTTCAATGGCGTTTTCAGAAATGCCTTTGTCCAGCATTTCTTTTTTGACGCCCTCCTCGCCTATTTTATCTAGTTTGTCCAAAGCCACAGTAAAATCGATGAGTTTATCGCTTTCACCAATCACTTCAGCCAAACCGGATAATATTTTTCTGTTATTGAGTTTAATACTGACGCCTTCTAATTTCAAATCTGAAAACACCGCATCATAAAGTTGAATAAACTCGACTTCTTGCCATAAACTGTCGCTGCCAATCACATCGGCATCGCATTGCATAAATTCTCTGAAACGTCCTTTTTGCGGGCGATCTGCTCTGTAAACATTTTGAATTTGAAAGCGTTTAAACGGAAAATCAATTTCGTTTTGATGTTGAACTACATAACGTGCAAATGGCACCGTAAGGTCATATTTTAGGGCTTTTTCTGAAATTTTTGGCGTAAATTTTAAACTATTTTTTGTAGAAAATGTATCATCGTCAACTTTTTTCAAAAAATCACCAGAATTCAAGATTTTAAAAATCAATCGGTCACCTTCATCGCCGTATTTCCCCATTAAAGTAGAAGAGTTTTCAAAAGTCGGCGTTTCTATGGGTTGAAAACCAAATTTTTTGAAATTCTCTTGAATGCTATTGATGATGTAATTTCGTTTGCTGACTTCTGCCGGAGAAAAGTCGCGCGTGCCTTTTGGTATAGATGCTTTGCTTGCCATGTTTTATAATTATAATACTAAATTAAACCTACTTTTCAACCATTTGATTGAAATATTGGTAAAGTTCACCTTTTGTAATATGCGCACCTTGTTTCATTAGTGCGAAAATATCTTTATTTCGATCGTCACTCAGGGCTTTTGAAGATGTATAAATTTCAATATCATCGTTCAGTAAATTGTCGCGCAACCACTGAAAACCTTCTTTGGTATTGATATCTACAGCTTCGTTATTGATTCTGATGCCTATCAAATTGATGGCATTGTCTGTAAATTCAAATAAAAAAAGCTGTTGTGGCGAAAAGTGTTCCAAATAATTTACTTTGTTCAGCACGCCTTCCCACACCAAGTCGCTAAATACATCGAGTTCATCTTCAGCCACTTTGGGTTGATTGCGCTTTATTTTTTCCCATTCATCTTTTGTAATGGATTGCGTTGCCAAGAAATTGATGAATTCCTTATGCATTTCTTTGAGCTGCTCTTGTGTAAGTCTCTCGTATTTCATGATACAAAAATAAAAAAGACCGATAGTTTTTGCTATCGATCTTAATTTTTAAATTTAATTTCTTTTAAATTGAAATCAAATGAAGTAATATTTAGTTTTCTGCAATTACTTCAAAAGTAAAATCTACAATCACGTCTCTGTGAAATCTCAACTTAGCTTCGTACTGACCAAGTCTTTTGATGTTTCCACCAAGAATTGTGATGAATTTTTTGTCGATGTCAACTTCGTGTTTAGCCAAAGCTTCTTTCAAATCAGCTGCAGTGATACTTCCGAAAAGTTTATCACCAGTACCAGTTTTGGAAGTGATTTTTAAATCAACTTCTTTAACTTTTTCAGCCCATTGCTTAGCTTCATCAACTACTTTTTGTTCTTTATAAGCGCGTTGCTTAAGGTTTTCTGCCAATACTTTTCTCGCAGAAGGCGTTGCCAAAACAGCAAAACCTTGCGGGATTAAAAAATTACGACCGTAACCGTTTTTCACAGATACAAGGTCATCGGCAAAACCTAGGTTTTCAACGTCTTTTTTTAGTATAATTTCCATGTTATTTGCCTTTTATTTTAATAAATCTCCAACGTATGGCATCAAAGCTAAGTGGCGAGAACGCTTAATAGCTTGTGATACTTTTCTTTGATATTTCAAAGATGTTCCTGTCAAACGTCTTGGTAAAATTTTACCTTGTTCGTTAACAAACTCCATCAAGAAATCCGCATTTTTGTAATCAACGTATTTAATACCAGCTCTTTTGAAACGGCAAAAACGCTTTTTACTTTTAGTTTCAATATCTAATGGCGTTAAATATCTAATTTCGCCATCATTTTTTCCTTTCGATTGTTCTTCAATTGTAGCCATAATTAAGCGCTTTTTTTCATTCGTTTAACTCTCTCTTTGGCCCAATCGACAGCAAATTTGTCTAGTTTGACGGTTAAATAACGCATCATGCGCTCGTCTCTTCTAAACATTACTTCCAAAGGCTCGATTGTTGTGCCATCGACTTTGTACTCAAATAAGTGGTAAAATCCACTCTTCTTGTGTTGGATTGGGTAAGCTAATTTTTTCAGCCCCCAATCTTCTTTGTTCACCATCTCTGCACCTTTAGAAACAAGAAAATCTTCGTATTTCTTTACTGTTTCCTTTATCTGATCTTCAGATAAAACGGGATTCAAGATGAAAACAGTTTCATAATGATTCATAATTCTACATTTAATTTTAATGCCTGCAAAAGTACAATATATTTTGAATTTAACAAAGTTTGGAATTATTTTAATTTCACATTATATTCTATACCTATTTTCACTTGAAAAAAGTCTTCAAAAGACATTATATTTACAAAAAATAAAATTTATGAATACATATATAGATCACACTTTACTAAAACCAGAAGCCACTTTGCCGCAGATTCATAATTTATGTGAAGAAGCCTTGGCGCATAAATTCGCTACGGTTTGCATCAATTCTTCTTATGTTGAAGCTGCTGCTAAAATTTTAAAAGACAGCGAAGTCGGCGTTTGTACGGTTGTTGGTTTTCCGCTTGGTGCTTGCTTAACCGAAGCGAAAGTTGCCGAAGCTAAAACCGCAATTGAAAAAGGAGCGACAGAAATTGACATGGTCATCAATCAGGGATTTATCAAAAGTCGCAAGTTTGAAGACGTTGAAAACGATATCCGTGCAGTTAAAAATGCCATCGGTGACAAAATTCTAAAAGTTATTCTTGAAATTTGCAATCTTACTGACGAAGAAATCGCAAAAGCTTGTCAATTGTCGGAAAGTGCCGGTGCTGATTTTGTAAAAACTTCAACAGGTTTTGGCAGTTATGGTGCTACCGAAGACGCTGTAAAAATTATGAAAAATAATGTTTCAAATCGAGTCAAAATAAAAGCTTCCGGTGGAATTAGAGATTATGAGACTGCCAAAAGATACATCGATTTAGGGGTTTCTAGAATTGGCGCCTCTTCAGGAATTGCTATTTTAGAAGGCGGAACTTCAAATTCAGACTATTAAAAAAATAAAATTTTATGAGTGTACATATAGAAGCCAAAAAAGGCGATATCGCTGAAACTATACTTTTACCAGGCGATCCATTGCGTGCAAAATGGATTGCTGAAGCTTATTTGGAAAATCCGGTTTGTTACAACAATGTTCGTGGCATGTTGGGTTATACAGGAAATTACAATGGAAAAAGAATTTCTGTGCAAGGTACCGGAATGGGCATACCATCCATAAGCATTTACGCCCATGAACTGATTAATGAATACGGCGTTAAAAACCTGATTCGTGTGGGAAGTGCTGGTGCAATGCATAAATCATTAAATATGCGTGATGTAGTGATTGCCATGGCTGCATCTTCTAATTCCTCAATCAACAGGAATCGTTTTGATGGTGCAGATTTTGCCCCAACAGCCAGTTATAATTTATTTAGCAAAGCAGTCAGCACAGCAGAAAAACAGAAAATTTCCATCAAAGCTGGAAATGTATTATCTTCAGATTTATTTTATACTGATGATCCTGAAGATTACAAAAAATGGGCAGCATTTGGCGTGTTGTGCGTTGAAATGGAAGCTGCCGGATTGTACACCATCGCGGCACAACACCAAGTGAATGCTTTGGCAATTTTAACCATTTCTGATTCGTTGGTCACAGGTGAACGCACCAGTGCGGAAGAACGCGAAACCACTTTTGATAATATGATAAAAATTGCTTTAGAACTTGCTGAAGATTGATTCTAAAACCGAAATATTGAAACAATTTCAAGGATTTCTGAATACGAATTCGATGATAGATCGGATGCCAAATTCAGAAATCCTTGCTTTTGAAACGACTTCTGATGTTAGCTTTTTTTCAGGTGAGTTTCCTTTTGAAGACATTTTGAAACACAAATTCGTTGG
>JBHEPM010000033.1:4531-18389 GCA_046260295.1 Psychroflexus sp.
GTATTACTATTTTTCAAAAAATGAAAATTATCAAATTCTTTCTTTCAGTCTTCAAGTCATTTTGAATAAACAAACTTTTGGTGAATTTGATTTCATTTTAAAAAATTTGAATTCTGATGAAATTTTTCACATCGAATTGGTTAACAAAATTTATTTGTTTGATGAAAATATTCACGAAGATATTGATTATTGCTGGATTGGTCCGAATAGAAAAGATCGATTCATCGATAAAATCAACAAACTAGAACAGCATCAATTTCCGCTGTTATACAAAACTGAAACTGAACAATATCTGAATGATTTAAATTTAAATTCTGAAAAAATTATTCAGAAAATTTGTTATAAAGCGATTTTGTTCATTCCTGAGGATTATAAATTTCGTTTTTTTAGAACAAATTTAGACTGTTTATCAGGCTATTATTACAATTTCGAAGAATTCATTTCTAAAAAATGGCGCGAACATAAATTCCACATTCCAACTAAATTGAATTGGTTTACTGATGAAACACAAAACACTGAATGGGAAAATTTTGATTCTATTTTACCAAAAATCAAAAAACTACTTGACAATAAGCAATCCCCAATGCTTTTCAGAAAAAACGAATCTGGTGAAGTTTTTAAATTATTTGTGACTTGGTGGTAGGTAATAACATTTTCGTGTATAATAATTGGTGTTCAAATTTGCGAGTATTTTTCAACCATGTTACACAAGCCAAACATAACTAAATTTCCAGTTTAGAACTAAACTCTTTTTTTTGTTATATATGGTGTTGTAGGCAGTATTTTTTCTGGTGCTATTTCTAAAACTTCTCCGTTTTTAGCTATAATTAATGGGCTTTTTTTATAGCGTTTAAACTCCACTAATTTTTGATAGGTTTTTTCAAGTCCCGCAACTATTTTTTTTCTCTTTTCTTTTAATTCTGCATTTTTATCCATTGTACTTTATATTTAAGTTATTCCAAATTTCTGCATTTCCAATTTCGTCATCTTCTTTAGCACCTTCTGCTATAATTTGATAGGGTTCTCCTGAGTTATCAATAAACATCCAATCATCAACTAGTTCTTTAAAGATAGTGAAAAAGTTTTTTAGTCCGTTTTCATATCTTCTACGAATTACATTTTCTGGAATATTATGTCCGCCTTCTATTACTCTTGTTTCAACGCGTTTCACCGCAAGATTTTGAGAACTTAGCCAAAAAAAAAGTAATGTTACCGAAAATCCATTTTTCTGAGCTTCTACAACAAAATTCTTATAGCTTCTGGTTGATAGAGTTGTTTCAAACGCAAAATCCTGTTCTGAATTAATTAGGGTTTTAATTCTTTCCAACATTAATCTACCTGCTTGAATTCCTGATTTTTCTGGTTTAAACGGGGATAATCCTTTTGCGATTTCATCAGCGTTTACAAATTCATCACACTCTAAAATTTCAGGTAGAATAGTATATGAAGCTGTGGTTTTTCCTGCTCCGTTACATCCTGCTATGATATATAATTTTTTCATTTACTAAAATTCATATCAAATATAAACTAAAAATATTTTATTAAACGGTATCTAAATATTACCCACAACTACAAATATCTTGATTCAATTACATTCATATGATGTCTTTCATGACCCTTCAAAATAAATGGAATCACACGCACAGAAAAATAACCGCCACTCGCCTGCCCTTTGTTTTTTAAAACTTCGTCAGAAAAACTTTCATACATAGAAATATTTGACAAACGCAGATGTTTGTATTCTTCAATCAAACTTTTCAAACTTCTATTGTTGGCATTGCAGTTTTCAGCATATTCGTTTTCATTGAAACCAGATAATTCGCTAAAATCATTTCTAGCAAAACGCAAAGCACGATAACTAAACACGCGTTCGGTATCGATTAGATGTTGAAAAATTTGTTTCGGCGTCCACTTTTCAGGTTGATAGCGATGCATTAATTTTTCCTCTGGTAGCATTTCATAAAAATGTATGAGTGAAAAATAACTTTCCAATGCAGAATCCAAAGTTGTGTTGTCTGACACTAATTTGAGATAAGTATCATAGTAAGGTTTATATTCTTCAGATTGTATGTTATATTTTTTCAGCATTTAATTTCAAATTAATCGACACGTTTCACATATTGTCCATCGCGTCTTTGTTTTTCTTCACGCAACAAAGCAAGTTCACGTCCGGTTTGACCCTGCACCGAGGAGTTTTCTTGCGCACGACGAAGTAAATAAGGAATCACGTCTTTAATTGGGCCAAATGGCACTAATTTAATAGCATTGGAATTGATTCTACCAATATTATAGCTAATATGATCACTCATGCCGTAGAGTTGACCAAACCAAATTCTATCATCGCTCAGTGCAATTTCTTTTTGACTCATCAACTGTAAAGCCATGTAGGTACTAACTTCGTTGTGGGTTCCTATAAACTGAGAAATATCTTCAATATTATCGATGCAATAACACATTATCGCATTGAAATTTACATCTGTCGCCTCTTTATCTTCACAAATAGGCGTTTGATATCCTTTGCGTTTTGCTCTGGCATTTTCTTTTTCCATATATGCACCACGAACTGTCTTAAATCCAAGTTTAAAGCCTTCACTCGCAGCTCTTTCATGAATTTCTTTTACATAAGACAATCTGTCCCAACGGTAACATTGTAAAGTGTTGTAAATGATTGCTTTTTCTTTATTGAATTTGCGCATCATGTCTTCACATAAATCATCTGCGGCATCTTGCATCCAGGATTCTTCAGCATCGATTAAAAGTTTAGTATCATGGTCGTATGCTGCTTGACAAACTTTTTCAAATCTTGCTTTTACATTTTTCCATTCTTTTTCTTCTTCTGGAGATAAAGGTTCGTTTGCCGTTACTTTTTCCCAAATTTCAAAACGTCCCAAACCTGTTGGTTTTGCTACGGCAAAAGGTAATTCTTTCGATTTTGATGCATATTCAATAATTTCAATTTTGGTATTTGCCGCTTTATCAAATTCTTCTTCGGTTTCTTTTCCTTCAACAGAATAATCCAAAACGCTGTGCACATTTTTGGAATGCATCTTTTTTACCAAAGGCATGCAATCATCTTGTGTGATTCCTCCACAAAATTGATCAAAAATAGTAGATTTTATGATGCCATCTATCGGTAATTTGAGTTTTAATGCCATCTTTGTGCCAGTAGTAGCAATGGGTACAAAAAAAGGAACGTTCATCATTGAAAAAATAAATAATGAACGTTTTAAGTCTTTATCAGATTTCAATACAAATGCGTGCTTTGTATTGTTAAAAATTTTGGTATCTATCATTTTAAAAAAATTATGCTCAAATATACTTATTGAAGTCTTATTTTCGTGCAAATAGCATTTCTAAATTAATAATCTTAACAAAGCTTTTTATAGATGAATTCAATTCTTTTAAATAATTGCCAAATTATATTTCAACCAAAGGCTTATGCTTCGCTAAATTCTTTATTGAAAAACGAAAACTATTCTTCTGTTTTTGTGCTAGTTGACCAAAATACACATCATTTTTGTGCGCATTTTCTACTTCAAAATTTAGAAACTGAACTCAATATTGAAATTATTGAAATAGAACCCGGTGAAAATTTTAAAACCATTGAAACCTGCCTTCAAATTTGGCAAAGTTTGAATGAACTCGGCGCAGATCGAAATTCACTTTTGATTAATCTCGGTGGCGGAATTGTAACAGATATCGGTGGTTTTGTCGGCTCAACTTTCAAAAGAGGAATTGATTTTGTTCACATTCCAACCACTTTACTCGGTATGGTAGATGCGTCTATTGGCGGAAAAAATGGCGTTAATTTAGAAGGTTTAAAGAATCAAATTGGAGTGATTCGTCCGCCCAAACAAATTCTGATAGATGTGGGATATTTGGCGACTTTGCCACCACAAGAAATGCGAAGCGGTTTGGCTGAAATGCTGAAACACGGTTTGATTGCTGATGAAAAATATTTTAATCATTTTGAAGATTTATCAAATTTCGACATTGAAAAAATCAAAGATTTCATTTATGAATCGATTCAAATTAAAACCAATATTACGGAAAAAGATGCCGAAGAAAAATCTTTGAGAATGCAATTGAATTTCGGTCATACGCTAGGTCACGCCATTGAAACTTACTGTATGAATTCTTCTAAAATAAAAAAACTTCTACATGGCGAAGCTGTAGCAATCGGAATGATTTTGGCTTTGTTTTTATCTGAAAAAATTTGTCATTTTTCAGCATCTAAACTGGAAAAATGTTCAAAAATCATCAATAATTATTTTGGAAAAGTTGACTTTAATAATACTGATATTCAAGAAATTATTAAACTTTTAATTCACGATAAGAAAAACCGCAACGGAAATATCAATTTTGTGCTTTTGGAAAACATCGGAGCACCAAAAATAAATTGTCAAGTAGATTCAGAATTGATTTATGACGCTTTTGAGTTTTATAAGAATTCATAAAAAACCCGTCTCAAAGTTTTATCTGAGACGGGTTTCTTGAATTTTAAAGATATTATGTTTAAGCCGTCGCTTCTTCGGTCTCAACGATATCTTCAACGCTGTTCAAATATCGCTCAGCATCAAGTGCTGCCATGCAACCGGTTCCAGCCGCTGTGATGGCTTGTCGGTACTCTTTGTCTTGAGAATCACCACAAGCAAAAACACCTGGATAATTTGTTTTTGTAGATTTTGATTTTGTAATAATATAACCTACATCATCCATTTCCAAATAACCCTTGAAAATATCTGTATTTGGTTTATGACCAATAGCGATAAATAGTCCTGTTATAGCAACTTCTTCTTTTTCGCCAGTTTGATTATTAACTATTCGGATGCCTTCCACAACTTGGTCGCCCAAAACTTCATCGACTTCAGAATGGTATCTCAAATCGATATTTTTGGTTTTTTCCACACGATGCTGCATGGCTTTTGATGCTTTCATCTCCCCTTTTCTAACCAACATTGTAACTTTTGTACAAATATTAGCCAAATACGTAGCTTCTTCACAAGCTGTATCGCCGCCACCAACAATGGCAACATCTTGGCCTTTGTAGAAAAAGCCATCGCAAACTGCACAAGCAGAAACGCCACCGCCTCTTAATTTTTGTTCGCTAGGCAAACCTAAATATTTAGCAGAAGCTCCAGTCGAAATTATAACTGTATTGGCTTCTACCCAAGTTTTATTATCAACTTGGGCTTTGTGGATTCCGCCAATTTCATCAGAAAGTTCAACCTTAGTAATCATTCCTACACGAACATCTGTGCCAAATCGTTCTGCTTGATTTTGCAAATCGACCATCATTTTTGGGCCATCGATGCCTTCAGGATATCCTGGAAAATTATCAACTTCTGTTGTTGTGGTTAGTTGTCCACCAGGTTCCATTCCTGTATAAACTACGGGTTTCATATCTGCTCTAGCTGCATAAATTGCTGCTGTATAACCAGCAGGACCTGAGCCAATAATTAAACATTTGATGCGTTCTATATTTTCTGACATAATTGTAATATTTTATACAAAGGTAGGAAGAATTTGTATTTCCTTGCACTTTTAAAGTGATATGAAATGTAAAATTAATGAGACCTAATATCTCTTAGATTGAAATTATTTTGAAAAGTTTTTAGCTTTGCTTCTGAAGTGCTTTCAGAGCTTTTTTCATGTGATTTGAAGCATCTAAACTATTGAATTTAAAAATCAATTGTCCTGATTTGTTAAAAACAAAAGTTTCTCTACCAGGCACTAAACCCAATAAACTTTTTTTGACACCAAATTTTTTTCTAACTTTTCCTTTTTGATCAGACAAAAGTATATAAGGCAATTGGTGCTTTTTGGCGAATTTCTGATGTGATTTTTCAGAATCATTGCTAATCCCAATAACTTCTGCACCAATGGATTGAAAATCTTCGTAACTATCACGAAAACTGCATGCTTCTTTAGTACATCCAGGTGTGAAATCTTTAGGGTAAAAGTAAATTACAACTGGTTTTTCGCCCTTCAACTCTGAAGATTTAAAAGTATTTCCATCTTGGTTCTTCAGTTCAAAGTCTGGTAGTTTATCGCCTTTGTCTAATGCCATGTTTATTCGCCTTTATAGGTTACAAAATTTCTTGGTGTTTCATACAAAGTTACTTCCAAATCATGACTTTTATCTAATTTTGGTTTCAATTTGTTCCAAATAACAACTGCAATATTTTCAGCTGTTGGATTTAAATTTTCAAACTCTGGGACTTGTTCATTTAAATTTTTATGGTCGAAAGCGTCTTCGATTTCAGATTTAATAATGTCTTTTAGCAGTTTTATGTCAATGACATAGCCTGTTTTAGGATCAATATCACCTGTTACCGAAACAATCAATTCATAATTATGACCATGAAATTTTGGATTGTTGCATTTTCCAAAAATTTCATCATTCTTTTCAAAACTCCAATCTTTTCTATAAAGTCTATGCGCTGCGTTGAAATGCGCTTTTCTGTGAACGGTAACTTTCATGTTTTTAAATTGAATTTGAAATCATCTGAGATTTATGTTTTTCAAAAATGATTTTAAACCATTCTGTATATTTTTCAGGGTTTTTCTGAATATCACTTTCTAAATCATCTAAACTGATCCATTTCCAGTCATTGACTTCTTCAGGATTAATATTTGGCTCATCATTGTAACGACCAACCAAAATATAATCGTATTCGTGTTCTGTTAAACCGTTCTCAAATGGTGCTTTGTATATGAATGAAATGGTTTCTTTTAAATCTGTTTTAAAGCCCATTTCTTCTTGTAGACGTCTTTTTCCTGCGTCAATATTAGATTCATTGAGCATTTGATGACTGCAACAGGTGTTGGTCCACAATCCAGGTGTGTGATATTTAGTCAATGCTCGTTGTTGAAGCATCAACTCATTTTTATCATTATAAATAAAAACTGAAAATGCGCGGTGTAATTTGGCTTTTTCGTGAGCTTCTATTTTTTCCATAGTGCCAAGCTCGTTGTCGTGCTCGTCCACTAATATTACATATTTTTCTGTTTTAGTCATGTTTCAAAAATACAAATTCTGTTTGAGCAAGATTAACAATAAAAAAGCACCTTGATTGAAAAGATGCTTTTTTATGAAAATTTTAGTAAATATCTAAAATCAATAAAATCGCTTTTCGCCTTGTAAAGCAATAACAAAAGCGTCAGGAACACTCTGATTCCTCAATTTATTTCTGTAAGTTTTAGCTTCAGATTTGGTTTTGAAAGTTTTTGAGAAAAACCGAATGTAACCATCTTTATATTTATGATAAAATGTATCTGGAATGTCATCGACACTAGCATTTTTCATTAATTTAACTGCTGAAACTTGAACGGTAAATACTTTTTCTGAAGAATTAAAATCGTAAGCTTCAAAGTTTGAATTATTTTCAGTTTCAGATGGTTTAGTTTTTTCAGGTTTGAAATCTTCATTTTTTGCGATTTTTTCTCGCAATTCTTCGGGTGTTTCATTTTCATTCAGAATAATAAATTCAGACCTTCTGTTTAAGGCATGTTGACTTTCAGTACAATCAACGCCATTACTGCAATCGTTGACCAATTGTGTTTCGCCGTAACCTTTTCCTGAAATTCTGTTTTTAGAAATATTTCCATTCTGAACTATGTAATTCACCGTGGCTTGGGCGCGTTTTTCTGATAATATTTTGTTGTAGGCGTCTCCTGCCCTACTGTCTGTGTGTGATCTTATGTCAATTTTCATTGATTTGTAAGATTTCAATAAAGAAATGACTTTTTGTAATTCAACCTCAGCTTGTGGTGTAATTTCAGATTGGTCAAACTTAAAATAAATTGGGTCTAGTTGTAGAATATCACTCAAATCATCGCCTTGTTTTGCTCTGGTAACACCCAAGTCATCGCCTTTGGTCATTTCCACATCTTTTCTATTTTCGGCTTCGTACTCGCTACCAGAATTGATTAAGTCTTCATAGGTTTTGTAACCGTCTTTACTGACACGCACGATATATCTGGTGTCGCATTCTACTTCAAATTCATATTCACCATTTTCGTTAGTGGTTGTGGTTTGGAGTAAATTTAAATTTTCATCAAACAATTCCACTTTTGCATCAGGAATGCCTTCGTTTTTATCAACTTCAACGACGCGACCTTCATATTTTTGCTGGCAACTTGTGATGAGTTCTTCGATTTGTTTTAGTCTGTATATATCATCTTCACCTTCTGTGCCTTCTCGGTTTGTAGCAAAAAAGCCTATTTTTTTTTCACTATCGATTATGAAGCTAAAATCATCTTTTGAACTATTAATTGGACGACCAAGATTGAAAATTTCGCCGTGTGAATCATCTTCTTTAAGAATTGTGACATAAATATCTAAACCGCCGAGCCCGTTATGACCATCTGAAGCAAAAAACAGCAAATTGTCATCGCTTATAAAAGGAAAACTTTCACGACCTTCAGTGTTAATTTTCGAACCTAAATTTTTTGGTTTCCCAAATGTACCATCTTCACTGATATTGACCACGTAGATATCAGACATTCCTTTGGTGCCTTCTTTATCTGATGAAAAATACATTTTAGTTTCATCTTTATTTAAAGTTGGATGTGCATAATTAAAATTTACATCCGTAAAAGGTAGTGATTCAATATTTTGCCATTCGTTATTACTTTTTTTGGCTTGATAAAGCCTCAGATAATTGGTACCGTCTTCACTTTTTTCTAATTTACCATCTTTCATGCTATTTCTAGTAAAATAAACCGTGTTTCCATCTTCGGTAAATACTGCAGAAGACTCGTGAAATTTTGAAGTTAAGCTTTCTGAAAACTCTTTGTTATCACCAATTGGTACAAGATTGCTATCAACTTCGACGCTGTAAAGGTTTAAATATGGTTGTTTATTCCATTCGTGAACCCGTTTCATTGATGAAGAAATTTCACGATTGGAGGCAAAAACCAAAGTGTCATCATATAGGATTGGTGCAAAATCCGATAGACTTGAATTGATCTTTAAAGTATCAATTTCAAATTTCCCAGATTGCATTTCTATTAATTCTAGATAGTTACGTTCGTTTTTTAAATCTTTGACTCTAGAGTCTGTGTCGCCGTTGAGTTTGTCAAATTCTAGCATTATTTCGTCTGCTTTATCGTATTTTTCAACTGCTTTTAAAGTTTGAGCAAATCTAAAAAAGTAAGCTTTTTCTTGGTCTGGATTAATTTCAAAAAGTTTTTCATACCATTTTTCAGCATCTAAAAATTGGCTGTTGAAATAATAGGAATCTCCTAGTTTTTTGAAGAGATTTTCACTTTCGTAACCTGCTTCAGCAACTTCTAAATAGACTTCTTGGGCGTCTATAAAAGCATAACTTTCAAACATTTTGTCTGCTTCTTTAAGCTTGTCTTTCTGAGCAAAACTTGTCATACCAAAGGCAAGGAAAAGCATAAAGCAAAGAAGGTTGTATTTTGTATTTTTCATAATTAGAAGAATCTTGGCGTGTACATTTTCTTATATCTTTTGAACAATTCAAATCTAACAAAGAATTCAAAAGTACCATCATTGTAGGATGAAAATTCGTTGATTTGACTGTCATAGGCAACTCCCATCAGGATAGAATCTGACACTTGAAATCCTACCAATCCTGAAAAAGCTGAATTGAGGCGGTAAGCTGCGCCAAGTGTGAATTTTTCATTGAATAAAAAGTTTGCGGAAATTTCACCTAAAAATGGTGCACCATCAACATGTCTCAATAAAATTGAGGGCTTAAATAAAACTGTTGGTGAAAGATCAAAAACATAACCTCCCATCATATAATAATGTAAACGGTCTCTGGCTTGCGTTTCTGAACTATTTATTTCTGAAAAATGATTAGTTTCCAAAACTGAAGGCACACTTAACCCGACAAAAAATTTATCGTTATGCAAGAGCATTCCTAAGCCAAATTCTGGAGATATTTTATTTTCTATTTGATTTTGAAAATTAGGATCGTTGGGGTCAAAAACATTTAAATCGTTAAAATCCACATTCAGCATGCTTACGCCGGCATTTAAACCAAATGAAAGTTTTGTAAATCTAGAAACATTAAATGTATAGCTGTAAACACCAGTGATTTTGGAGTCCCTAGTTACTCCAATTTGGTCATGTTCAAAATTTAATCCAAGTCCCATTTCACCATCACGAATTGGAGAATGGGCTGACAAAGTCTGGGTTTGTGGCGCACCGTCAAATCCCATCCATTGAGATCTATGCAAAGCTGTTGTACTGAAAACACCGCGAGAACCAGCATAAGCTGGATTAATAATCATGGTATTGTACATATACTGGGTGAAATTAGGATCTTGCTGCGCCTCTGATTTATTGAAACTGAGCAAAATCAAGCTAAGTAAGAGTATATTAAATTTTAATTTTGTTGACATAATAGATGATTAATTTAAATGTAAATAACCTTTATACTCTTCTCGATCACCATTTTGGTTAGTGAAAGTAAGGATGTAAAAATAAGTGCCCGTCGGAAGTTTTTTATCTTTTTGAATTGTCACATTTCCGTCACTTTCACCTGTAAATAGATTCGAATTGGATTGCCCATAGCCTCTTACATCGAAAACTTTAACGCCCTGTCTATTGTAAATTTTAAGATTGTTATCAGGGAAAGCTTGAATCCCGTCTATTCTGAAAAAATTATTTTCATAAACATCTTCATTTGTAGACACTGCATTGAAAATTTCTATTCCTGTAAAAAAGCCGTCATTTTCTGAAAAAATTGGCGAATCACTAATTGTTACAAGTGTTGAAGTCGGATTGGTACCTTCTGTTTGGACAGCACCTTCAGGAAAATCTGAATCTGTTTCATCAATATCTGAAACTGTATTTCCAACTGGAACGAAAACATTCCAATCACCATTGTTATCTGTTGTAATTACTTCAACTTCTCCCAAAGAATTGGTGATTTCTACGTCAACATTTGGCATATTTGACTCATTCATATCTTGGGTGCCGTTTCCATTTCCATCAAAATACAAATGTCCGGTCAACTCAATGAGCTGATGAAAACCATCGACCTCATAAACAATATCAGCGATAGAGATATTGGAAGTAGTTGGATTTGTACCTTCAGTTTGAATCATTCCAATCGGAAAATCAGGATCATTTTCATCTATATAAGATTCTGTAGTTCCAATAGGAGCAACTAAAGACCAGAAACCGTTTGCATCAGTTTCAACGATAATAATTTCTCCTAAAGCAGTTGTAATTTCAACATCAATATTTGGAATTCCACCTTCGCCGATATCTTGCATTCCATTGTTATTGATATCGAAATAAAGTAGTCCAGAAAGTTCTCCAGATTCAAAATATCCGTCGATTTCTGAAACAGAATCTCCATTGATAACATTTATATCTGTTGGATTTGCACCCTCAGTTTGGGTGGCACCAATCGGGAAATCAGGATCATTCTCATCAATAAATGTCAGAGTATTTCCTGCTGGCAAACTCAATGACCAGTTACCATTTTCATCTGTAGTTACAATTTGAGTTTCACCCAAAGCATCAGTAACTTCTACATCAATATTTGGCATGTCTGGCTCATTTGCATCTTGTGTGCCATTTCCATTATCGTCGTAATAAATATGACCACTAAGTTCTCCTGTTTCGTAGAATCCATCTATTTCTGAATAAGATTGATTCAAAGAAACATCAGTATTTGTCGGATCTGTGCCTTCTATTTGAGTGGCACCGGTTGGGAAATCAGGATCGTTCTGGTTAATATCTGCAACTGTAGTTCCTATTGGAACAGTTATATTCCAGTTACCATCAACATCAGTTGAAACGATAAAAGTTTCATTTTGTGAGGTTGAAATTTCAACATCAACACTTGGCATATCTGGCTCACTAATATCTTGAGTACCGTTGCCATTTAAGTCAAAATACAAATGTCCGCTTAACTCTCCAGATTCAAAGAAACCATTGATATCTTGGACATCAAAACCATTTACTAAATTAAATGTTGTTGGGTCTGTGCCTTCAGTTTGAGTTGCTCCGGTTGGGAAATCAGGATCATCTTGATCTATATTTGTTTGAGTTAAGCCAGATGGAAGTAATACATTCCAATCACCGTTTGCATCTGTTGTGACAGTTAGAGTATTGCCTAGCCCGTCCAAAATTTCAACATCAACGTTTGGCATATCTGGTTCGTTATTATCTTGTGTACCATTTCCATTTAAATCAAAATATAAATGTCCTATAATTTTAGCAGATTCAAAAAATCCATCTAGCTCTGAATATGTTTGATTTATAGCGACATCTGTACTGCTTGGGTCTGTACCTTCTGTTTGTGTCGCTCCCAAAGGAAAATCAGGATCGTTTTGATTGATATCAACTATTGTAGTTCCAATTGGAACAATTAGATTCCAGTCTCCATTGATGTTTGTTTCAACTGTAATTACGTCTCCTAGAGCGGTTGTGATATCAACATCGACATTCGGCATGTTTGGCTCATCAAAATCTTGTTCTCCATTGCCATTGATATCAAAATAAATATGTCCCATAACTGTTCCAGATTCATAAAATCCATCAATTTCTTGTGCAGTAAATCCACTTGTAACTAATGAAACTGTAGGGTTTGAACCTTGTGTTTGTGTTACGCCAGTAGGAAAGTCAGGATCATTCTGATTAATATTTGACACAGAAATACCAACAGGAAGATCTATCGACCAATCGCCGTTAGCATCAGTTGTAACAGTTTGAAAAGCTCCGTAAACGTCAGTGATTTCAACATCAACGTTTGGCATATTTGGTTCGTTTTCGTCTTGTGTGCCGTTACCATTTTCATCGAAATACAGATGTCCCGTGAGTGTTCCTGTTTCGTAGAATCCATCGATTTCAGAAGAAGTTTGACCACTTATTATAGTTGTTGTCGTTGGGTCATTGCCTTCTGTCTGTATCGATCCTGTTGGAAAATCAGGATCATTCTGGTCGATATTGGAAGTCGCATTGCCTGGTGGTAAATTAATACTCCAATCCCCATTAGCATCAGTTTCAAGAATCGTGGTTTCGCCAAGTGCGTCAGTAATTTCAACATCAACGTTTGGCATATTTGGTTCATTTCCGTCTTGTGTGCCATTACCATTTTCATCGAAATACAAATGGCCTGTTAATGTTCCACTTTGGAAAAATCCATCTATTTCTGTAGATGTTTGACCGCTTAAAACTGTAGTTGTCGTTGGATTGGTGCCTTCAGTTTGAGTGGCACCAGTTGGAAAATCAGGATCGTTTATATCTATATTTGAAATTGCATCACCGATTGGCAATTCTAAACTCCAATCACCGTTGGCATCGGTTTCAAGAATCGTGGTTTCGCCCAGTGCATCGGTAATTTCAACATTCACACCTGGCATATTTGGTTCATTTCCGTCTTGTGTGCCGTTTCCGTTTTCATCAAAATACAGATGGCCTGTTAATGTTCCTGTTTCGTAGAATCCATCGATTTCATTTAACGTTTGACCACTTAAAATAGTAATTGTCGTTGGATTGGTGCCTTCAGTTTGAGTGGCACCAGTTGGAAAATCAGGATCGTTTACATCTATATTTGAAATTGCATCACCGATTGGCAATTCTAAACTCCAATCACCGTTGGCATCGGTTTCAAGAATCGTGGTTTCGCCCAGTGCATCGGTAATTTCAACATCAACGTTTGGCATATTTGGTTCATTTCCGTCTTGTGTGCCGTTTCCGTTTTCATCAAAATACAGATGGCCTGTTAATGTTCCTGTTTCGTAGAATCCATCGATTTCATTTAACGTTTGACCACTTAAAATAGTAATTGTCGTTGGATTGGTGCCTTCAGTTTGAGTGGCACCAGTTGGAAAATCAGGATCGTTTATATCTATATTTGAAATT
>JBHEPM010000034.1:0-17926 GCA_046260295.1 Psychroflexus sp.
CATATCGTTCTTCCAAAAGATAAATATGAAATCAAGTGGTTGGATTGGAAAATTCCTGAAACCGATGAATCTTTGACAGATTATGCAAAAAGAATGTCTGCTGAAATTGATAATGATGAAGAAATCGTGTTGATTGGTGTTTCCTTTGGTGGTGTTTTGGTTCAAGAAATGAGTCGTTTTCTGAATGTAAAACGACTGATTATCGTGTCTAGTGTAAAGACAAAACACGAATTGCCTTCACGAATGAAATTTGCTAGAAA
Source organism: Psychroflexus sp. (assembly GCA_046260295.1). Classification (GTDB taxonomy): domain Bacteria; phylum Bacteroidota; class Bacteroidia; order Flavobacteriales; family Flavobacteriaceae; genus Psychroflexus. The sequence continues at coordinate 261 of JBHEPM010000034.1, forward strand.
TACAGGTATTTATAAGTTTTTACCAACAAGCTTAATGAACTATATGACGCAAATTGAGCGTTTGCCTGTTGGCGATTCGGTGAGAAAACGCATCAAATTATACCAACAATATTTGTCCGTGAGTGATAAAAAATATTTAGATTGGGCTATTAAAGAAATGCTTTGTTGGCAACAAAACCAACCTATTAAAGATTTAATTCATATTCATGGCGACGAAGATTTGGTGTTTCCGATGAAAAATATCGATAATTGCATTGTTATTCCCGGTGGAACTCATATTATGATTATTACAAAATACAGATGGTTTAATCAGCATCTGCCAGAATTGATAAAACATGGAAAAATAAAAAACAATAAAAACTTATGAAATTAGATACATTTTTTAAAAAATCAATCTTTATTTTTGGATTGGTTTGCTTTACAATCCTGTCTTATGTGGCAACAACAAGCTTCATGAATGGAGATTCAACTTCAGAAATAAAAAAATCTCCAGAGAAATCCTTTGAAGAGGATTACAATGTTTTCGCTTTGGAAATGCCAGAAGAAATTGAATTTGCTGGAGAAAAAGCACCATTGGGAATTCCAGATATCAGAGAACGTATGGATCGAGAACTTTTAGTCAATACTTATTGGCAATCGAACGCCTTGCTATTGATTAAACGTGCCAACAAATATTTTCCAATTATAGAACCAATTTTAGAAAAACATGGTATTCCTGAAGATTTTAAATATTTAGCAGTTGCTGAAAGCGGTCTTGAACATGTAGTTTCGCCAGCTGGCGCGACTGGATTTTGGCAAATTATGGAGTCCACCGGAGAAGAATATGGATTGGAAATCAACAGCAATGTTGATGAACGCTATAATATTGAAAAATCTACAGAAGTAGCCTGTCAATATATTAAAAATGCAAAGGAACGCTTTGGAACTTGGACTTTAGCTGCTGCTGCTTATAATGCTGGCAACACTGGTATTTCAAGAGAATTGAAACGTCAAGAAGTTCAAGACTATTACGATTTGTTACTGAATCCGGAAACTTCTCGTTATGTATTTAGAATTATGGCATTGAAACATATTATTGCTAACGCAGAAGAGTTTGGATTTATTTATTCAGAAGATGATTTGTATGAATTTCAGCCTACAAGAACTGTAGAAGTTGATACAGCTGTGAGTGATTTTGTTCAGTTTGGTCGTCAATTTGACATTAATTACAAAACACTGAAAATTTATAATCCTTGGTTAAGAGACAAGCATTTGGATAATTATTCCAAAAAAGTTTACAAAATAAAAATACCAAAAAAGTAATTTTGCTATGAGCTTCACAATCATCATATTTTTAGTCATTATTGGGCTTCTTGCCGGGTTTTTGAGTGGTGTTTTGGGCGTTGGTGGTGGTGTGGTTATGGTACCGCTAATGGTGTTTTTGTTGGGCTTTACTCAACATCAAGCACAAGGTACAAGTTTAGCAGTATTGGCAGTACCGGTCACTTTAGCCGCGGCTTATAATTATCACCAAGATGGCAGTTTAAACTGGAAATATGCATTAATTATGGCACTGATGTTCGTGATTGGAGGCTACTTAGGTTCAAAACTCGCTATCAGCATCAGTGAAAAAGTATTAAAACAAATTTTTGGTGTAGTTCTGGTAATTTTAGGACTGAGGTTAGTCATTTTTACCAAATAATTAATCTTCAGTTTTAACTAAATCGCTCACAATTTCAGATTCATAATTCATTATGATTCCGATGTCGTTTTTCATATCAGAAATGCATGTTTCTAGAGCTTTTTGGGCATCAATGCTGGGATGTATTTGTGTGTTTTTTCTGATATCGAGAATTTTTTTGTCACTGCCAATTAGAAATGTAGTCGGAAAACCCAATGAATGTTTCAACATTTTGACAGTATAAGCATCTCTATTTTTTAATTCATTTACATACACGACGTCCATTTTGCGATGAAACTGTCTTGAAAACCTAATGACTTCTCTTTTTTCATCCCAAAGTAAAAGCACAAAATCAATATCTTTGTGGTATTTTTTGACAAAACTATTAATGGCTGGAATTTCACCTTTACTGGGAATACACCATGATGCGTAAGTCATCAAATAAATCGGCTTTTTGTAATCATTTATACAGCAATTTCTGGTGGCAAGGCAATCCACATTGAAATTGTCCATATAACTTCCCACCAATTTTTGATTAATCAGAGAATCCAGTAATTGTTCAGAACGCTTTTGATCACCAAAACGATGTGCAATTTTAGCTTTTTTCTGGTATTCAGATTGGTAAGTGGCTATCATTTCAGAAAAATAGGTTTTCTCTTTCGATTCCGATTGAGAATGAAAAATGAACGACTGCAAAATAAATAATATATAGATGTAGTTTTTTATCATTCGGATCGTTTTAATTAGTTAATTATAAATTTAGTAAAAATAATTATTAGTGTCCGATAAAAAATCCCTCATTAATTGAGGGATTTTTCGTATATAGCTGTATTAACTTTCAAATAATTCAGCTATGAGTAAAAGTAATCATTTTTTCGGACAGCCAATATTCAGTCAAATGATAAATTTGATTGATTCCTCTATTGTGTCAAATGCTTCAACACATCACAATAGCGACCGTTATTGTAAACGTTTTACAACTTTCCAGCACTTAATAACTATGCTTTATGGTGTTGTCTCTGGATGTAACTCATTACGAGAATTATCAGCAGGTATAGTGAGTTACGGAACAAAAATAAGTCATTGTAAGTTCGATTATACTCCACGACGAAGCACTATATCTGATGCCAATAAGCGAAGAAGCTATTTGGTCTTTGAAGATATTTACAATGCCCTTGTCAACAAATATCTGCCAGAATTATCGGACAGCCACAAACAGCTTTTAATAGATAAAAAGGTATATGCTATAGATTCTACAACTATAAAGCTATTCCAACCTATATTCAATTGTGTGGGTCGCAACGCTAACAGCGGTAAACGTAAAGGAGGACTAAAGAGTCATCAAAAGCTAGATATGCAAGCAGGAATACCAGTAAAAGTATATCATAGCCACGCCACAGAACACGATTCTATGTTTATACACCATAAAGACATTATGAAGCCAAACGAAGTGGCTCTTATGGATAAAGCTTACAACAATTACAAATTGTTTGATCAGTGGAATAAAAGCGATATCTACTTTGTTACTCGGCTTAAAAACAATGCAAAAGAAGAGCTAATAGAAGAGTTTGAACTTAAACCAGCAACACCAGATCATATACTAAGAGATGCTAAAATAGCTTTAAGCTATAAAGATGATAATGCACAAGAGGTAAAGGTTGAATTAAGGCTTGTAAGTTTTTACCACGAAGAAAAAAATAAGGCTTACTACTTTCTTACCAACCTATTTGATTTAGAGGCAGAACAGATAGCAAACCTGTATAAAAAGAGATGGCAAATTGAAACCTTGTTTAAAAAGATAAAACAAAACTTCCCGCTACAATACTTCTATGGCGAGAATCAAAACGCCGTCCAGATACAGGTTTGGGTTACCTTAATTGCCTTATTACTTATAAGTCTAATGAAAAAAGCCCTTGAAAAGTCATGGGCATTCTCTAATTTGATTAGCCTTTTACAAAAACACCTATTCTCTTACGTAAAGTTTAAAGACTTTTTTGACAATATGGATACATACATTAAAGATTACGAAAAAAATAAAGGAACACCAGAAGAAATAGCAGAACAATTAGCTATGGAGTTCACCTTAGGTGACAGGGGGCTTACTATTTTAAAATCCTAAAAAACAAACCATTTTACTAGGGTTGCAATGTCTTTTTTTGATAATTTTGAGTTTTATCGGACAACAATATAAAGAAATTTTTAAAAATTACAATTTGAAATTCATTCCACTCATCACGCCAGAAACTTCTGTAGAAAGAATCCTAAAAATCGACCAAAACGATTCTGGTTTTATTTATATGGTAAGCACCTCCAAAACAACTGGAAGCGAAGCTGGATTTAATCAAGATAATTTGGATTATTTTGAACGTGTCGGAAAGATGAAGCTTCAAAATAAATTGATGGCAGGTTTTGGAATCAAGGACAAATTGACATTTTCTCAAGCGGCTGAATACACCAAAGGTTGCATTATTGGTTCAGCCTTTATCAAACATTTGTCAGCTGAAGGAATCGACTCGATTGGAGATTTTATTCAAAAATTGAAATAAAAAAACTGCCTTGAAATCAAAGGCAGTTTTAGCTATAAATATGTCCTATTTATTATTCTTCAACAACTTTAACCCCATCTGCTAAAAAGCTGTAAGTGACTTTTGGTTCAGTGATTGCTGCGATTTTTTCTTCGCTTTCGCCAGAATCTTCAGCATAATGTTTTTGGTCTTCCACAGACATTTCTTCTTTGAAAGCTTTGCCGTTTAAAACCACTTCATTTCCTGGAATATCTTTTGGCATGAAAAAACCATAATCCTTGAACCTTACCATGGCTTGCAGATCTTCTGGTAATTCCATTTTCATCCAACATCCTTTTTTGGCACAAACTTCTTTCACTTCAGATTTGAATTGAACTTGAATTGTGTCGCCAACTTTCAAATCATTGAATTTTTCCATCATGGATTCTGCATTCATTTCATTTTTTACGGTAAAATCTTCACCAAAGGTTTTTTGGTCTTTTACAGAAACTTCAGCGAGTTCTTTTTTATCTTCAGATTTAGAATCAGATTGGTTTTCTGTGTTTTCGCCTTTGTGGTCTTCATTTTTATCCTTGTTTGTATTTTGATTACAAGCCAAAAAGAATATTAGAATTGGTAGTAAAAGTAGCTTTTTCATGATAATTATTTAAAAATTATGTTTTATATTGGGACAAAGTTAGGAATCTTTCTGAATTAAAAATGTATTAAATTTAATACATTTGCACAAAATTTTAGTCATGCAAGCAAACGATATAAATTTAGATATTACAAAGATAAAAGAATCTAGAATACAAAATGTTGATTTTAGCAACCTTCAGTTTGGAAAGCAATACGCTGACCACATGATGTATTCCGATTACATAGATGGCGAGTGGCAAACGCCAAAAATTATGCCTTACGGACCGATGGAATTTGCGCCTTCTGCTAAAGTTTTTCATTATGGACAAGCTGTTTTTGAAGGGATGAAAGCTTTCAAAGACGATGATGACCAAGTTTGGTTATTTAGACCAGAACAAAATTTTGAAAGAATCAATAAGTCATCAAAACGAATGGCAATTCCTGAATTTCCTAGAGAATTTTTCTTTTCTAGTTTAGATACTTTGCTCAAACTCGATAAAGATTGGGTGAAAAAAGGAGGTGGAAATTCGCTGTATATTCGTCCATTTGTTATTGCCACAGAAGAAGGTGTTTCTGCGTCTCCTTCGAATAAATATAGGTTTATAATTATCACTTGTCCTGCGCAGGCTTATTACAACAAACCAGTTAAAGTCTTGTTTTCTCAAGATTACAGCCGTGCAGCCAATGGTGGTGTTGGTTCTGCAAAAGCAGCAGGAAATTACGGTGCTCAATTTTACCCTACAAATCTTGCCAAAGAACGTGGTTTGGATCAGATTATTTGGACTGACGCCAACAATCACGAATATCTAGAAGAAGCTGGCACGATGAATATTTTCTTCAGAGTTGGTGACAAACTTTTAACCGCGCCTACCAATGACAGAATTTTGGATGGTGTGACCAGAAAAAGCATCATTCAGTTGGCTAAAGATTATGACATAGAAATTGAAGTTGACCGCGTTTCTGTAAAACAAATTGTAGACGCAGCTGAAAAAGGTGAATTGAAAGAAATCTTTGGTGCAGGAACCGCAGCGACAGTTGTGAGAGTCGAAGGTTTTGAGTGCGACGGTAAATATCATGATTTGCCAGATGTTGAAAATCCATATTCATTGTTTTTCAAAAAAACGCTTCAAGATATTCAATATAACAGAATAGAAGATAAAAATAATTGGACGGTGAAAGTTGTTTGAAAAATATAGTTCAAAATAAATAGTAAAAAACCGACTTGAATCTCCAAGTCGGTTTTTTTTGTTGTTAAACACTTGCTAAAGCTGAATTTTCCTCGATTTATCTGTTTAAATTTAGGAAAAAAATAATGAGGATTTTAATAACCGGCGCCACAGGATTGGTTGGTCAAAACATCGTTAAGCATTGCCATAAATCAGATATTGATGTGAATTATTTGACAACAAGTCAATCTAAAATTGTTTCAGAAACCAATTATCAAGGTTTTTATTGGAATCCTGCCAAAAATGAAATTGACGCCGACTGTCTGAAAAATGTTTCAACAATTATCAATCTTGCTGGTGCAAGCATAGCAAAATCTTGGACGAAATCTTACAAAAAAGAAATTCTCAACAGCAGAATAGATAGTCTGAACACGCTGAAAAAATGTTTATCTGAAAATAAACATCAAATAGAACATTTGGTTTCGGCAAGCGCAGTTGGTTTGTATAAAGATTCGCTGACGAAACTTCACCAAGAAGAAGATTATGAAAAAGGCGAAGATTTTTTGACAGAAGTTGTCGAAAAGTGGGAAGCTGCAGCAGATGAATTTGAAGATTTGGGTTTAGAAGTTTCCAAAGTACGCATTGGTGTGGTGCTTTCTGAAAATGATGGCGCACTCGAAAAAATAAAGTCACCAATTGAAAAATATGTTGGTGCGCCGCTAGGTTCTGGAAAACAATGGCAATCTTGGATTCATATAGACGATTTGGCATCTATATTTTTACATTTAGTCGAGTTGAATTTGGAAGGCACTTTTAATGCAGTTGCGCCAAATCCAGTGAACAATAAAGAACTGACCAAAGCCATTGCCAAGCAACTCAAAAAGCCACTGATCTTGCCAAACGTCCCAAAATTTGTACTCAAATTAATGTTGGGCGAAATGTCAACAATTGTGCTCGGAAGCCAATTGGTCAGTGCTAAAAAAATTCAATCTACAGGTTTTGATTTTAGCTTTTCTCAAATTGATAAAGCTTTAGAAGATTTGCTTTAATTTTCAAAATACACTCCTAAATTTATTCATTTTACTTAAATTTGGTTTCAATCTATTTGAATTATGAAAACCACTGTCCTAGGTTTAATATTTTTATTTATGAGTGAAACTTACAGTCAAACCGCTGAATATTCGTATTTAGCATTAGGTGATTCTTACACGATTGGCGAACAAGTAGAATTGGAAAAATCTTGGCCGTATCAACTAAAAAATTATTTGAACAAACGTGGATTTCATATTGAAAACCCGAAAATAATTGCTGTGACAGGCTGGCGAACCGATGAATTGCTTGAAACCCTGGATTCAGAAGAAATAAAAGAAAATTCTTATGATATGGTTTCGCTATTAATCGGGGTGAATAATCAGTACCAAGACAAACCGATTTCTCAATATGAAGCCGAATTTGAAACTTTGCTTCAAAAAGCCATTCAATCTTCAAAAAATGACGAGAAAAGTGTTTTCGTAGTTGGGATTCCTGATTACAGCGAATCTGCTTATGCCAAAGAGAAAAATTTGACAGGAATTACAGAAAAACTTACCGAATATAATGCAATTGCAAAAAGGATTTGTCAAAAGTATGACGTTCCTTTTTATGGCATTCAGGAAATGTCAAAACCGCTTCACCAATCAGAAAAAATGTTAGCGCCCGACGCCTTGCATCCTAGCGCTTTGCAATATGAAAAATGGCTAGAAACTTTTCAAGAAGGCGTGAAATCTCAATTGGAAAAAGCCTTATAAAATGCGAGAAGCTTTTCTACATTATGTCTGGAAATTCAAAAAATTCGATTTCAAGAATTTGGAGACATCTTGTGGAATGCCTGTTTCAATTTCTCAAATAGGCAAACATAATGAAACTGAATCCGGTCCAGATTTTCAACAAGCCAAATTGAAAATCGGTGATCAATTGTGGGCTGGAAATGTTGAAATTCACCTGAAATCTTCAGATTGGTACGCACACGGACATCAAAATGACAAAGCTTATGATAATGTGATTTTGCACGTGGTTTGGGAAGATGACGTCGATGTTTTCAGAAGTGACCAAACGCAAATTCCAAGTTTAAAGTTGCAAGATTATATTTCTAAAAAGCAATTGAATTCTTATTTGAATCTTTTTGAAAATAACAAAGAAAAATGGATCAATTGCGAAAACAGCATTTCTGAAGTTGATGATTTCAAAATCTCAACTTGGTTGGAACGCCTTTATATTGAAAGATTAGAAGCTAAAAATACTTTGATTTTGGACTTTTTAGAGCAATCTTCAAATAATTGGGATGAGGTATGTTTCAAGATGTTGGCTAAAAATTTTGGACTGAACATCAACGGTCAAAGTTTTTTGCAAATGGCAAATAGCTTAGACTTTAAAGTTGTAAATAAATTATCTGAAAACCAATTTCAGTTGGAAGCTTTGTTTTTTGGCATGAGTGGAATTTTGAACAAAAACCATGACGATGTTTATTTTGAAGATTTGAAAAAAGAATTTCAATTTTTAAAGCAAAAATTTCAACTCACTTCAGAAGAAAATATTCAAGTGAAATATTTCAGGCTTCGACCAGATAATTTTCCAAATATCAGATTGTCCCAACTGGCGATGCTTTACAGTAAAAAGCAGCATTTGTTTTCAAAATTAATACAAAGTAAAACTTTGAAAAACATCTATGAAATTCTTGATGTTTCTGCTTCAAATTATTGGGATACGCATTACAATTTCGGAAAAGAAAGCAAAATGCGACCAAAAAAATTGAGTCAAAATTTTAAAGATTTATTGATTATAAATACACTTATTCCATTGAAATTTGCCTATTCAAAATACAAAGGACAAACTAATTTTGAGGAAGATATTTACCCATTTATTTCGGCTTTAAAGTCAGAAAAAAATAGCATTACAAAAGGTTTTAGTAAATTGAAACCTAAAATATCAGAAAATGCTCTGGAAAGTCAAGCATTAATTCAGTTGAAAACCAACTACTGCGACTTGTATAAGTGCATGAAATGTCAGATAGGAATAGATTTGATCAAACTATGAAAACACGTGTCAATAATATTAGGAATTTTTTTGAAAAACACGGATTTTATGTCAGTTCCAGACTGGCAGACCGTTTGGGAATGAAAGCCAAATCTGTGCGTTTATTTTTTATTTATTTGTCTTTTGCCACATTCGGCGTTGGATTCGCATTTTATCTCACACTGGCTTTTTGGTTAAAATTGAAAGATTTAGTTTATACAAAACGCACTTCAGTTTTCGATTTGTAATGAAACGAAAAATTATTACCACTGGCGACGGCTCCAAAACCATTCAAATTGAAGATTGGGATGAGCAATATCATTCTACACACGGTGCCATCCAAGAAGCTGAACATGTTTATGTTAAATCTGGCTTAGAGTATTTTAAAAACAATTCAACTTCAGAAATTAATGTTTTAGAAATTGGTTTTGGAACAGGATTAAATGCTTTATTGACTTCCATTTGGGCAGAAAAACAACAAATTAAAATAAATTATACAGGTGTTGAAGCTTTTCCTGTGTCTTCAGAAGAAATTCAGGGTTTGAATTATCCTGAACAACTTCATTTTGAAAACGCAAAACAACTTTATTCAAATATTCAGAATTGCCAATGGGAAAGTTTTGAAGACGTTTCAGAATATTTCAGTTTAAAAAAACTACGACTGTTTTTTGAGAAGATTCAGTTTGAAAATCAATTCGATGTTATTTATTTTGATGCATTCGGCGCTCGTGTTCAACCAGAATTGTGGACAGAACAAATTTTTCAAATTATGTTCATTGCCATGAGAGAAAACGGTGTTTTAGTAACCTATTCAGCCAAAGGTTCGGCGCGTCGAGCCATGCAATCCGTTGGTTTTAAGGTTGAAATAATACCTGGACCGCCTGGCAAACGACATATGTTACGCGCTGTAAAGCGATGATTTTTTTAATATATGGAAAGAAATTATTAAAAATGCACGTTAAAAATCACTTAAAGAATTTACTCTCATACATTTGAATGAAAGATATATTTTTTGCATATTGCGAGATATTTTGAAACAAATAAGTTTCAAAACACGCAAATTATTGAAATACTTATATACAAAATATTTTTATGGTAAGAAATATTACTTTAATCGTTTCGTTATTATTCATTTGTGTTTTTGGATTTTCTCAAGAACTAGAAATTAAAGAAACATTAATCAACCCTTCAGACAAGATTAATGATGGTCAAATCGAAATTGAGGTTAGCGGTGGGACGCCGCCATACAAATATCAGTGGTCTAGGTTAGAGACGCCAAAAACTTCTAATAAATCCAGTGATTTGGTTGAAGGCATTACTCATACTGTAAAAGTGACCGACGCTGAAGGTAATAACGTTGAAAAATCTTACAAAATTAAAGCAGAATCTGTTGTTGAAAAATTTAATGGAACCTTCCAGCCAGTCGTTGATGCGATGGGAAGTGTTTTGTTTTGGGATCCTTTTGCAGCTATAGGTATTTACGATCCGGTTGTGTATACAGATGATAAAATTCTTTTCTCTCCAGAGTGGGAGCCGAATACAGAGAAAAAATTTCAATTAAAAACTTGGCTAGTTGATGAGGAGGCTAAGGTTAAAAAAGGACAAGATGTTGCAATCATAAATATTTCTGGTGAAGATGTCACTGTAAAAGCCGAAGCTGATGGTGAGATAAAACATTTGGTCGGTGAAGGTGAATATATTTATAATCCAGATAACAGAGAATATGTCATTGCACAAAATGCGCATAAATTCGGAGAAATTGAATACGATCAGCCAGTTGCATTAGAAAACCCTAACGGAACACCTTTGACCAAAGGCATTCCTTTTATTGTGATTTGGTTGATTTTTGGAGCGGCATTCTTTACTTTTAGAATGGGGTTCATTAATATTCGTGGTTTCAAACATGCAATTCAATTAGCTAGAGGCAAGTTCGATGAGCCTAACGCCCCAGGTAGAATTACTCATTTTCAAGCTTTATCGACGGCAGTTTCTGCAACGGTAGGTTTAGGTAATATTGCCGGTGTTGCTGTGGCGGTTTCACTTGGTGGTGCAGGCGCTACATTTTGGATGATTGTGGCCGGATTTTTAGGAATGTCATCGAAATTTGTTGAATGTACATTGGGCGTGAAGTATCGTTTCATTAATAAAGAAGGACGAATATTTGGCGGTCCGATGAACTATTTGCGTTACGGTTTAGAAAAAAGAAACATGAATAAATTAGGAAAATTCCTAGCTGCATTTTTCGCTGTTTTGGCTATCGGCGCTTCGTTCGGTGGTGGAAATATGTTCCAGTCCAATCAGTCTTTCAAAATTCTATCAAGTCAAATTCCATTTCTAGATGGCGATAGTGGCGTTTGGTTTGGAATATTCTTAGCTGTTTTGGTTGGTATTGTTATTATTGGCGGCATCAATAGTATTGCTAAAGTGACTGGAAAAGTTGTGCCAATTATGGCCGGTGTTTATATTCTTGGTGCGTTGACTGTTATTGGTATGAATTTAGAAAATATTGGTCCGGCATTCAATGCTATATTTAGTGGTGCTTTTACACCATCAGCTTTGAAAGGTGGCTTTATTGGAGTTTTGATTGTTGGTTTCCAACGTGCAGCATTTTCTAACGAAGCTGGCGTTGGTTCTGCAGCTATTGCTCACTCTGCTGCCAAAACGAATCATCCACCATCAGAAGGTTTTGTAGCTTTGCTAGAACCATTTATCGATACGGTTGTGGTCTGTACTTTAACAGCTTTGGTTTTGATTTTTACAGGGATGCATGAAGTTGATGGAGTTTCTGGCGTTCAATTGACGACAGATGCCTTTGGAAGTGTGATTTCTTGGTTTCCTTATGTTCTGGCAATTGCGGTTTTCCTTTTTGCTTTTTCAACTATGATCTCTTGGTCATATTATGGAATGAGAGCATGGACTTACATTTTTGGTCGAAGTAATCGTTCAGAATTGGTCTACAAAATTATATTCTTGCTTTTTGTAGTTTTGGGTGCTTCTGTGAGTTTAGGTGCTGTTTTAGATTTTTCAGATATGATGATTTTAGCCATGTCTTTTCCAAATATAATTGGTTTGTATATTATGTCAGGAGAAGTTAGAAATGATTTGAAACAATACTTTGCTGACTTGAAAAACGGCAAAATATTTCAAAAGGAAGTTTTGAAAAAATAATATAGAACTCATTTAAGATGAAAAATAGAAAATTCCGTTTCGGCTACAATCGTGGAGATCGAAACGGAATTTTTGTATTAACACTAATCCTAATTACAGGGATTGCTTTCAATTATTTTGAGTTGAACGTAAACAAACAGAATACTGATTTTGCTTTTTCCAACGCAAAGACAGATTCACTTCAAAAGATTGTAGATTCGTTAAAAAAAGAACAAAGCTTAGCAAAAAAAAGAAAAATATATCCATTTAATCCTAATTTTATCACAGATTATAAAGGATATACTTTGAAAATGTCCACAGATGAAATAGATCGACTCCTCAAATACCGAGCAGGCGAACAGTGGATCAATTCCAAAGCACAATTTCAGGATGTGACTAAAGTTTCTGATGAGTGGATGAATACCTACGGTACTTATTTCAAATTTCCAGATTGGGTGATTGAAGCCAGAAAAAGAGAAAACTCGAAAAAAAATAATTCAAGTTTAAGTTATGCAGAAAAAGTAGATTTGAACAAAGCAACAGCTTCAGAGTTGACTTCTGTGTCCGGAATAGGAGAAGTGATTTCAGAAAGAATTATAAAATATAGATACAAAATAGATGGTTTTTCAGACATAATTCAGCTGAAAGATGTTTATGGGTTGAAAACTGAAGTGATTGAAAGGTTGAAAAACAAATTTGCACTGAAAACACCAAAAGACATCAAAGTCGTCAATATCAATGAAGCCGAAGTATTGGATATTTCAGAATTGCCTTATTTTGATTATGAAATGGCAAGAAAGATTGTCAACTTTGTGAAACTAAGAGAAGGTATCTCAAATTTTGAGGAATTATCAAAAATAGAAGGTTTTCCGGCTTATAAATTAGACAGAATTCAATTATATTTGAAAATTGAAGAATAATACTTAAAGTTGGATAAAAATAATAAGAGATGAGCAATATGTATTTTACTGAAGAACACGAGATGTTCAGAAAAAGTCTTCGTGAATTTTTGAAAAAAGAAGTCGTTCCACATTTGGATAAATGGGAAAATGAAGGCACAATAGAGCGTTTTATCTGGAAGAAATTTGGTGAGATGGGATACTTCGGTTTAGCGTATCCTGAAAAATATGGCGGACTTGACCTAGATTTGTTCTACACTATTATTTTACTAGAAGAGTTACAGAAAATCAATTCTGGCGGTTTTGCTGCTGCTATTTGGGCGCATGCTTACTTAGCGATGACTCATGTTAACAAAGAAGGTAGCGAAGAAATTAAAGAAAAATACCTTTCGGCTTCAATTTCTGGAGATATGATTGGTTGTCTTTGTATCACAGAGCCTTTTGGTGGTTCTGATGTTGCTGGAATGAAAACGACTGCTGTTGAAAAAGACGACAAGTTTGTGATTAATGGTTCCAAAACCTTTATTACAAACGGTGTTTATTCTGATTATTTGGTAGTTGCGGCTAAAACCGCACCAGAAAAAGGCGGAAAAGGCATGAGTATTTTTATTGTGGATAGAGACACGCCAGGGATTTCAGCTACAAAATTGAATAAACTAGGTTGGCGCGCTTCAGATACGGCAGAAATTGCTTTTGATAATGTTGAAATTCCCAAATCTCATTTAATGGGAGAACGCAATCAAGGTTTTCCATACATCATGCAACACTTCGCTTTGGAGCGTTTAATCATGGGTGTCAATGCACACGCTAGAGCGGAATTTGCTTTAGAGTATGCCATTCAATATATGTCAGAACGCGAAGCATTTGGCCAAACCATTGATAAATTTCAAGCCTTAAGACATAAAGTTGCAGAACGAACAAGTGAAGTTGAAATGTGTAAAACATTCAATTATACAACTGCAAAACGCTTGGATTCTGGTGAATATGTGGTGAAAGAAGCGACAATGTCTAAATTATTATCAACCAAAATGGCTGATGAAGTGATTTATGATTGTTTACAACTCTTAGGCGGTTATGGTTATGTAGAAGATTATCCAATGGCAAGAATGTTCAGGGACAGTCGACTCGGACCAATCGGCGGCGGCACTTCTGAAATTTTAAAAGAAATTATCGCCAAAATGGTAATTGATAACAAAGACTATAAGCCAGCGACATAATTAAATTGTGAGTAAATTTTAAGTTGAAAAGTTTGGCGAAAATGGCATCAAAATTATCGCCAAAATGGTAATTGACAACGAAGACTATAAGCCAGCGACATAATTAAATTGTGAGTCCAATTTTCATTTGAAAATTTTTGGCGAAAATGGCGTCAAAATATCATGAAAAATATTTGTTTTAAAACGCATCGACTAAATTAATTAAGTTGGTGCGTTTTCATTTTAATTCAATATGAATTCAATTTAGGATTTAAGTTAAAAAAACATTTCTGCTTCACTTCGTGATTTCTTTATTAAATTTGATAAATCAAGCACTTAAAGTATGTCAATTTCAAAATTCATCGAATATCTTTCACACGAAAAAAAATATTCAAAGCTAACTTTGAAAGCTTATAATTCAGATTTAGAACAGTTTCAAAATTTTCTTGAATCGTATTTCGAAACTACTGAAATAGATGCCGCAAACTATTCGATGATTAGACAATGGATTGTCGAGCTTGTGAATGCTGGTTTGGAAAACAAAAGTATCAATCGGAAAATTTCAAGTTTAAAAACCTATTTCAAATTTTTACTGAAAGTTAAACGCATTGATGAAAATCCTTTAGCAAAGCATCAAGTATTGAAAACTCCGAAAAGACAACAAAATGCTTTTTCTATAAAAGAAATCAATCATCTCAACGAAATTTACAATGATGAAACTTTCGAAGGTTTGCGTGACCATTTAATTATTGAATTATTGTACACAACAGGTATGCGCCGGCAAGAATTGATAGATTTAAAATTAGAGGATTTAGATTTAAGTGAAAATCAAGTCAGAATTCACGGTAAAAGAAGTAAACAAAGATTAGTTCCGCTATTGAAAAGTACTAAAGTCTTGTTGTCAAAGTATATTACGGAACACTCAAAAATTATAGACGACACTGTTAGAAGTTTAATACTAACAAATAAAGGAAAAATGGCGTATCCTAATTTAATTCATCGCGTCGTTCAAAAGTATTTCTCACAAGTATCGACAAAACAAAAGCAAAGTCCACATTTGTTGAGGCACACATTTGCAAATCATTTATTAGAGAAAGGGGCAGATATTACAGCTATCAAAGAACTTTTAGGTCACAGTAGCTTAGCGTCAACACAAGTTTACACTCAGAATAGTTTAAAAGAACTTACAAAAGCACATAACTTGGCCCATCCAAGATCAAAATCGAAATAAAAAATTGTAAATAAATTTTTTAAAAAAAAGTAAAAAATAATTTTCAGATACCAATTTTCGTTTTATATTTGCAACCCGTTACGAAAAAGTAACTGATTGACATACTGAAAAGCCGATGTAGCTCAGCTGGCTAGAGCAGCTGATTTGTAATCAGCAGGTCGTGGGTTCGAGTCCCTCCATCGGCTCATATTTCAGGAAATTTTGGGGAGATACTCAAGCGGCCAACGAGGACAGACTGTAAATCTGTTGGTTTTACCTTCGCAGGTTCGAATCCTGCTCTCCCCACAAGAGTAAAAGCTAGAGGAGAACTTTTGCAGGTTCCCCCGAAGCGTCGGGGCTACTCTCCCCACAACCAAGTCGGATAATTTCGGGTTTGGATTGAAATAATTAAATAAGCGGAAGTAGCTCAGTTGGTAGAGCGTCAGCCTTCCAAGCTGAATGTCGCCGGTTCGAACCCGGTCTTTCGCTCTTTTTTATCTCAATTTAATACTTGATTTGCCGACGTAGCTCAGGGGTAGAGCGTTTCCTTGGTAAGGAAAAGGTCACGAGTTCAATTCTCGTCGTTGGCTCAATTTTAAAGTCTCAAAACTTGGTTTTGCTGACTTTTTATGTTGTTATAAACGTTAACACTAATATATAACTAAGATTAAATAATTTACTACTATGGCAAAGGAAAATTTTGATCGATCCAAACCACACCTTAATATAGGTACGATTGGACACGTCGATCACGGAAAAACTACACTTACAGCTGCTATCACTAAAGTAATGGCAGATGCTGGATATTCTGAAGCTAGTGCTTTTGATCAAATTGATAATGCACCTGAAGAAAAAGAGCGTGGTATTACTATTAACTCTTCTCATGTTGAATATCAAACTGCAAATCGTCACTATGCGCACGTTGACTGTCCAGGTCACGCCGATTATGTGAAGAACATGGTTACTGGTGCTGCTCAAATGGACGGTGCTATTCTTGTGGTTGCTGCTACTGACGGACCTATGCCACAAACTCGTGAGCATATTCTTTTAGGACGTCAAGTTGGTATTCCTAGAATTGTTACTTTCTTAAATAAAGTTGACCTTGTTGATGATGAGGAGCTTTTGGAATTAGTTGAAATGGAAGTAAGAGATTTGCTTTCTTTTTACGAGTACGATGGTGACAATGCTCCTGTTATTTCTGGTTCTGCGCTTGGTGCTTTAGAAGGAGAAGAAAAATGGGCTAAAACTGTTCTTGACTTGATGGAGGCGGTTGATGAGTGGATTGAATTGCCAGAGAGAGATGTTGAGAAAGATTTCTTAATGCCTGTTGAAGATGTATTTTCAATTACTGGTCGAGGTACCGTAGCAACTGGTCGTATTGAAACAGGTGTTGCAAACACTGGTGATGCTGTTGAAATTAACGGTATGGGTGCCGAAAATATGAAATCAACTATTACTGGAGTTGAAATGTTCCGTAAGATTTTGGATAGAGGTGAAGCTGGTGATAATGTTGGTATCTTGTTAAGAGGTATTGAGAAAAACCAAATTTCTAGAGGTATGGTAATCGCCAAGCCTGGTTCTATCAAGCCACATGATAAATTTAAAGCTGAGGTTTATATCTTGAAAAAAGAAGAAGGTGGACGTCACACGCCATTCCATAACAACTACAGACCACAGTTTTATGTAAGAACTACGGATGTTACAGGAACTATTAATCTTCCTGATGGAGTTGAAATGGTAATGCCAGGTGATAACTTGACAATTACTGTTGAATTGATTCAGCCGATTGCATTGAATGTTGGGCTTAGATTCGCTATTCGTGAAGGAGGTCGTACAGTAGGTGCTGGTCAAGTGACTGAAATATTGTAATTATTATTCAATAAATAATAAATTCAGTTAAGGTGTTCGTTATAGGCGGATACCTTAACTTTTTAAAATTCATTTTTTTTAATGCAAATTATTTTGTTTCTTTGCACGCCTAAAAAAATGAAATTTATAAACGGGTTTAGCTCAGTTGGTAGAGCACTGGTCTCCAAAACCAGGTGTCGGGAGTTCGAGCCTCTCAACCCGTGCTGAATAGTAAAAGCATGAGGCGAGAAGCCTGTCCCGAGCATTACTGAAAAACAAAATATATTTTGTTTTGAAAGTACCAAAGTATTTTTACGAAGGGTTTTGTGTCAAGACACCTGCGAAG
>JBHEPM010000034.1:17936-18287 GCA_046260295.1 Psychroflexus sp.
ATCTTAGAAAGATGTCAAACTTAAAGAATTACGTTAGCGAATCTTACGATGAGCTTAGAAATCATGTCACTTGGCCGACTTGGGCTGAGGGTCAAAAACTCATGGTAATTGTTGCTGTGTTTTCAATTTTATTTTCACTTGCTATTTGGGGTGTGGATGAAGTTTTTAGCGCTGCAATTAAACAATATTTTAACTGGGTAAAATCTTAACATTCATGTCGGAGTCAGGTTTAAAAAAATGGTATGTGGTTAGGGCGATTAGTGGCTCAGAAAATAAAGTTAAGGATTATATTGAAAAAGAAATTGCTCACCAGGGGTTGAGTGATTACGTTGAAGATATTTTGGTACCTAC
>JBHEPM010000035.1:0-17757 GCA_046260295.1 Psychroflexus sp.
GGTTTAGATAATAGCCAAGGCTCTTTAAACTTTAATGATGCAACACTAGTGATAGGTAGTGGCGGAGCTAATGCGAGTAGCACCGATGACTTTATCTTTAACACTAACGATGCAGTAAAACATGTTATTCTCAACAAAACAGAAGGCATTACAACAGTATCTGAGGGGCATTTAGGCATTACTGAAACCTTAAAATTAGAAAGTGGAACACTAACTGCGGGAGACAAAATAACCTTACTGAACCCTAATGAAAATGAAGTAGCTTATGTTATTGAATCTACGAGCGGTAGTGCCAATGTCTCTGTAGAAAAATACTATACGGCCAAACGTTCTTTTAGATTTGTAGCTAGCCCTGTAGATGGTGGAAGTATTTTCGAAAACTGGCAAGAAGACGGAAACGCACCAGGTGGTTTCGGTACGCATATTACAGGAAGCACAGCTGGTGAAAATGGATTAGACGCTACAGAAACTGGAAACCCATCTCTTTTTGATTATGACAATGTGAGTCAAAACTGGTCTGCTGTAACCAATACAAATGTTGAAAATTTAGTTACAGGAAAAGCTTACCGACTTTATGTGCGTGGCGATAGAAATATCGATTTGACTAATAATGATGCAGAAAATGAAACTACTTTGCGAGCGACCGGAAGTCTGAAAGTTGGTACTGTTTTGGTAGATAATTTAGGCGAAACTGAAAATGATTTCAGTTTTATTGGCAATCCTTATCAAGCTACTGTAGATGTGAGTAGCATTACATTTAATAATGTGAATGATGATTATTATTGGGTTTGGGATCCAAACATGAATGACGACGGTTCTTATGTCGTGGTTGATTTATCAGATGGTTCGAATGCAGGAACTTCTCAAGCGAATCAATATTTACAGCCCGGTCAAGCTGCATTTGTGAGAACTTCTGCAAATGGTCCAGCATCTGTAACTTTTACCGAAGCCTCAAAAAATGTGGATCAATTGAGTAATGCTGTTTTTTCTAATAGTGAAAAACCAAAATTGAATTTAAGACTTTACGAATCTTCAGTTTTACAAAACGGTGAAATGGAGTTCGATGCGATTGGTATTCGTTTCAGTTCTAACTGGACAAATGAAGTCGATCATCAAGATGCAAGAAAAATGGGCAATCCTGCAGAAAACTTAGCCAGGTTGAATGGCGATGATTTCTTATCTATAGAAAAACGTGAAATGCCACAAGATGGCGAAGAGTTGAATTTAGCAATTTATAACTACGAACACTCAAATTATACATTTGAAGCAGACTTATCGAATTTTAGTGAAAATATTGTCGTCTACTTAAACGATAGTTACACAGGATCACAAAGTGTTTTGGAGAATGGTATCAATCATATCGATTTTACTGTGGACGCATCTATTCCAGAAAGTGTAGAAATGTTGAGATTCACCTTGAGTTTTGAAAACACAACTTTAGGAACTTCAAATGAAAATTTCGAAAACTTTAGCGTCTATCCAAATCCTGTGACTAACCAAGAATTTACGATTCAAACCAGTCGTATGTCAGGAGAAGATGTGAGTTTGAAATTGTTCAATATTTCAGGACAATCAGTGATGAATCAAAAACTGAAAATAGGGGATGACGGTCGTTTGAATATTCAGACTAATGGTTTATCTGCTGGCATTTATATTTTAGAATTAACGCAAGCTCAGCAAACTTTTAAAGAGAAATTAATCATAAAATAAGCAATCATGACAAATCATAACAAGCATAGAAACAAGCCGAAGCCAGTCAAGCCATATCTAATATGGCTTGTACTAAGCTTTGTAACTTGCATTGGTTACGCACAATTGCCTCCTGATTTTGATTCTTCCGTGGAAGATGCCGAATTGCCAATTAGTGGTCTTGTTGCGCTTGGTTTGGTAGTTGGTGGAATTATAGGCGTAAAGAAATTTAACCAAAACAAAAACAATTAGCTAAAATTTATTTATTTGAATTAGTCAAAAAAGCCTAGACAAATGTCTGGGCTTTTATTCTAAACTTTTTTAAACCTAGCAAAACTATAATGCTGCTTACCACCACTTGGGGTAATGTGATTGAAATTTGTGCCATCTTCCATTTGAAATTCAGGAGCGAACAAAGCTTCTAAATCTTCTAAATCATATTGATTTACTGGCAAACCACTGCAACGACTCGGGCCGGATTTAGAAAATGTACCAATAATAAAATGTCCGCCTTTTTTGACAGACTTGGACACTGTTTTTCTATAGGTGGCAATATTTTCATCTTCGATTAGAAAATGAAAAGTCGCCCGGTCATGCCACAAATCAAAGTTTTCTGAGGGTCTATATTCTGTAATTTCGCTGACAATCCATTCTACATTTTGTGCTTGTTCGCTTAAGCGTTCTTTTGTTTTTTGCAATGCAATTTCAGAAATATCCAAAACGCTGAGGTTCTGATAACCTAATTCCAATAAACGGTCGACTAAAAAGCTATGACCACCACCAATATCGATGATTTTAGCATCTTTTGGAAGTTGTGCTGCTTCTATAAAGTTTAACGATTGCTCAGGTTGGTCTTGATACCAACCCACTTCGTTTTGGGCTTTGGTTTTGTAAACTTGATTCCAATATTTTGAAGAACTCATAATTTAAAATTTTGAAAAGTAAATGTCAATTTTGCCACTGTGTCGCAGCGCATCCAAATGACCAGTTTCAGACAAATCTTTACTAAGATAATGGATATGGACAAATTCTCCCTTATGTGTAAAAATACCTTGGTGATGTTGAGAATAAAAGCCTAAAAGTATGCTTTCTGAATAGGTTCTTGTAAAATTTGTTTTCGATTTTTTATGTAAATCATGCGAATGCGCTTTTTCATTCAGATCTTTCTGAATAATGTGAAAGTCCAATTTTTCAATTTTAGCTTCAATTTTGAATACAAAAGGCATATTCAAATTAATGTCATTGGCTTTGGCGATGATTTCTATTTGATTTTGAAGTGATTTTACGTCTTTTACATCAACGTCTGCGGTAACTTTAATCCAATTATCAACTTTCGCGTAAGCTGAAAATGGCGTTTTAATACTTTTTGGAAATTTGGTCAAGATGTTTTGTTTGTCAGCTTCAGAATGAATGATTTTTCCATCAAAAATTGTGACTTCACCTTGCAAATCACTTGCTGGAGCAAGGGCAAACAAGTTGGTTTTCGGAATGCTGTCAAAGTCGATGTGGTTTTCTAAACTGATGCCTTTCATCACATTCATGGCTTTTCCAGCGCTTTGGACTTGCGCTTGAATATTCAGACCAAAAGCGAAAAACAAACTCAACACTAATATTTTCATAAATGCTACTTTTTAGCGACAAATCTAGTCACAAAAGCTTTGCCTTTATGATGTTTGCCTTCAGATAAATCAATTTTTTCGGTTCTGGAAATTAGAACTTTCAGATCTGCAAAATCTTGTTTCAGAATTTCCGGTGTGTATAGCATTTCCAGAGATTTCGGGCCGCCGGACGTATAGTTTTCTAAGCGTTGATTGGGATGAAAAGCTTCAAGAATCAAAATGCCACCAGGTTTTAAAGCTTCTATAATTTTATGATGAAATTTTGTTCTGATATTTTCATTTAGGTGGGCGTAAATCAATCCCACCGCATCGTAGGTGTTTGTTTTCAAATCAAAATCTTCAGCTTTGGCAATTTCATAATTAATCTTGACTTGGTTTTGTTCAGCTAGGATTTTTGCTTTCTTTCGACCTTCGGTGGAAGCGTCAAAAGCATTAACTGTCCAGCCTTGTTTGGCTGCAAAAACCGCATTTCTGCCTTCGCCTTCCAGTGGCAACAAA
The DNA here is from genome assembly GCA_046260295.1 of Psychroflexus sp. GTDB lineage: Bacteria > Bacteroidota > Bacteroidia > Flavobacteriales > Flavobacteriaceae > Psychroflexus. The sequence goes on from JBHEPM010000035.1 coordinate 3,807, forward strand.
AGTCGACCTGGTGTTTTAATTTGTGCTAATTGTTCAGCAAAAAACGCATTTGGTAGCTTTCCATATACAAATTCATCTTGCTTAAAACGTTCATTCCAAAATTCTGACATTTTCTTTTTTATCTACAAATTTCGCTTTATTTATCGAGTTTATTAGTGATGAATGTTACAATTTGTTTTTGAGTTTTTCATAAATTCAAAAAAATCTAATTCAGTATATTTGCTCTGATTTTTTAAATTTATGGAAGAAAACGTATACTTAAAAACAGTTTTAAGCAAAATAAATCAAGCCATACAGGAGTTGAATGAACAGCTTCGGAGTCAGCAACAAAACATCCGCGACACGCAAGCACATTTACAAGAACATAAGCGCGACATGGATCATTTGGAGAAAAACAATGTCCGTGAAGCCGTTGATAATATGATGCTTGTTGGTGATAATCAAGTGGAAAAGAAAAAACGTTTGCACCGCCTCAAGGATATTGCGTATTTTGGTAGATTCGATTTTCGGGAAAAGGGCAAGACTAAATCTGAGCCTATTTACGTGGGCGTTCATAATTTTTTGGATGATGCCGAAAACAAAAATCTGGTTTACGACTGGCGCGCGCCAATTTCTAGTATGTTTTACGATTTCGAGTTGGGCGCAGCAAATTATGATGCGAAAAACGGCAGGGTAGAAGGTGAAATTGATTTGAAGCGGCAGTTTAGAATCAGGAATGGAGAGTTGGAATATATGTTGGAAAGCGATTTGACCATTCAAGATGATGTACTTCAGAAAGAACTGAATCAGGCTTCTTCCAAAAAGATGAAAAACATCGTGGCGACCATTCAGCGCGAACAGAATAAAATCATTAGAAATGAAAACGCGCAAAACCTGATTATACAAGGCGTTGCCGGTTCGGGGAAAACTTCCATTGCACTCCATCGCATCGCTTTTTTGTTGTATAAATTCAAGGATAGCATTTCTTCAGAAGACATGTTGATTATTTCTCCAAACAAAGTTTTTGCCAGCTATATTTCCAATGTTTTGCCAGAATTGGGTGAAGAAAGTGTGGCAGAAACCAGCATGGAAGAATTGGCAGAACGACTTCTGGAGCATCAAATTAAATTTCAAGCTTTTTTTGATCAAGTTGCTGAATTGTTGGAAAATAAAAAACCAAAATTAGTTGAGCGAATTCAGTTCAAATCGAATTCAGATTTTATCAAACGAATAGATGAATTCATTTTGTATTTGGAAAATGAAAGATTTCAAGCAGAAACAGTTTTCGTTAACAAAAAACCAGTTCCGGATTGGTTTATAAAAGAAACATTCGAGAAATATTCGCGATTGCCATTGCTGAAACGTTTCAATCAAATTGTTGAAGATGTGGTTCATAAGGTTTTTATTCATTATAAATACGAAGTGAAAGGCAAAGAGAGAACAGAACTCCATAAACGGGTGAAAAGTATGTTTCCTTCTACTAATTTGCGCATGCTCTACAAGCTTTTCTACGAATGGTTGGAGCGTCCAGAAATGCTAAAAATGAGAAAACATTCCACTTATGAATATGCAGATGTTTATCCTTTGATTTATCTGAAAATAAAACTAGAAGGCATCAAGCCATTCAGCAGTGTAAAACATTTAGTCATCGACGAAATGCAGGATTATTCAGCAATTCAATACAAAGTTTTATTGTATTTGTATCCTTGTAAAAAGACCATTTTGGGAGACATTAACCAATCGGTAAATCCGTTTAGCTCGTCTAACTTGAATACCATTGAAAAATTGATGCCAAATGCTGAAAGTATGACCATGTTGAAGAGTTACCGTTCAACTTTCGAAATTACGGAATTCACAAAACGCATCAGCAAAAATATAGCTGTAGAACCGCTGGAACGTCATGGCGATGTCCCACAAATTCTGAAATTCAGTTCAGCAGAAGATGAATTTGAATACATCAAAAGTCAGATTCATAAATTCAAAGAATCTGGGCAAAATTCATTTGGAATTATTTGCAAAACACAAACCCAAGCCGATGAATTGTATTCCAAGTTGAAACCGGAAGTTAACGCCTTGAAATTATTAGATGCCACCAGTATCGCTTTTGAAGGTGGCGTTGTAATCACGACCGCACATTTGGCAAAAGGTTTGGAATTCGATTGGGTTTTGGTGCCATTTGCAAGTGCCAAAAATTACAAAACAGAACCAGACCGGCAAATGTTGTATGTGGCTTGTACCCGCGCCATGCACAAGTTGAACTTGACGCATCAAAGTAAATTAACAAATTTTCTTGAGAATTGATTTATACAATTTAAACATCAAATAATGTTATTAAACATATTTATTTTCCCTCCGAGACTTCGGAGCTATGTCCTTGTTCATGATTTCTTCTGAAGTTTCTGGACTATGTAAATCAATCACAGCGTCATATAAGAAAAAATAAATTTTGTTTCCTTAACGGCATTTCATATTCAATTGTATTAGAATATCAGTAATACTCAAAAAAAAAGCCTGAAGAACTTCAAATTAGTTTTCAGGCTTTTTATATTTAAATGACGGGATTTGTTAGAATTCAAAAGCCACATAAACTTGGATGTTTGAATTTCTGACATCACCAAGTGCGCTAGAAACTAAGTCACTATCAACAATATCTTGCATGCCGTAATAATATCTGGCACCAACAACCAAGGATGAGAGATTCACGTTAGCGCCAACAGCCAAACCATAATCGAAATCTTTAAAATTGTCTCTGTCGATTTCATCTGAAAATGAGTTGCCAAGGTTATCTTCACCAGAGATATTGGCATCTAGCAGGTAAGCCGCATACGCGCCACCTTCAACAAAAATGGTATTGCCAATGCCAACCGAAGCCATCAGTGGCAATTCTAGATATGCCAAGCCAAGTTCCATTTCGCCAAAATCGCCTTCAACTTTAGAGCCTTTGCCAGAATAGCCCAATTCTGCTTGTAGAAATAAGAGTTCATCCACAAGCGCTTTTCTAGAATATAAACTGAAATTCAAGCCGGTTTTGATATTGGTATCGTCCGGTTCGTCAGCAAAAAAGTTGCTGAAATTTAGCCCGCCTTTTACGCCAAAATTTGTGTCTTGTGCTGACATTGGCATACTTGCCAATAATGCGATAAAAATTGTAAAAATTACTTTCATGTTGTTAGGTTTTAAGGGTTAAATTTGTAATCTTTTTTGATGCAATTTGTTGGAATTGCAAACAAAATCTTAAGTAATGAGCATGCCTTTATGGTCGAATTTCATTCTGATAACTTCACCCTTATCGTCCAAAATACAGAAAAATATAAAAGAATCCCCTTTACTAACTTTCTGAATTTTGATGAATTGTTCCTGTTTGGCGTAAAAAAGTTGTCCCAAATCGCTATGTTCAAAATCATTGTCAATCAGTTCTATATTTTCAATAGAAATGGATTCAGTTTCAAGTTGAAAATTCATTTGTGACGTACCAGCGCTTGTATAATTAGGTAAGTCTAGCATATCATATTCTTCGCTCATGTTCTTTCTTTTCATTTCAACGGCAAAACTAATTCCATATTTTATTTTTGTCATTTTCTTTGGCTATAATTTATGGATTAGTTTCGCTTTTGGTTAAACAAATATTAAATTGAAAGATGAAACTTGAATTTTTTAAAACTGAATTTCGTAAGTTTATTTCATGAGAAACGACTGAATTTTTGATGCATTGTTTACAGATTAAAACTAATCTGAATCCAGCAATTTGAAAGTCGACTTGACACAAACTTAAAATCAGTTTGAAAGTCAGTTGAATAAATCTTTTTTTTTAAAATTATAGAATCTGTAAAATAAATATTATGAAATTTGAAGGACTCAAGGCAGTTTTTGTAAACTGCACGCTTAAAAAATCACCGGAAATCAGTAACACGCGTGGCTTGATTGATGTCTCTGCCGGCATTATGAAGAAAGAAGGCGTATCTGTAAAACATATCCGATTTGTAGATCATGACATTGCTTTTGGTGTTCAACCAGATATGACCAAACACAGTGACCAAAACGATGATTGGCCAAAATTATCCAAATCAATTTTGGAGGCCGACATCCTGGTGATTGGCACACCAATTTGGTTGGGCGAGCGTTCTTCTGTGGCGTCTTTGTTGGTAGAAAGATTATATGCCATGAGTGGTCATCAAAATGAAAAAGGGCAGTATGTGTATTACGGCAAAGTTGGTGGTTGCATCATTACCGGAAATGAAGATGGCGTGAAGCATTGTGCAATGAGTATCTTGTATGCGCTTCAGCATTTGGGTTATAGCATTCCACCGCAGGCTGATGCAGGTTGGATTGGCGAGGTTGGTCCAGGCCCGAGTTATTTGGATGATGAAGCCAATGCCAAAGAGAATGATTTCACCAACCGAAACACCACATTTATGACTTATAACTTAATGCATTTGGCAAAAATGCTCAAAGACAATGGTGGGTATCCTGCTTACGGCAATTCACGCGAGGATTGGGACAATGGCAAGCGGTGGCGTTTTCAAAATCCAGAATATAGATAGTTAGGATTTCAAATTGCAACACAGAACTTAGTGTTGTTTGATCCAGCTAAAATGTTTTTCTTCTATTTGTGATTTATTGTTTTCAATATATTTTAAAAAAGTTTTTGCGACGGGGGAAAGTTGTTTTGATTGTAGCCATACCAACTGCCAACTTGTTGTTATCGGTAAACCTTTGATGGGGATGATTTCTAAATCTTGGTTTTTGATTTCATTTTTTATTCCGATGAGTGGCATAACCGAAAAGCCAAGTCCGGAAATTACAGCTTGTTTGACGGCTTCATTAGACGTTAATTCAATTTTTTTATGATTTGTAATTTGCTTAGAAGCAATAAAACCCTCCATTGCTCTTCGGGTGGCAGAGCCGGGCTCTCTATAAATTAGCGGCAGGTCATTTAGTTTTTTTATCGATTTTAATTCAATACCAGAATTTTTAGAACCAATCAAAAATAGTTGATTAGGTAATAAATCTACGGTATTTATTTTTAATTTATCCGGCAAGACCGACACCAAGGCAAAATCAATCTCGTTGTTTTCTAGGCTTCTGACAACTTGTGTTTTGTTGGTCACATCGATCATCAAATCCACTGCTTTGTGAGTTTGTATAAATTTTGACAAAAAATAGGGCATGACGTATTTTCCTGTAGAAGCAATAGAAAATTTCAACCGACCAGTCATAAGTCCTTGGTATGCATCGGTTTTGTAGTTGATCGATTCCACTTCATTCAAAATATTTTCTGCTGTTTGGGCGATTTCCTTGCCAAAATCTGTAATGTAAATTCTTCTGCCAACTTGTTCAGTTAAGGGAATTGAAAATTGATCTTGAAAATTTTTCAGTTGTATAGAAATCGCTGGCTGACTTAAATGCAGTTCTTCCGATGTCTTGGTAATACTCTGATTTTGAGAGATATTATGGAATACTTTGAGTTGGTGCAATGTGTAATTCATAAATATTATTAATGAATTTGATTAAATATATAAATAAAAATTTATGAATCAAATTTATAATATTTGCATCGATAAACAAAATAAAATTAAATATGGAAACTAAAAACACAAACACAAAAGCAGTTGGCACTAAAGAAATTAATCTGGTCGATGGTGAGTTTACCAAATCTCAAGCTATGGACATTGTATCTGCCTTGATCGATCAAAAAATCAATTACCACCGGATTGAAGGGATACAATTTTGGGAAAGCAATCATACAATAGATAAACAACCTATAAACAATAGGGTAGAGGAATTAAAAGCTGAAAAGGAAAAATTTCAAAATATGATTAGAAGTCTTAACCCAAAGCAAACTAAACTTAAAATTGATGGTGTTCTGAAAATTGAAATCATCGAGTAAATATTGGATAGGTATTAAAATCAAAGACATGAACTCAACGATTGCAGTACAACACAACAAAGTACAGAATTTAAAGTCAAACATTCCCTGGATTTCAAGGTTAATCAATCCGGTTTTGTGGATTTTCTTTTTCATCAGTATTAGCGGAATTGGATTTTATTTTTTGCAAGATGCCAAGACTTGGTATCTGGGAACTTATTTCAGAATAAATGGCTTAAGTTTAGCCATTTTTTCAACCGTAAGTTTCTTTGGCGCACTGATTAGCACTTATGCCAAACGCTATTTACAGGGGTTCAAGTTTCAAAAAGTATTTTCACTTTACAGTTTAGGATTCATTTCTTCAGTCTTAGTTTTTGTAATTTCGAATCACGTCGGTTTTATCGTTGCAAGTTGGTTTTTTATGGGCTTATTTATGTCCAAGCTCATCGGCATAAATTCTGATTGGGTCGAAGCTCGTGCCGCTTCAAATTATGCGCTTCGATTTTTTATAGCAAGTAGCTTGCTTTTAAGCCTAAGTTTGGGATTGCTGAGTTACTACAGTGATGCTTTGCTTTTGAATGTTATTTTCGATCAGCTTTCAAGCTTACCTTCCGCAGTATTGCTTTCAGCATCACTTTTGCTAATCTTAGCCGGACTTATACAATCTGCCCTTTTTCCATTTCACCGCTGGTTATTATCAGCAATGACGGCACCTACACCGGCTTCTGCCTTAATGCATGCTGGATTCATTAATGGGGCGGGCATATTGTTTACAATCTTTGCTTCGGTCTTAATCGCCTCAAACACCTTGACTTTATTGTTTATCCTTGGTGGATTTACTGCAATTTTTGCACAATTTGTAAAATTACTTCAAGTCAATGTGAAACATAAATTGGCCTGTTCCACAATTGCACAAATGGGTTTTATGGTCATGCAGTGTGGACTAGGATTTTTCAATGCAGCCATCGTTCACCTCATTCTACATGGGTTTTACAAGGCGTATTTGTTTTTATCTTCAGGTGAAGAAGTTGAAATGAGTTCACCGCAACAAACTCCCAAAATTAGAATTAAGGCCTTACAAGCATTCATTGTGGTTGTCTTTGGCGTGTTAGGAGCAGGATTATTTATGCTCCTGACCAATAAAACATCGCTCACCGATAGCAGCATTTTTCTAACTTTAATCATTGCCATTACTGTTGGGCAAGCGACCTACAATATCATCAAAGCCAAAATTTACAGTTACCTGCAACGCCTAATGTTTTCCACAGTCTTGTTTATACTTGGTATTGGGATGTATGCATTGATGTACAATGCCGTGAGTTTATTAATGAATGAATTGAATTATGCCATCGTACCTCAAAAACTCGCGGCTATTGAAATCGCTTTTGGTATACTTTTTCTAGTAGGTTTTTTCCTGATGAAACTTGGGATTTACAGAAAAACCCCTTGGTTATACGTGAAACTTCTCAATTTAACACAGCCCCACAAACACACGGTTTTAAAATTTAAAAAATAAAAAGTATGGATATTCAAGCAATTTCAAAAAATATTCAAGCCTCAGCCAAAGTGGTTGGAACAACTTGGCCGCTTTACGCTTTTGTAACTTCAAACCCATTGTCTGGCTATGAATCACTGCCATTTAAAGAGGCTTGTTTTCGAGCCTTTACTAAAACAGGAAATATCGCTTATCCTGAAGCTTCGTTTTTCAAATATGTTATGACTCAAAATTTATTGAGTGAAGAAGGTTTCCAAGACATCCTTAACGAACATCATTTCCAAGGGGAAATTGGAGATTTTCTGAGCGCACTGAAAAATTTTCAAAGTAATTCACAGTTGAATCCTAACCATGAGGTTGATCAAATATTGGTCAAATGGTTAAGCGTCTTTTTAGATGAAGGTTTAGCCGATTGGCAAATGCCGGATAAACAACAAGGCTTTTATCAGGCTTGGAAAAGCTTGGCCAAATACGATCAGACTCTTGCTTTTCCTAAAGGCAAACAATTGCCAAAAACTAGTTTAGATGCCATTCATCAATTAACAGGCCATCTTAGTAAGGATGAACAATTGGAATGCTTCGAAAATCATTTTGCCGCCTTGCCAGGTTGGGTGGGTTACATCAAATATCGCAAAGACAACCAAACGGATTGGCAAGATAATTTCCCTTTGGAACTGGAAGACTATTTGGCGGTGAGATTACTAACCACCAAATTTTTGGGCTCTGAAGTCAGAACCAATGTCACGCCTTCTCAATCGCAGCAACAATTGCTCGATATTCTCCAACACTGCTTAGACGAGGTGGAGAACCGATGGCAACACGAAATGCTTCAAAAACTTAATTTGCAAAGCCAAACCCAGAACAGAATAGGTAAACCAGATGCACAACTCGTATTTTGCATTGACACCCGTTCCGAACTTATCCGCAGAAATATTGAATCCAAGGGTGATTACGAAACTTATGGCTATGCCGGTTTTTTCGGAATAGCGATGGACTACGAAGCACCTTTTACGGGACTCACCAGAAAATCATGTCCGCCAATTCTATCATCTGCCTTTAGAGTTACAGAGCAGAATACTTCAGCACAAAAAGAGAATTTTAAAGATTTAGAAACAAAACATGAAAAATCAGAATTCAAAGGCTATTTTCTCAAGCGAATGAAGAACATATTGCCATCGGCTTTTGGGTTTGTAGAAGGCGCTGGTCTTGCTTATGGCTACCAATTGTTGAATCGAACGTTTGGAAACCCCCTGAAGAACAAAAATCCTGCCTTAGCTTCCGTGGAAAGCAGTTGCGAAACTCAAATGCACAAAGTCAGTGACCACAGTCATTTAAATGTTGATGAACAGACCCAAATTGTAAAATCTGCCTTTGATTTGACAGGTTGGAAAAGCTTTGCACCACTTATTGTTTTTGCAGGACATGGCAGTCATACTGCCAACAACCCTTTTGCTTCGAGTCTGGATTGTGGCGCTTGTGCAGCAAGTCCAGGCAGACATAATGCAAGAATGATAGCTAAACTTGCAAATTCTAAAGCGGTTCGACTTGCACTCAAGGAAAAGCACGGCATTATTGTTACTGAGGATACTTTATTTTTAGGAGCTGAGCATAACACCACCACAGATGAGATTGAACTATTTGATGCAGAAGCTCCGGAAGCATTTAAAGATCAGATTCGACTGTTGAAAAAAGATTTGGCAGAAGCACAAAGCACAGCCACAGCAGAACGGCTAGGGCAGGAGGATAGTGTCAAACAAGCTTATAAGAAATCTACAGACTGGTCGGAAACCAGACCGGAATGGGGCTTAGCCAAAAATGCAGGATTCATAATTGGCGATAGAAACCTGACTAAAGACAGCAATTTAGACGGTCAATGTTTCTTACATTCTTACGATTGGGAACAGGATACAGATGGCAGCGCGCTCAATGCTATTCTGAATGGTCCGATGGTAGTTACCCAATGGATCAATAACCATTATTATTTTTCTACGGTGGATAATAATGTATACGGTAGCGGTTCAAAAATTACCCAAAACATCGTTGGCAAATTTGGCGTGGTTCAAGGCAATGGTGGAGATCTTAAAATAGGTTTGCCACTACAATCGGTCAAACTTTCCGATGAAGATAATTACCACCAACCGCAGCGTTTGTCTGTATTTGTTCATGCGCCTAAAGCAAGATTGAACAACCTGATTTCTGATAATGAGAAAATTAAGGAACTGCTAGACAATCAATGGATTCATCTTTTGGTCATCGATCCTGAACGAAACAATCAGGTAGAAAAATATGTGGGACACTCTACCTGGGAAAGCCTCACTAAAACTGAAAATGAGGAAACTGTGATGGCTTAAAAACTTGCTAAGTATTGAAAGCAAAATTGACAGTATACAATAGGTATTTGAATTTCATCCACTACCCCAAAAGCTTTTTAGCGTTTTTGGGGTTTATATAATTTAACAATGTAATGTCGCATTAAAACGTGTTCATTTTTCCTCCTAGACTTCGGAGCTATTTTCTTGTTCATACTTTCTCCCGAAGCTTCGAGCCTGCCCGACAAAATCATTCAAGCGGCCGTGCCTGCTGACATAACTTTAACCCTTCTTAAAAATATCGTCCTGAAGCAATATTTTTTTAAAAGAAATTTCTTCTGCTGCCAATACCAGAATAGTAGCAGGCAGTTTGGAAATGCGTTTTTGCATGGTTGAATAATAGTCTACAAAGTTTTCATCAGGTGTAGCCATCCCCATAATGACGAGGTCGGCATCTTTAGAAGACTCCACCAAAACCTCATCAAAAGTGCGACCATCGCTTAGGGTCACCTCCAGTTTTGCATCTGTTCTCAGTTGCTTGATCAGCGCTAATAAGTTATGCCTGGCATTTTCAACAGAGCGTTCTTCATTTACCATAATTTTGATTGTTACTTCTGCATCTCTCCAGGAAGCACTTCCTTTTAGAAGATGCCCAAGAATCATTATGAGTGCTCCGTTACCTTTTATACCTCCCCACCACAAATCGATTTTCTCGCGTTTACCGAATCCCTGTTTTTCATCATTGGCGACAATAAGAACATTTCGGTTAAGGCTGTGAAAATGGGTGATGAGATCACAATAGTCTGTTCGATGTTCCAGATCATCACTTTCTCCCAGTATCACGGTATTTGGCGCCAAGGCTCCCAGGCCGTAATACTTAACAAACTCCTTTGAACCCTGGAATATATCTGGAGCTGAGATCACCTTAGCAAATCCAGGCGTATTATTTTTATCCAGAAAATCCTGAATATTATTTTCCATTTGTTTTATTCGCGAAGTGCTTAGTGGTATACCAGTAAGAATTGTTGCTACAGTCAAAATACCACGATTATGACTTATGGCAGAGGCGAAGTCTATGAGATGCCACCTGCTGGTTGGAGCTCCCGAAAGGACAAGTGGATTGGGTCTCCAGGTTTTTGTTTCCCTTTCATTCCTAAGGTATAGCAAGCCTTTACGAACCAAAGCCATCCACACTCCCATTCGCACATCTCCCCAGGCGGTTCTCATCCTGCGTCTTTTTAGCCATAAGAAAATCGCGATGATAACTAAGAAAGCCATTCCGGTGGCTAAAGCATTAATAAGAAACATCACTATTAAACATCCAATGGTACCCATCAGGGAAAATATCCAGTGTACTTTGAATCTGGGCCTGAAGGAAGGACTGTCCAGTAATTTTTCCAATCCCGCAGCCGCATTAAGCACCCCATAGGTGGTAAGAAAAAACATGGTGAGTACCGGGGCTATGACATTTAAATTCCCAAGGTAAACTGCCAAAAGGGAGATGACCAAAGTAAAAACGGTGGCCACCCGGGGCGCATCTTCTTTTCCGGCACCTTTTCCCAACCAAATGGGCAAAACTCGGTCTCGTGCCAAAGCCTGAAGCACTCGCGGAGCTCCTAATATACTCCCTACCGCGCTTGATAAGGTAGCTCCCCACACCCCGATAAGGATCGCATTTCCCCAGTATGACATTTTGCGCATGATCAAGGGATCTTCAATAAGAGTTAATGCATCTGCCCGATAGGCCAGAATAACAGGTAAGGTCATGTAGATGACATAGCCTACTCCAATAGCCCAAAAGGTTCCTTTGGGTATTGACCTTGCCGGGTTTTTTAGGTCCCCCGACATATTTACCCCCGCCATGATACCGGTGACAGCCGGAAAAAAGACGGCGAAAACAATCCAGAAAGGTTCTGAATTACGATCTGAAGCACCCCACATTTCGATAGTGGTGTCTTCTATAGGACTTCCAAAATAAAGGGAAAGCAGAGAAAGCGCGATTCCGAACATGATAAAATATTGTGCCCGTATGGCAATTTTTGCCGAAATAATAGCTAGAGTGGCAACGCCAACAGTGGTAACAAGACCTACAGTTTTAAAATCCAAAGCCGGGAAAACGGATACAATACTTTCTGCAAAGCCCACTGTATAAAGCGCCACAGATAATGCCAGGGCGATAAATAACGGAATCCCCACAGCTCCTCCTACTTCCACTCCCAGTGACCTGCTTATCATATAATAAGCTCCGCCTGCCTTCACCTGCTGGTCTGTGGCGATAGCTGCAATCGATAATGCCGTTAAAAAAGTTATGGAAACAGAAATGGTAACTATGAGAAGTGTCCCAATAAGTCCTACATTTCCGACTACCCAGCCAAATCGAAGGTACATGATAACCCCCAGGATCGTAAGTATAGAGGGAGTGAAAACCCCTCCAAAAGTGCCTAATTTATTATTTGCAGCGGAATCTTTATCTAAAGCTTTCGAGGTGTTCTTAAAAGGATTTTTCATCGATTGGTTTTCATTTCAACAAAAGTTCAGTAATATAATTAATATTCCTGAGAAAGTTTAAGGGTGGTTATGTAATTGACTTCCAATACAGATTTGCGTTTAAAGTTTCGCATAAATAAACTTCCTTTTCGGTTATATCTTTTATTAAAAGCTTTGGATGATTTCTTTATGATTTTTCACCTGTATTAAAACATGAAAATGATTAGGCATTAAACAATAGCAAAACGTTTCAGCGATTGGATTGATATGAACACTAAATTTTTGGAGAAAAAAGTGATAGTTTTCCTCATTTCTAAACAGGATATCATCGCCATTAGCTCGGTTATAGATATGGTAAAAATGTTCAGGGATTAATGGAACGTTTTGGTTGCTCATTCTGTTGGGTTGATAGAATTTTTAAGCAAAATTTTTGAATCATTTACTTTTTTTCGCTTTTAAAATTAGATATTCTAGCATAAACCTGCAAGGTTTAGACCATCGTTTTTAAAAATCACCACGCAAACCCCACACATCTCAAACTAATTTATTAATTTTAAAAAATTATAATTAAGTTACGTGTCCTTTAAACAAATAAACTTTCCCGACTCCTTCGCGTATAGTTCAGATTCTGAGCATATTCCTTTGGAATTCTATAATGAAGTTTTCCCCGTTTCTAAAATGGTGGAGTAATCAATGATTCATGGATAAAACTATTTTTTCAAATATTAGCAAAATCATTGAACGAGGTAGAAAAAGTTCTACATATAAGTTTGCTTTATTACGTGGCACAATAGAAATAATTGATGAGAATTCTCCTTACATTTATTTAAAAGATAATGAAGCTATATTTCCTTTAGGACTGTTAGTTGAAAAATGGATACTATATTATTATCCAATATATGAGCTAGACATAAGTCAAAATACAAGTAAGAACTCCAGCTTTGAATTAAGATTAAAAGCCTTAATTAAATATTACGAACAAAAAGGAGGCTTTTCAGCATTTTATAATGATTTGAATAAAAACAATATACCTGATGAATTCAAATTAGAATTCTTTGAATTATTACGAAGTATTAGAGACACTATTTGTGACATGCCAATGAAACATATTGGTAATGTTCTAACAAAAAATCATTATTCAATTTATAAACCATCGAAGAAGAAAATTTTCAAAAGTAACTTTAATAAATACTCTGATAGAGAAAATATAATAAATGACTTCGGAGAATTTTCAATACCAATTGCATATTATGAGGCTTTTAAAATTTTTGGCAGCTTCATAAATGGAAAAGATTCTATCCTTTTTAAATGGGCCGAATTTTCAGCTAAGGCATCAGGAGAAAATTTCAATATCGGTAGTGTTATCACACAAGTATTAAAAAGTCCAATAACAGAAAGAGAAATATTAGAATCCAAAAAATTATATAAAAATATACTTGAGAAAAAAGGAAAGGTTTATTGTGTTTGGACTGGTAAAAAACTCAATCAATACGATATTGATCATATCATACCATTCTCAGTTTGGAAAAATAATGACCTTTGGAATTTATTACCTTCCACTGCAAGTTTAAATAGGTTTAGTAAAAGAGACAAAATACCTTCACCTACTTTAATTGAAAAACAAAAAGATATCATTTTAGACTACTGGGATTTAATACATGAAGAACAATCGGGTAGGTTTCAAAAAGAAATTCAAATTACACTTTTAGGCAATAAACCTTTTGCCAGTTGGAAAGAAAATGGTATTACTCAATTGAAAGAGAGTTGCAACTATCTAATCGAAAATCGTGGTTTTGAGGAATGGAAAATATAAAC
>JBHEPM010000035.1:17818-18163 GCA_046260295.1 Psychroflexus sp.
AATATTTTCCTGAATATCCTACCAAAACTTATGATACGATTTTATGCCATTATGTGTTGAATGTTTTGCAAAACCAAGACCAGGCAAAAGTTCTATATCAAGTTTCCAGACTTCTGAAATTTGGCGGTAAAGCTTATTTCAGTGTAAGGCGAGATATTAAAAAACCAGGTTTTAGAACCCATTTTATCCACAAAGTAAAAACTTATCAAACCAATGTAATTCTTCCTTTTAAAAGCGTTTTTATAAATGACAATGTTGAGATTTATGAATATCAACACTATTGTTTTTTAAATCAAAATAAATCTGAAGTCAGTCCATTTTTTGAAAAACTAGAACCAAAAGCAC
>JBHEPM010000036.1:0-292 GCA_046260295.1 Psychroflexus sp.
GATTTTATCAGTGACTTTGTAAATTCCAAAAACACCGATATTCATTGTGGTTCGCGGGTCTAAATCACCAGTGTTATCTCCAGTGAAATTTGAAATGTTGACGCCACCTTTGAAACCGAATTCAAAATATTCTTGTGCTTTAACTTGACTTGTGGCGAATAAGCCAAAAACAATGGCTAAGAAGACTAACTTTTTCATATTTAATTTTTTTTATAAAACTAATTATTTTAATTAGACAAATCGCAAATGATATTAATTTTTACGCTTTTATTGTCATTTGCATGTTCTGTAA
>JBHEPM010000036.1:302-13683 GCA_046260295.1 Psychroflexus sp.
ATTTGCATCAAAATTGAAAATATGGAATGGATTCAAAATCCTTGGCCGTGGTATATTTCCGGGCCATTAATTGCTTTAGTGATGTTTGTTTTACTATTTGTTGGCAAACAATTTGGGATGTCTTCAAATTTACGTACGGCTTGTTCTATTGGTGGTGCCGGTAAAGCAGCTGATTTTTTCAAATTCGATTGGAAAAAAGAACGATGGAATTTGACTGTTGTTCTCGGAGCGGCAATTGGCGGATTTTTAGCAGCCAATTATATGTCAGATAATACAGTTGAAATCAATCCAGATGTTGCAGAAAAACTGGAAACTTATGGCATCAACAGTAGTGGCGAAGCTTATTTGCCAACTGAAATATTTGCTTTAGAAAATCTATCTGATCCTAAAATTATTTCGATTTTGATTATCGGGGGATTTTTTGTCGGTTTTGGTGCCAGGTACGCTGGTGGCTGTACTTCTGGACACGCTATTTCTGGTTTGAGTAACCTGCAATTGCCATCCTTAATTGCCGTGATTGGCTTTTTCATCGGCGGATTAATCATGATTAATTTTATTTATCCTTTAATTTTTTAAACAATGAAAACTATATTATATTTAATAATAGGCACTTTTTTTGGCATCATTATGTATAAATCTGAAGCGGCGTCTTGGTTTAGAATTTATGAAATGTTTGAGTTTGGTAGCTTTCACATGTATGGAATTATTGGTTCTGCCTTGGCTATTGGTATTATTGGCATCCAGATTATCAAAAGAAAAAAAATGAAAGCTTTGAGTGGTAGCGATATGGAATTAAAACCGAAAGCCATGAGCATACCAAGATATTTATTTGGCGGCATTTTGTTTGGATTGGGTTGGGCTTTGGCTGGTGCTTGTCCTGGACCAATGTATGTTTTGGCAGGTGCAGGATATGGGTCAATTTTGGTTGTTATATTTGGCGCACTATTGGGTACATTTGTGTACGGTTTGTTGAAAAATAAACTGCCACATTAAAAAAAAATCCTCTAAAGGACTTTCCTTTAGAGGATCAAAGAAACACAATTGAAATATGAGAACGTTTTAATTATGTAAATATCATTCAAATCCTAATTCTATGGAATACCCGTTAATGGGTATTTTTTTATTCTGAAAATCAGTTGATTTAAAATTTAAAACAAAAAAATCCTTCTGAAATGAATCAGAAGGATGGTCTCAAATAAATAAAATACATGAAAAAGGCTAAAACTGTTTACTTCGAAATCATTCAAAAGTATGAGAGCTGTCAATTTTTATAATTCGATGAGCTTAATAATCACCGCATAAAACATCAAGAAAGCAACAAAAATTATTTTGATTATGCAATCGATGTATTTGAAATTTAAATTATCCATAATTCCTATTTAAAGAATTTCATTATTCAAAATACGCAATTTTAAAAATTGATTTCAATACCCAATTCAGGGTATTTTTTTCTTAAAAAATGTTAATTGATTGCTTTTTTTTATAAATTAGTTACCTGAAAAATACCTACTTATGGGTATGGATTGCTATTTAATATTTTAATAATATTGAAACTAACTAATTTAAAACTCAACAAATGAAAACAAGGATTTCAACCTTTGTCATTCCAATATTATTGGTGACAATTATCGCTTGCAAAGGCGAGAAAAAGAAAAAACAGGATGAGAAAATAGAAGCACCAACAGAGCAGCAGATTAAAGAAGTCAAAAAAATGGAAGTTCAAAAGCGAAGGCTGTCAGGTTGTTTTGAAACTTTTGACGGAACTTATAATGAAGAAGGCGAATACCAAAAAACCATAGCTGTTCCTAATAAAACTATGAGAATTAATGGCAATGACGAATTGCTGAATCTCACCAGAAAAAGTGTTAGAGGACTACAAAATGATAGTGTTTTTGTAGTTTTTGAGTTGTTTCAACATGGAAAAGGCAATACCGACGATTTGTGCAATGAAACAAAGAAAGACACGACTTATAATGGAGATTTGAATTCATTATTCAATGATTTTGAACCGATCGAAGAAAAAACTGTTTTTGTCGTTTCGCTTCATGATGAAGATTTTCAAAATTATAGAACGTCAGATCTAGAAGATTTACACGAATATTTACTTGAAACAGCTACAGACTGTCTTAACCAACCAGAAAACTGCACCTTTAGCCAAGATGAAGTTGATGATATTTTAGGCGATCATGACAACAATATAAAGATGCCAAGAAGAATTGGTAACGGTGTTTTAATTCCAAAATTTAAATGAAAACCATAGCTAGCATAGGCATTTTTATTATACTCAGTATTCAGTTTGGTTTTGCACAACAAACCAAGCTAGATACTTTGCTTTATAATAATGAATTCAAGGCTGCCAAAACACATATAGACATTTCCTTTTGCGATTCAACTTCAAATTTTACAAACTTAAAACTCGCAGAATTGTATAATGCTAAAAAAGTTTTGGATTCAACGTATTATTATTTGTTTAGCATTGATAGCACAGCATTGAGCGAAAAAGATAAAGGCGATTATTACTTTTTGCTTGCAGAATCTTATAAGGTAGATGATGAAGTTGATTTTGCTTTTAAAAATTATGAAACCGCCAAGAAGTATTTTCAAAAAACTGGTTTTTATAAGAAAGAAAACGAAATAAACTATCATATATATAGTATTTTGGAGGCGCAAGAAAATTTCGATTATGATGTTGATGAGTTTTTAGAAATATTTGAAAAACAAGCGGAAAACAACCAATGGAATGACCAACTCGTTGATTTGAATTTGGAAAAAGCAGTTTTAAATTTTGCCCCTCAATTGCGAGATTCTGTAGAATATTATTTGAACAAAGCTAGAAATTACAACAGCAAACAATTTGACCCGCTGATTGAAAATGAAATTGATATTTATCAAGGTGTTTATTATGCTGAAATTCTGCAAGAAACCGACACAGCCAAATACTTTTACAATAAAATTATTGATGATGTTGCCAAAAACAAAAACAAGGAATATTTATTTTATACTTACGTAAATTTGGCCTCAGCTTATCGGTATGAAGGCAATATTGAAAAAGCAATTGAACTTTTAAAACTGGCTGAAAACGCCAAAATGAATGCTTACCAAAAAAGCAATCACAAACTTTTGTATGAACTTTTAGCTAATGATTTTGCTGAGTTAGGACAGCTTGATTCAGCTTTATTTTATATGAAAAAACATATTGCGTATAGAGATAGTCTCAACATTGATAAACAAAATGTAAGTCTAACTAAATATCAAGCCGAGCGGAAAGAAAAACAAAATATCTTACTTCAAACCGAAGTTGAAAAGAAACAACGACAAAAGACAAATGTGATTTATGGCTCATCATTTTTATTAGTTATTTCAGTAGTTATCGGTTTTTTGGCTTACAAAAATACAAGACGAAAACAGTTGATAGTGATTCAAGAAAAAGAAATTGAAAACCAACGCATAGAAAACATATTAAACGAACAAGAACTCAGTACAATCGATGCTATGATTAGTGGTCAGGAGAAGGAACGCCAACGTATTGCTTCAGATTTACATGACAATATTGGCGCAACTTTATCAGCGGCAAAACTGCATTTCGATTATTTAACCAACAACTCATCTTCAGAAAATTCTAGTGAAATTCTAGAAAAAACCAAAATTTTACTCAATGATGCTTATCAAGAAGTACGTTCTATGGCGCACCTTAAAAATAGTGGCGTAATTGCTAAGGAAGGTCTTTTGCCTGCGGTAAAAAAACTTGCTAAAAATGCTTCCAGTAAAAATGGTTTACAAATTCAAGTCAATGACTTTGGGCTCAATACACGATTGGAAAACACTCTAGAAATCAGTCTTTTTAGAATTATTCAAGAATTGATTTCAAATATTATAAAACACGCCAATGCCACTAAAGCCGATATTTCACTTACGCAATTAGATGATAATTTGAACATTATTATAGAAGATAATGGCGAAGGTTTCGACCTTAGTGAAGTAGATTCAAATAATTGTCTCGGCTTGTATAATATTGAAAAACGAATTCAACATTTGCAAGGAACTTTTGAAATTGATAGTAAAATAGGGAAAGGCACAACAGTAATTATTGAAATAAAAATTTAAAATGATCAGATTAGTCATAGCCGAAGATCATCAATCTTTTGTAGATGGTTTACATTTATTACTTGCCAATGAAGACAATATTTCTATCGTTGGCAGTGCCAATAATGGTGAAGATTTGCTAGATATTTTAGAAAAAATAACTGTCAATGTTGCTTTGACAGACATCAAAATGCCTAAAATAGATGGCATTGCAGCTTGTAAACTTATCAAAAAAAATTATCCTGACATCAAAGTAATTGCGCTCACAATGTTTGACCAAGACGATGCAGTCCGACAAATGCTAAACGCTGGATGCGATGGTTATTTACTCAAAAATTCATCTTTAAAACTCGTGCTCAATGCAATCGAAATCGTAGCTAGGGGAGGACAATTTTTTGACCCGACAATTTGTATAGATGATTTAGAAATCGAACCTCGAAGAAAACAAATTTTAACCAATAGCGAACTGGAAATTTTAAAACTTATCAGCTTGGGAAAAACCAGTAGAGAAATTGCCGATATTCGATCAACAGCTGTTTCTACAGTAGAAAGGCATCGTAAAAATATGATCGGTAAATTAAATCTGAAAGGCACCAACGAATTGCTGCGATACGCACTGGATAAAAAATACAATTTCAATGTTTGATGAATCCCTAACAAATTAAAACTAGTGATTTCATATATAGATTTTAATGAAAACCGATCTAATACAATTTGAATATGAAATGCCGTTAAGAAAACAAAATAAATGCGTTTAATAGCCTTATTTGATGTTTAAATTGGTATACTATCTAAGTAGATTAAACTTTTGATAAAAATAACTGTCTTATTTTAGCAATTGCAAGCTATTTTCAGAAAAGCTTGTATTTTCATTTTTTAAATCACATAAAAATAAAACTTATGCTAAAAAAAATCCTCTATTTCACTTTTGTGACAGGGATGATCTTTTCTTTTAGTTCTTGTTCTGTATTTCAGTCACAGAAAAGCAAAAAAAGTCAAACTTCATCACCTTCAGAAAAAAGCAAAAATGGCATTAAGCCTTACTCTAAAGTTATTACCGATGAAGCCAAATCAGACGATGGTCTATTCACAGTTCATCAGGTAGATGACGATTATTTTTTTGAAATTCCAGATTCGCTATTCAACCGAGAAATGTTGATGGTAACTAGAATTTCACAAACTGCCAAAGGCATTGGTTTTGGTGGTGGCAAACAAAATGAACAAGTTTTGCGTTGGCAAAAAAAAGGAGATAAAGTCCTGCTTCGGGTCGTTTCTCATCAAATTTATGCTGCAGATTCGCTACCAGTTCACGAGGCTGTGGTCAACTCAAATTTTGAACCGATTTTGTATTCTTTTGAAGTTAAAACCTACAAGAAAGATTCTATCAATAACAACACCGTTATTGACGTATCAGATTTATTCAAAAAAGATGTCAAAGCTTTGGGACTTCAGGATAGCAGAAGAAAACCTTATAAAATTTCTAGATTAGATGCCGATAGGTCTTATATCGACACCATCAGAAGTTATCCTGAAAATATTGAAGTTCGCCACGTTAAAACGTACAATGCTGGTAAGCCACCATCAAATTCTAGCACCGGTTCTGTGTCTCTAAAATTTAGCAATTCTATGATTTTGTTGGATAAAGAACCAATGCGCAAACGCTATTTTGACCAACGTGTCGGTTGGTTTACGAGCCAGCAAACCGATTATGGTTTGGACAACCAAAAATCTGAAACCGTAAAATTCATAGACCGTTACCGATTAGAAGTCAAAGATGAAGATATTGAAAAGTTCAAAAATGGTGAATTGGTTGAGCCTAAAGAACAAATTGTCTATTATATAGATCGAGCAACGCCAAAAAAATGGCGAAAATACATCAAACAAGGCATCGAAGACTGGCAAGTTGCGTTTGAAGCTGCTGGTTTCAAAAATGCAATTATCGCCAAAGATCCACCAACAAAAGAAGAAGATCCAGATTGGAGTCCGGAAGATGTGCGTTATTCTGTGGTTAGATATTTAGCGTCTCCAATTCCAAACGCCAATGGACCGCACGTTAGCGATCCGCGTTCCGGTGAAATTTTGGAATCTGATATCAACTGGTATCATAATGTGATGACGTTGTTGAGAAACTGGTTCTTTGTACAAACGGCAGCCATCAATCCAGAGGCGCGTAGCGTTGAGTTCAAAGATGAAATTATGGGACGCTTAATTCGTTTTGTATCTTCTCACGAAGTTGGCCACACGCTTGGCTTGCCACACAATATGGGAAGTAGCGTTGCTTACGATGTTGAAGATTTGCGCGATCCAGAATTTACCAAAGAATTTGGAACAGCACCATCAATTATGGATTATGCACGTTTCAATTATGTCGCACAACCTGGCGATGGTGACGTGTCTTTAATGCCAAATGTTGGCCCTTATGACAAATACTCGATTGCTTGGGGTTACAAACCTATTTTGGATAAAACTCCTGAAGAAGAAAAAGAAATTCTTGACCAGTGGATTCTAGACAAAGCAGACGATCCTATTTACAGATTCGGAAAACAACAAATCGGTGGCGTGATTGATCCGAGTTCTCAAACTGAAGATTTGGGAGACGATTCTATGAAAGCCAGTGAATATGGTATAAAAAACCTAAAACGAATTGTGCCAAATCTGATAGAATGGACTGCTGAAGATGGAAAAAACTATGACGATTTGGACGATTTATACGGCCAAGTTTATGCGCAATATAATCGCTATATGGGTCACGTGACTGCAAATATTGGTGGAGTTTATGAATATTACAAAACCTATAATCAAGAAGGTCCGGTATATGTTCACACGCCAAAAGAAAAGCAAACGCGTGCGATGGAATTTCTTCAAAATGAATTGTTCACCACGCCAGAATGGCTTATTGACGACGATATTTTTAATAAAATCCAATTTGATGGGTATTTAGAAAAAATAAGAAGTTATCAAGAACGCTCTCTGAATAATTTACTCGATTTTGGCAGATTTGCCAGAATGATGGAAAATGAAGAATTGAATGAGGAAGCCTATGCCATTGATGAAATGATGGAAGATTTACGTAAAGGTGTATTCAGCGAACTCAATCGTGGTGGAGAAATTTCTAGAATTAGAAGAAACTTACAACGGGCTTACATTTCCAGAATGCACCACCTGATGACTGAGGAGCAAAGTAGCATTCCTTCACGTTACAGAAGTTATATCAACCGAAGCAGTATTGATGTTGAAAATAGCGACATTCGTGCCTTGGTAAGAGCAGAGCTAAAAACCTTGCAACGTGATATGCGTCGTGCAATCAACAGAACACGTGATAAAATGACAAGATACCACTTGGAAGATAGCGTGGAACGTATTGAGGATATTCTAAATCCTGAATCTTAAAACACATAATTTTTAAATAAACCCAAAACCACCTAAAGTAAAATTTAGGTGGTTTTTTGTTGGGATGTTTTTATTCATAAACAGTGCTAAATTAACATTTTTTTGGTAGTATTTATAGGAATATTTAAGATTTTGTCGGAATCTTGTCTGAAAAAATCGCCTTAATTTTAATTTATAAATTAAACATAGCTCTAGAAAAACATTGAAATGCAAAATAAATTAATTTATGTCTTGCTTTTAAGCTCGTTAATCGGATTTAGTCAAGAGAACAGTAATGAGGTCAAAAATAATAAAGGATTTGTCAATTCAGTCGCTGTTGAACTTCATAGAAATTATAGGGATTTAGATTTTTCCAAACTTAATACACGACTCACTGATTTAAATCTTCCAAATAGTTTTTCTGATGAAGTCAATACAAATTATATCGGAATAGTTTGGAATTTCAACTTTCTCAATAAAAAACCATTTTTAGGTCTTTCTTATGCAAGTGCAGAGGAAAATACCACAAATAACTCTTTAGAGATGGATTCTAGATTGCTTAGTTTTAGGGCAGATTTAGGCTATAAAATATTTACTAATCAAAATTTTACTTTAAGCTTTACAGCTGGAATGGTGGTGGATAAATTATCTTTAAGTATCAATAATAATCACGAGTCAGCTGAAGAATTTGATGAAGTGGCACTAACTTTCAACAGTCAGAAACTTGAAATTGATGAATTGATTTCTATAAATTTAAGCCCCAGATTTACATATTATATTTTTGAAAATTTGGGTGCATTTGTAAGTACAGGTTACCAGTTTCAAGTTAATGATTCTGAATGGAAATCTAACGATACTGAATTAATAAATGCCCCAGATTTAAATTTAGATAGTTTTTCGGCTAGCTTAGGAATTACTTATAGGTTTGTCAATCATTAAATATTCTTTATTTCAATAATTTAAAACCCACCTAAAGTAAAATTTAGGTGGTTTTTTTGTTGGAACCTATACCAAAAAGAAGAATTTCATCCTGATTTTATTATCTATCTATATTTTTTAAAATTTTCTTAATTACCGCTTTTATTTTATGCTAGTTTTAATGAATTGAGTTTCAGTTTATAATAAAATAAACTCAAATATTTTCATATTTATTGCTTTAGTTTTATTTTTATTGCTAAAAATAAAAACTATTTTATACATTTAGAGCGTTAAAATACAAGTCTGACCTTAACGCTTTTTATGAAATTTCAAAACACATTGTGTCTGCTTTTTTTAGGATTTTGCTTCAGCTTGTCCGCACAAGAGAGCATTTATTTCAATGATTTTGAATCTGATAACCTCAATGCAGCAGAATATACTGGCGAACCACAAATCTCAGAGCATATTTCATTTTCAGTTTGGACCAATAATGCTGGAGATTTTGAAGAACAAACTGGTGTAGAAGGTTCTGCCATAGGTATAAGTGGAAATGGTAACAAGTCCATTTTTTTTACCATTCAAATTGAAGAAGGATATCAACTTGATTTAACCGGCTACAAGTTTTGGTCAAAGAAAACAAAAGCAAGTCATAATTGGACGTTTCTATTAAATGACGATGAATATGCAAACGGAAGTACCGCTCAGAATGGAAGTCCTCAATATGGTAATTTTGAACCTACATTGCTTAATCAAACCGGTGTAATTAATGTAGAATATCAAATTAGTGGCATGGGTAATGCTACTCATATTCTAGATAATTTTCAACTCTTTGGTGAAGTTAAACCCATTTGTGACCAAGCTTTAATCGAAACTCAACCCAACGACTCAAATATTTGTAGTGGCGACCAAGTTGAATTTTTTGTGGAGTCTTTTTTTGAAGAAAACATCACTTACCAATGGCAAATTCTAATTGATGGCAACTGGCAAGATTTAATGAATAATGGAAATTACAGCAATGTAAATTCAAATATACTTAGCATAGAAAACACACCGATTGATTTCAATCAAAATGAATACCGCTGTATTGTTTATAAAGATGCTTGCGACGAAACTTCAGACCAAGCGGAACTAAACGTCATTGCAATACCTGAAACCGAACCGATAATATATAATAACTAAATTTTAATAATCAATTCTAAATTCAAAAACTATGGCACAATTTAACTTAAAATTTTACATGATTGCATTTTTATGCTTTGCTGGCATATCTGCAAATGCTCAAGACGATGTTCAAGAAATCTGTATTGGTGATGTAGAAACTTACTCAGTTGAAGAAACTTCAGGTTCTACTTATGAATGGGAAGTTGAAGAATCGACTTTTGCAGATGAAATAACCGAAAACACGACTTCAGGAAACGAAATTGAAGTAGACTGGCAAAATTCACCAGCAGGTGCGTACACTTTGATAGTTGTTGAAACCAATAGTGAAGGTTGTCCTGGTGCGCCAGTTTCTATGACAATTAACGTCAATCTGCTACCCGATGCGCCAGAAGTTACACCTACCCATCCTGGTTGTGGTGAACTTACAGGAAGTATGGAAGTCACGTCTCCTTTAGGTGGAGATTTGCAGTATAGCATTGACAACGGCTCAACTTTTCAAGATTCAGTTAATTTTGAAGATTTAGCGCCAGACGTTTATGAAGTAATCGCACAAAACGCTTCTGGCTGTTTGTCTGAACCAACCGAATTTGAAATTAACGAACCGTTAGAAATTCCTGCAACTCCAGTTGCTGAGGTTACACATCCAGAATGTGGTGAAACTACTGGCGGATTTGAAATCACTTCTTCAACAGGTACAGGTTTGGAATACAGTATCAATGGCGGTGAGTTTACTTCTGATTTAGTTTATACAGGTTTAGCGCCAGGCGATCATGAAATTATAGCCACCAATGGCGATTGT
Source organism: Psychroflexus sp. (assembly GCA_046260295.1). Classification (GTDB taxonomy): domain Bacteria; phylum Bacteroidota; class Bacteroidia; order Flavobacteriales; family Flavobacteriaceae; genus Psychroflexus. The sequence continues at coordinate 10,633 of JBHEPM010000036.1, forward strand.
GAATCAGAAACAGCTACCGTTACTATCAACCCAGCACCAGAAGTGCCGGAAGATCCGATTTCTGACGTAATTCATCCTGATTGTGGTGAAGATGAAGGCACAATTTCCATTACATCACCAACGGGAGCAGATTTAGAATACAGTGCAGATGGCGGAACAACATGGCAACCCGAAACAGAATTTGTTTTGGAAGCTGGTGAGCATCAAATTCAGGTGAGAAATACTGTGAGTTCTTGTACTTCAGAAATTGTTGATGAAACCATTGACGAAGCACCAGAAATTCCTGAAACTTCACCGATCCAGTTTAATTAAGCGAAAGCTGAGTTGAATTGCCTAAAAAAGCATAGCTGCTGTAAATCAGGAATAAAAGGCAAAAACACTTTTTATTCCTGTTTGGCTATGCTTTTTTGTTTTTATTTTAGTTCGGCGCAAGATCAAATTGTCTGTGATTCTGAATTCAATTTTTTTGCGGTCGATATGGATGAAAATAATGGCAACGGCTCCACAAATTCTACTTACCAATGGTTTGTTTTTGAAGATGAATTTGAAGGCGAAATCTTACCACAAACTTCTTCTGGCAACCAAATTATCATTGAATGGCAAAACACACCAGAAGGTGAATACACGGTTTTGGTTCAAGAAATCAACAGTAATGTTGCTTGTGAACCTGAACCACAACAAATGTGGGTAATCTTGCGAGATTTATCTCCGCAAAATATTTCCGGTCTGACTTTTGTTTGTGAAGGCGAAACCATAAATTTAAATCATCCATTTCAATCAAACGGCGAATGGAATTCAGACAATAATAATGTAGGTGAAATGTACCAAAATGGCAATTTTGAAGCCTTGCAAAGCGGGGAAGTAATTGTAAATTTCAATTACAATAATAATGGCTGTGAGTTTTCAGTTTCAAAATTGATACAGGTGCATCCCAAACCACAACCCACTCTTCAGGGCGGCGAAATTTGCCTAGATGTTGAAGCTGATGAAATTATTCTTCTTCATTCAGGTTTACCGCACCAAGATTATGATTTTGAATGGTTTCATAATGGTCAACTTATGGCAGTTTTACACACTTATATTTTTGTGTCTGAAATCGGTGAATATAAACTTCAAGCCATTGATAAAGAAACGGGATGTGTGTCAGATGTCATTAATACACAAGTTGTAGAACTTCCAAAACCGGCAGTTTCTGCGACAGTTTACACAGATTTTCAAGACAATCAAAGAATTGAAGTCAATATTGATAATCCTCAAGATTACCTTTTTAAATTGGAAGACGGCGCATTTCAAGACAGTCATATTTTTTACAACATCACGACAGAAGGCAGACATCATATTTCTATTATAGAAAAAGACGGTTGTTTTTCTATGGAAATTGAAGTTATTGTCATCAATTATCCAAAGTTTTTTACACCAAATAACGATGGTTACAACGACACTTGGAATATCCACAGTTTAAGAAACGACCCAACTGCGGAAGTCTTTATTTTCGATAGATACGGAAAGTTGTTGAAAACTATTTCACCAGCAGGAAAAGGTTGGGATGGAACTTATCACGGCAGAAAAATGCCTTCCAACGACTATTGGTTTTTGGTAGAATACACCGACAGAAACGATGGAAATCAGAGAAGTTTTCGTTCTCATTTCACATTAAAACGTTAGGTAGAAAATGTTTTAATTTGAGTTTGAAATGAAATTTTATCGAATTTTGCTATAGTTTCAACTTGTTTTTTACAGCTGCGCAATTTCTTCAGTAGTATTAAGCGACATCAAATTTTTAGTCATATCAATTAAATAATCTTGAAAATATCTTTTGCGTTTGTTTTGGGTGTGTGTCAAAACGATAAATACCAAATCTTCGTCAGGATGAAATTCTAGACCGTTTCTAAAGCCGTCCCACAAACCATTGTGGTAAATAATTCGTTCACCGTCTTCATTTTTAAGTCGAAAACCCATGCCATAATCGGGATCTTCTTCCGATATATTTTTACCAAACATTAAATCTACACTTTCAGGACTTAATATTTCTCCATTTTTGAGTTTTTTAAACCACTTGAACAAATCATTAGCTGAAGCATAAATGCCTTTGTCGCCAAATGCATTATTGTGAAATCCCGCAGGCAATTTGATGTAAGATCTGCCATAAGGTTGATAGCCATTGAGTACAGCAGTTTTATTTTTCTCATTTAAATCTATAAAAGTTTCATCCAAACAGTGTGGCAAGAAAAAGCTGTCTTTTAAATAATTTTGAAATGATTTTTTTGAGACTTTTTCAACAATTGCACCCAAAACCACATAGCCGGTATTGCTATAATTGAAATGTTTTCCAGGTGAAAAATTCAATCGATTTTCAAAACTGTTGATGAGGTCAACAACTTCGAGGTTGTCCGGCGCGAGTTCAGAATCCCAATAGCGCTCAGTGAGATACATATAATTCCAAAGTCCGGAACGGTGTTTGAGCAAGTTCCTGACCGTAATATCTTCAAAACGAAATTCTGGCAAATAGGTTTTTACGGGTTGATCTATGTCGATTTTTCCATCTTCGTAAAGTTTCAAAATAGATGCTGCCGTAAATTGCTTGCTCACAGATGCCAACTGAAAAGACAGACCTGGCGCAAGCGGTTCTTTTTTAATCGGATTTTTATAACCAAAATCTTTCTGATAAATAATTTGGTCTTTGTAAGCCACCAAAACACTGCCATTAATGTCGTAAACTTTAGCTTTTCGACTGACTAAACTGTCCAAAATTTCGGTTTCTTTGTTATAAACCTTAGCGTAATTTGGTGTTGTAGAAATCGGTTTCAAATCTACGACTTCTTTGTGGTGTTTGGCTTCATTTCCAGAATTTCCAAATGCAAAATTTTCGATTGCTGAGTAGGTGAGAATAGCGCCAACACCAATAAATCCAATATATTTAAAAAACTTTTTCTTATTCAATTTCATATTCAAAATCTTCTTTTATAGAATCGATTTTTATGTTGAATTTATTGTATAAAATAGCAATAAAATTCAAATTTATTTTCCGTAAAATAAGCGATTGCGCTTGGT
>JBHEPM010000036.1:13724-18093 GCA_046260295.1 Psychroflexus sp.
ATTATAACCTGATTTTAATAAAAATAAAGCAATTTTAGAATTTTAACGCTTGATTTACACTGTTAAATTTTTTGCGTAGGTATTTTTTTGCCAATGCGAAGCCAATTTTTTCAATGAGCTGAACAAAATTTCAAAATCTTCAATCACAAAATAATCTTCCTGCATGACGTCTGTTCTGAAATCTTTTTGAATGATTTTTTCAATATCGTATTTTAGAAAATTCGCCTGACCTAAGTCAATTTGGTTGGTTTCTCCGAAAGATGATAAAATGCCAGCACCGTAAGATTGAATTTTGTTTTGTTCAGAAATCACCCCGAATTCTATAGTAAACCAGTATAAACGCTGCAATTGTAAAATTTTTTCAGCTTCACCGATAAATTGACAGCCGAGTTTACCGAATTCATGAACAAATTCTGAAAACACAGGATCGCTCAAAAGTGGTACGTGGCCGAAAATATCGTGAAACATATCTGGTTCTTCCAAGTAATCCAAACTGTTTTTAGCTCGCAACCAAGTCGAGGAACAAAATTTCTTTTGTGCCAGAAGTTGAAAAAATTCTTCAACAGGAATCAATCCCGGCACAACTTGAAGCTCCCAACCTGTGCGATTTCTGAACCAATAATTGATTTTTTCAAAATCGGGAATTTCATTGGCGTTTAAAACCGGTTTCATGTTTTTAAAGGCATTGATGTAAGTCCTTGACGCTTTTCCTGGAATATTTTCCCATTGTCGGTTAAATAAAGTGTTCCAAACCCAAGAATCGTCTTGGGTGTAATTTTTCATTTCTTGTTTTGCTTTCATTTTTGACCAAAAAAAATCCCAGTTCATTTGAACCGGGATATGATTAAATATTAGTTGAAATATTATGTACTACCAGCCGATTCTGTATTTCAGAATTGAATAATAGTAGTAATATGCTTTGTTCGTAAATTTCATTTAAATCAAATGTAATTTTTTATTTGAAATAGACAAATTCAACTTTTGTTAAATTATGGTCTTCTGTATTCTTCTGTTATACCATTACTTCTGAAAACCCTAAGTTCTTCACCGTTATTCCGCAATTGAAAATTGAACTCTTCTATTGATTGGCTTGAAGCTGCTGGTGTTAAAAGAATATTACTTTCATCAATTACTTCCCATTCTCCTTGAATTGTTAAAGCTTCATTGCAGTTATTAGTATCTTCTCCAGAAAACTGTTTTTTTGTATAGGTTTTGTCAGAGTTGAATTTATACTCCAAGTATTCCTCGCATGGAACTTCACTTACAGGATTTTGTACATCCTCGTAATATTCAAGCATGTTCCAATTTCCATATAAATCATTACTCACTGTCGGTCCTGTAGGGCCACCATCATCATCGCTGGAGCAGCTTACTAGTGCTAAACTGAATAGAATCAGTGTTGCTAATTTTAATAGTTTCAAATTTTTCATTGTTATAGGTTTTTAAAAGTTGTAATTTAAAAATTAAATCGGTATCCCAAAGCAAATTGGTTATAATTAAACAAGTTTCTATTGGTGTAATCTACAAAAAGTCTGCCACCTAAAGCATTAGTATATGCGCCGATAATTAGATTTCCTGTCAGAACAGAATTTTCATCATTATAAAGGTAACCGCCACCGAGACCGACATAAGGTTTAATATCAAGTTGACTGGATATTCTGAAAGGATGAATGGCGTTAATCGCTGCGCCAAATGAAATTGGACTGGATGGCGCAAAACTGATTTCAGGTAAAATTTCGAAATCGTTATTTTCAAATCCGTAATGCGCTCTAGCACCGAAATTCCAAGTAGTCTGACCGCCAAAATTTACACCAGTAAATGCTGAAGCACCTTTATAAATAAGTGTTGGTGTGATTTTAGATTCGCGTTCGTTGTCTATATAAGTTGTGTCGTTGAAAAATTCTCTTTTGTAAATTGTTTTAGAAAATCCAGATTCATCAGTCACTTCTTGGACTTCGTTTTCTCTGCTTTCGGTTTCTTTTTCAGCCTGACTTCCTCCTGTTGTGACCTCATTGACAATTGTAGTATTAGATTTGTCTCTCGAAGTTCTGGAAGAACTTGAGTTTTCAATTTTACGATTATTCGCTTCAATTTTGGACTCTAGTTGTTCTAGCTTTCTTAGAATTCTATCAGTTTCAGAATTGTTCATGTCAGATTTACCTTCAATATTAGACTTTGTCTGAACACTGTCAGATTGGACGCCTAATGTATCGCCAGAAATTTGTCTTTCCAGGGCGATTATACGCGCTTCCAACTGAGATTTAGTAGCTGTGGAATCACTTTGACTCTTAGATTTTTCATTCTCATTCTCCATTTTTTCTAAAATTCGAGTAATCAAGTATTCGAATTCTAATGGCGACATACTGTATTGTCTGTCTTCAGTTTTGGAAGTTTCTGTCTTTTCCTCTTCTGCCTTTTTCTCTTCGATTTCAGTTTCAACTTCAGGAAATTGACCGCGATTCTGACGTTTGTTTCGTCTTTGCAATTCTTCTACTTTTTTCAAATCTTCTTTCGCTTGTTGCGATTCTTCTAGAATCAAAATTGCTCCCTCAACATCATTTCTTTCATAAGCACGCTCTAATGCTTGATCCAGAGAGTCGATTTGCTTGTTGTATTTCGATTTCAGCTCATTCAGCTTTTCTTCATTGGCTTTTTGTTGTGCCGCCAATTTCTTTTCGTAGGCATCAGTCAGCTCTTTTTCTTTTTTATCCAATTCATTCTCTACATTTTCATTGTAAACATCTTCTGGATCTTCAGATTTTTTGCCCAACTGAAGGCTTAAGCCAAGGCTATATTTTATGTTGGTTTGCAAATTGTTGGTGTTGCTGAGATCTTCTAGGTTTTGTCCGCTGGTCAAAAGTCCGCTGGCGCTACCATTGATGGAAACATTTCTACCTAATGGAATTTCAAGTCCCAAACCACCTTTGGCAAATTCAGTAGATTCAGCAGAATTGTTGTTTTGTCCCACGTAAGAATTTTCGTAAACGTTCAGGTAACCACCACCAAGAATAATATAAGGAATTACGCCATTTCCGTCGTTGAGGTTGGCGCGCAATTCCATACCGTACATCGCTAAATCGTCAAAATCTGAAGAGAATTCGTTGTTTTCCGTAGCTTGAAAATAAAAACCTCTCAGACCGATATATTCATTGAAATCGAAACCTAAATAACCACCCATGAACCAAGAATCTCTATAAAATGAATCATTGTCAAAATCTACATAAGCCGCTGCTGGTTCAAATACAAACTGAAAACCTTGAAAACCACCTTTGAATTTTTTTAAATAAGCTTTATCCAAATCTGACAATTTTTCTGGAGATCTTCCGCCCAAATAAAACTGCAATGAAGCCAAGGCACTCCAATTGTAAAGTCGGTTGGATTCGAAAAAGTTGTCGGCTAAACCCATTTCATCGCGTTCACCATCAGACAAAAGCGCCAAACCATTATTAGCATTAAACACCGTGTTTTTACCTTCTAAAGTCAAGGTAGTGCGTTGTGAAATGTTGAATTTGATACCTAAACCTGCTGAAGCGTAAATATTTTCGGTTTCAGTGTCAAAATCAGTTTTAATTTTTTGAACACCGCTTCCTAAAGTTATGAAAGGATTCAATTTACCCGTACCAATATTGGCTTTCAATTCGCCACCCCAACGGGTTAAATCTACATCGTTGTTTTGGTTTAAAATATTTTCATAACTGGACGGTAAACCGAAATTTGAAAAATCTCTTTTTAAGTCTAAACTTTGTTGATACAAGGCTCTGACTTCAAGATATTTGCCAAATCCAAAGCCTAAAGTTCCGCCAACCAAATAGTTGTCTTCCAAACCAGCTTTGTCGTCCCACCAAGTATATTCTGCGTTTGGTGCAAATGTAAAACTGATGTCGTTCACTTGTGCTTTACTCGAAAATCCTAAAAAAAGAATAAAGCTAAGAATAGATAAACTGCGTTTTAAGTAAGTGTGTTTCATGATTGATTGAATTATTTTATTACAAAAAAATTTAGTTAAAAATAGTAGTATTGATTAAATATTAAATTAATATAATTAGTATTTTGGCTAAAATATGAAAATAAAATCAAAAAACTTCAATTATGTTAAATTTGTATTTAATTTGAATAAGCTCTCATCGAAGTTCGTAACTTACTTTTTGATTTAAAATTCTAAAATTTAATCAATACATGAAACATAAAAAAATATACTTAAGCATAGTGGTTGGACTTTTGTTTTTTGGTTTTGCGATGGCGCAAAATCAAAAACACAGCAAAGTCGTCGTTTCTGAAGCGGACTTGGTTTCATTGGTAAAAGTTTTAAAAACACACCAAAACAAAACAACTGAAGCCAAATCTGAAACAAAGCCTATAAAATCAAATT
>JBHEPM010000037.1:0-13961 GCA_046260295.1 Psychroflexus sp.
CATCAATAATGGCAATGCCGTAATCTGAATAAGGATTTTCAAATTTGCTAAAAACAATTAAATATTCGTGACCTCAGGTGTGACGTAAGGAATTTCAATCTCTAAATCCAAAAGGCGATTTATTTAGAAAAATAAATTTCTTTTTTGGGATAATTCAAATTTCGCATTTGTTTTTTTAAACGCAATTCTCTTGCAAATTTTAATAATTCCTTGGAAGGTTTTTTTATATGAAGCTTTTTTGTTTTCATAGTTCAAAATTAATACAAATTTTGTAATCAACCAAACTTGTTTACTTTAATTCGAGTGTAATATTCAGTAAATTAAATAGTTGTGGCTTGAAATATAATATCTAATTTAAAAAGACTAATCCTCAAGTTCTGGTGGATATTGCTCTAAAGCTTCGCTGACCAAATTATTGAAAAATTCTTCTCTGGCTTTGCCTTTCAAATTTTCGTCAAAGTTGGCTTCTACAACAACTTGCCAAAATAAATCATTGGTCAATCCATCAGCGAATTCTATAGTCAATGCGATTTTTCTTTTTGAACTTTGTGGTGCAGAAATGCCAATACCACCGCCAAAAGTGCTAATGCCAACACCAACATTGCTTCCTGAAGATTCGTCAAAAACTTCCGCGTAAAAATTAACTTTGAATTTCGGAATTAATTTTTGTTCAAAACCTTTGACTTGCAAAGTGTCTTTAATACTAGTATAAATGCGGTCTTCATCCAATTCGCTTAAACCTGAATTTTCTAAGGCGTAAAAGTCAAAACTTTGGTATTTGTCAAAATCTGCACTTTCATTGTAATCCACAAAAACTTTTGGTGTATTACAGGACATTAAAACTGCTAGTGCAAATAGACTTAAGAGTGATTTCATTTTTTGTTTTAAATTTAAGTAAAATCAAATATTCATTTCAAATTTTAGCTTAAAATTAAATATCTTTGCGCATATTTTCCACTTTTTCAGCTAATTCTGCTTTATAATCTATTATTTTGTTCATCGTATTTTCATCGCCAGCGCCTAAAATTTGTGCAGCCAAAATTCCAGCATTTTTAGCTCCATCTAGCGCAACTGTGGCAACAGGTACGCCACCTGGCATTTGTAAAATCGATAAAATAGAATCCCAGCCATCAATAGAATTTCTGGATTTTACAGGAACGCCGATGACTGGAAGCGGACTCAAAGCGGCAATCATTCCTGGTAAATGTGCTGCGCCTCCTGCGCCTGCAATTATCACACGGATTCCGCGTTTATGAGCATTTTTGCCGTATTCCATCAATAAATCTGGCGTGCGATGTGCTGAAACAATATCAACTTCAACTGAGATATCAAAAGTTTTTAAAATATCTATCGCATCTTGCATGACTGGCAAATCGCTTTTACTACCCATAATTACTCCAACTTTTGTCATCGCTTATTTATTTTGAAATTACTTTTATCTTTCCTTTTACCTTTTCGGCAATTTTTCTTGCTTCAGCCAAATCTTGATTTATTATGGTAACGTGTCCCATTTTTCTAAAAGGTCTTGTCATTTTTTTTCCATAAATATGTGGCGTCACGCCCGGCATTGCCATGATTTCTGAAATATTTTCATAAACCACTTCGCCTTCATGATTTTCATCGCCAACTAAATTCACCATTACAGAATTTGTTTTGCTTTCTGTACTGCCAAGTGGCAAATTCAGAATCGCCCGCAAATGTTGTTCAAACTGATTGGTGAAACTGCCTTCTATACTGAAATGTCCGCTATTATGCGGTCTTGGTGCCACTTCATTGACCAAAATTTCGTCATTTTTTGTCAGAAACATTTCAACAGCCAAAAGTCCGACATGTTGAAAACTCGCCGACACTTTTTCAGCCAAAAGTCTTGCTTTTTTTGCTATTTCATCAGAAATCCTAGCTGGACAAATCACGTATTCCACTTGATTGGCTTCGGGGTGAAATTCCATTTCAACGACTGGATAAGTTTTAATTTCTCCAGATTCACTTCTAGCGACTACGATTGCGATTTCTGTTTGGAAATCGACTAAATCTTCAACTAAACAAGCCACATTTGGTAAATCTTCAATATCTTTTTCGGTTTTCACGACTTTAACGCCTTTGCCATCATAACCGCCAAGACTGCTTTTCCAGACAAAAGGAAATTTGATTTTTCCTGCTTTTAAAGTAGAATTTAAAGCTTCTAGATTTTCAAAATTTTGAAATTCAGCAGTAGGAATATCTTCACTTTTATAAAATGCTTTTTGAATGCTTTTATTTTGAATTTTTCTTAGCGTGGCAGAAGATGGAAATACTTTTTTGCCTTGTTTTTCAAGAAATTCTAGGGCATCGACATTCACAGATTCAATTTCAAAAGTCAAAAGATCAACTTTTTGTCCGAATTCTACAACTTTGTCATAATCCATCAAATCGCCAGTTTCAAAATAATTGGCTGCAATTTTGCAAGGCGCTTCGGGATTTGGATCTAAAACAAAAGTTTGAATGTCATATTTTCTGGTGTCGTAAAGCATCATTTTGCCGAGTTGACCACCACCTAAAATCCCGAGTTTAAAATCTGAAGAAAAATAATGTATCATGTCACAAAAATAAGTCTTTAGATGGCATTTCAGTAAAAATTTCAAATGAAAATTTCACATAAAGCAAAAACTCTTTTTTTATTTTTTACTTGAACAGATTTCAAAAGTGTACGATTAGAACTGTCTTTTCGTTATTATTGTGAAAATTAGTTTTAAAATGAGACTTTTTGAACATAAAAATTTTGTCCGCATCTTTATTTTGTCAGCTTCAGTGTTGATTATTGGGATGGTGACTTGGAATATTTCGGTGTTTTATGAACGCATCAAAGAAGATGAACGTGAGAAAATGCGACTTTGGTCGGCCGCTCAAGAATCTGTAAATACTGCGGATGATGAGCAAGATTTGAATTTGGAATTGTTCATTATTCATTCCAATGAAAATATTCCGATGTTTATTTTGGATGAAGATGAAAACTTCAAGCAGGTCAATAATTTACCCAAGAATGTTGAAAATGACTCTGTAAAAATCCGTCAGTTTTTTGAATCTATTAAAAATGAAAACAAGCCATTTGTGATTGACTTAGAAGAAGCTGGACAACAATATTTATATTACGGCAATTCTTCGGTTTTGACTAAAATTAAATATTATCCAATCATCTTATTGTTGGTTATTTTTCTTTTAGTTGGATTGATTTATGTTTATTATGTCACTTCCAAAAAAAGTGAGCAAAACAAACTTTGGGCAGGAATGGCAAAGGAAACTGCGCATCAAATAGGAACGCCTTTGTCTTCTTTAGTCGGTTGGTTAGAAATTTTGAAAAGTGAAAACGTTGACCCCGATTACATCAAGGAAATTGAAAAAGACATTGATCGTTTACAAACTATTACTGAGCGTTTTTCTAAAGTGGGTTCAAAATTGGTTTTGGAACCTACAGATTTGAATGAAACCATTCAAACCTCTTATGATTATTTGAAATCAAGAAGCTCTAAATTAATCGATTTTTCTATTATAATGCCGGAAAAAACAATTTTTTGCAACCTGAATCCGATACTTTTAAGCTGGACGATCGAGAATTTGACCAAAAACGCCATTGATGCCATGCGGGGAAAAGGGGAGTTGAAACTTGAAGTTTGCGAAGAAAAAACTTGGGTGAAAATCTTGATTTCAGACACCGGAAAAGGCATTCCAAATTCCAAATTCAAGAAAATATTTGAACCGGGCTATTCTACCAAAAAACGCGGTTGGGGCTTGGGTTTATCTTTGTCAAAACGCATTGTTGAAAATTACCATTTTGGTAAAATAAAAGTTCTGAAAAGCGAAATTGATAAGGGCAGCGTTTTCGAAATTAAATTACCAAAGATTGAAAAATAATGAAATTAAAACAATTAATTCCAGTTTTCATCAAAATCGAAATCATCTAAGTTTTCGAAAGTAATGTCATCGTCGTCGCCATTCAATTCATCGTCAAAATCATCGATTTTTTCAGCTTCAAACTGCTTGTCTGGTGGAGAATCTGGAAGTTGTCCTTGGGCAAACATTAAGTTGGGATAATCTTGACCATCCACAGGTTCAGCGATGTCAGCCAATTCTACATAAAATGTCCACATGCTAAAAAAGTCATAGACGTAAATCATTTTTGTTTCAGACCTAGAAAACACAGTTTCTAAAGTCGTTTCATTCATCATATTGACGCTTTCTTCGCCTTCACTCATGTCGAATAACAGAAATTCTTCGCCTTGATTCCATTCTTCATCACTTTTGTAGAACGACGCCATTTCTGTGCCATCAAAACCAAAAGCTTGAGAAATGGCATTGTGCAAATCTTCCAAAGTGGCATCATCTCTGATTTCTATATCGCGAATTACATCGTCCAAAGTGTCTAAAACTATTCTATATTTGAAAATCATAAGCTAAAAATTATTTACTGTTCTTTTAGGTCAGTTTTTATGAAATCTTGTTTTATTAAAATTTCTAAAAATAAATCTGTGCAAAGTTCGTGAATTAATGAGAATCAACTTTCATTATTTCTTGGGAATTAGTTTCGCTTCAAAACTTTGCATTAAAATATAAAATTGAATGCCAAAAAGTAAGGTTGCCACAACCAAATGCAAAGGTTGCGATAAGAATGGAAAATCCAAATAATACATGGCTATTCCTGAAATTATTTCGATAAATATCAAAACCATCATCCAGTTGGTGAGTTTGAAACCAAAATTTCTACTTCGATTCAGCCACCAAATACCAGCGTTTACAAGAAAAACAATAATTGAAAAAGAGCGATGTGCGTAAAACATCAAATCCGGATTTTGCAGCCATTTGCCTTTGGCATCATAACCATACATATCGACTTGTTCATCTACAAATTGTCGGACTTGCGTGCCCATGGCAACTTGAATTAAACTTAAAATTGCAGCAAAAATCAATAAATTTCTAAAAGTTTTATTAGTTGTGTTTTCTGATTTTTCTTCTGAAGAAATTTTCAGAATATAAATGAGAATCGCTACCAAAAGTAAAGCAACAAGCATGTGTATTGTAATCCTAACAGGAGAAAGCAATGAATAAACCACTGTCGCGCCAAGCCAGGCTTGAAATAGAAGTAAAACTAAAGTTATCAGAGAAAATACAACAATTTTTTTGCGGTGTTTCCAATATTTGAATGACAACACTGTCATAATCAGAATAGCTAAACCTGACAAAGCACCAAGTAGACGATTGATGTATTCAATCCAAGTATGTGCTGCGTTGAATTCGGCGTAATCGTGTTTGTCGTAATTTTCCCAATGAGACGACTCATAAGTTTTTGAAGAGGTGAAATGATCTTTCGCAATCTTTAAACTTTGGTCTACAATAATCACTTGCCCTTTGAAATATTCTTGTTCTGGATGCCATTCCAGCTGAGTTTCTTCAGTCGGCGGAATGAAATAACCAAAACACTTTGGCCAATCTGGACAACCCATGCCACTGCCAGTCATTCTTACAACTGCGCCAGCAATAATGACCAAATAAATAATGATAATCGAAGCTTTTACAGATTTTCTGAACACGATTTTTAGTTTTTTGCAAAGTTAATCTTTATCCACTAAATTCTCGTTTCAAATCAAAATTTGATCAATTTTTAGCAGCTGCTTCCGATGCGATTATTTTTTCGGAGAAAAACCTAATTTCTTACCTTCTTCCAGCATAAATTTGAATGCAGCATCGTATTCATTGGGGATTTTACCATCCAAAATGGCTTCTTTGATTGTAGATTTGATTTCGCCAACTTCTTTGCACGGTGCGATTCCAAAAATATCCATTATTTCTTGACCTTTCACCGGTGGTTGAAAATCCCGAATTCTGTCACGCTCTTCAACTTCTTGAATTTTTTGACGGACGAGTTTGAAATTGTTGTGGTACTTTTTGTAACGATTTGGATTTTTAGTGGTGATGTCGGCTTCGCAAAGCGTCATCAAGTCTTCTAGATAATCGCCAGCGTCAAAAACCAAACGCCTTACCGCAGAATCTGTAACATCTTCGTCCACAATGGCGATTGGTCTGGAGCTAAGCAAAACCAATTTCTGAACGAATTTCATTTTATCATTCAGTGGCATTTTCAAACGTTTGAAAATCTGAAACACCATTTTTGAACCTTTGAATTCATGACCGTGAAATGTCCACCCAACTCTTTTGCTAAATCGTTTTGTTGGCGCTTTGCCAATATCATGTAGTAAAGCCGCCCAACGTAACCACAAGTCGTCGGTTTCTAAAGCGATATTGTCTACAACTTCTAAAGTATGCCAAAAGTTATCTTTGTGTTTTTGTCCATCAATTTCATCAATGCCTTCAAGATTGGTGAGTTCTGGGAGGATTCTTTTCAACAATCCGGTGTTGTGCATAATTTTGAAACCTACAGAAGGTTTCTCTGCCAACATGATTTTATGGATTTCTGTCACGATGCGTTCGTTGCTCACAATCTCAATTCGTAAGGCATTATCTTTAATGGCTTTTAGAGATTGTGGTTCAATTTTGAAGCCCAATTGCGTGGAAAATCTGATGGCGCGCATCATCCTAAGTGGGTCGTCAGAGTAAGTGATGTTAGGATCTAAAGGTGTTCTGATCAATTGCATTTTCAAATCTTCCAAACCACCAAATGGATCCAAAAGTTTACCGAAATTGTTTTTATTCAGTTGAAGCGCCAAGGCGTTAATGGTGAAATCTCTTCGGTTTTGATCATCTTCTAAAGTGCCTTGTTCAACTTCAGGATTTCGGCTGTTTTCATTGTAAGATTCTTTTCTAGCACCAACGAATTCAACTTCCAAATCAAATACCTTCAGCATGGCAGTACCGTAGGTTTTGAATATTTGGACTTTTGGTTTTCCGGGTAGTTTTTCAGCGACTTTTTTTGCTAAATCAATTCCGTTTCCAACAGCAACCACATCTATGTCTTTAGCTTTACCACGGTTTAGGAAATAATCTCTTACAAAACCGCCAATGGCGTAAGTTTCCAATTGTAATTCATCGGCAGCTTCAGAAAGATAATCGAATATTTTATGAGTTAAGGCGTCTTTATAATTGTTTTTAGGCATAATTATTTGCGAATCACTTGCACTTTTCCATCCAAATCCAGCTTAATGATAGTGGATGGTTTGGCGCTTTTTTTTGATTTTTGCAAATTTACAACATAGTCCACGCCTTTTAAAATTTCATCACTAATTTCATTGAAATTTTTAGGGGTTGGTTGTCCGCTGATGTTGGCAGAAGTCGACACAATCGGTTTTTTGTATTTGCGCAAAAGTGATTTTGCAAATTTGTCATTCACCACACGAATGGCAAGCGTGTCGTCTTCCGCAATAAGATTTGTGGCAACTCTTATTGGGTTTTGGTAAATAATTGTTGTGGGTTGATCGGCGTATTTCAAAATATCGTAAGCCACTTCTGGAATTTCTTCCACATACTGATTTAGCATTTTGAAATCTGATACCAAACAGATGAGCGATTTTTTTTCTGAGCGTTGCTTCAGCTCAAAAACTTTGTCGATAGCATCGGCGTTGGTGGCATCACAGCCAATTCCCCAAACCGTATCGGTCGGGTAGAGGATGAGTCCACCGCGTTTTAGGGTTTGAATTGCATTTTGGATTTCTTCTGTCATTCTATAAATTTAAATGGTGCAAATTTAACTTTAAATTTGATTTAGATAAATAACTGTCTATTCCTTTTTTGAAGAAGTCCAATGAGTTGGCTTTTTGACTGATTCTATGTAGTATTTTTCTTCTTCAGAAAGCTTTTTAGAATTAACATACCAAGGTAAATGTCTCATTTGGTATGGATAACCAGTTCTAATCATTTCCACAGAACCATCTCGTTTGCCTCTTTTTGAAAAAGGTCTGTACAATGCGAAAGTTGTATCTATTGGGGCGATGAACATATTGTGGTCTTTTTCGTGATTATAGAATTTAGATTCCCATTCTATCACTTCATTTTTTCTTTCATAATGATCGGGAAGATCGTCTATCTTCAAAGAAAATCCAATTTTGTGAATTTCTGGATTGGATTTTAAATATTTGTAAAACACTTCCATAAAATCATCTGGACATTCATCAATAATTTCTAAATCTGAATCGGTATAACAGAAATAATCAAACATATGAGCTAAAAAAACGGGTGTTTTCCATAAAGCTTTAAAACCAATGTTTTTTTTAAGCCGGTAAACTTTATATTCTGTTTGGTTGTAAAAATCAAGAAGTTCTGGGTAAGTTGAGTTATTGTCTATTATTTTTAAATTGAAATATCCTCGGGATTCTAGGCTTGTTATGAGTTTTTTCAGAGTGCTTAGCCTGTTAAAGTTGTTTATGATGATAGGAATTTTTTTGAAGTCTTTCATTATTTAAGATTTTCAATATAACTTTTCCAAAAAGGTTTAGTTTTGTCTTTTTCAAAACCATGGCAACCAAATGGTAATTTTCCTTTTGTAATTTTGAAACCAAGTTTTGGCTTTCTGTCAATCGCAAATAATGCAGCTGTTAAATAATCAGGTTTTTTAAAATCTACATATTTTGGAGCTATGAGTGACCAAAAAACGTCTTCTATTTTGTAAAGTGGGTCTTCAGAATATTCATCAACAATATCTTTATGATTATTTAAAAAATTTATAAATGTGCTTGTTTTCCTAAGTGAAAACCCACCATTGCCCACTTCTAAAAATGTAGGTTTTCTTGATTTTTTTTTCTTCGATTGAAAAAGTGAACTGAAAGGGTTATTTGATTTTAGCCAAGGCGCTCCAATATAATCATAATTTTCTGAACACCAGCGTTCTAATTCATCTTTAAAAATATATGTGTCCAGTTGATGGATTAAAATGTAATTGTATTTTTCAAAATTTTCATAAAACTCAATACTTTTCATCAACTTATTATAACCATCGATATTTTTAAAATAAACCTTATCAAATCTGATGGTTTGAATATGATTTACAAGTTTGTCCAATTTTAAACCTTCAGGACAAACAATTGCTAGTTTATCTGGATTATAAAATTTAGATAGATTTTGGAAAGAGATTTTTTCATTATGAGTAAGATGATTTTTGTAAATAGGAACAACTATTTTGCAGCTTGAACTCATTATATATCTGTAGAATTGGATTTACGCAACAAAAGTAGTCAAGTTTTTAGCCTAAAAAAAATAAATAGCTTCAGAATTCAGTTTGGAAGTCTACAAATATTAAATTTGCCACATAATTTTTTTTAATGAATTCCGCGTTTAATCCTGCTTTTAAGAAATACCAAGCTGAATTATTGAATTTGGTTCAAAATTTTGAACACATGGGTTCTGTATTTGGTGATGGAGACCGAAATGTCATCAAAACCATTGAATTTAACGGAGAATACCTGAACATAAAATCCTTTAAACAACCCAATTTAATCAACAAAATTGCTTATAAATATTTTAGAAAGTCTAAAGCCAGACGCTCTTTTGAATATGCTGAAATATTAACTTCTAAAAATATCGGCACGCCGAAACCAGTCGCATATTTCGAATTTTTTACAGGTTTGGGGCTTGACAAATCTTTCTACATCAGTTTGCATCAAGATTGTGATTTGACGTTTAGGGAATTGGTGCATCAGCCTGATTTGCCAAGGCACGAAGAGATTTTGCGTGCTTTTACAAGATTCACCTTTCAACTTCATGAGAATGATGTCGAGTTTTTAGATCATTCACCAGGAAATACTTTAATTTCATTATCGCCAGAAAATATAGAGTTTGCACTTGTCGATTTAAATAGAATGAATTTCAGAAATCTAGATTTTGAAGCACGGATGTTCAATTTTCGCCGCTTGACGCCCAAACGGGAAATGATAGCAGTAATGAGCGACGAATATGCCAAACTCATCAATAAACCAAATTCAGAAGTATTTGAGAAAATGTGGTTTTACACCCAAGAGTTTCAACGTAAATTCAAAAAGAAAAAAGCGATGAAGAAGAAAGTTAAGTTTTGGAAATAGCTTTTTGGTTTGGTCGTACATTTGAAATTTTATTTCATAAACTCTAAAATTGCCTTTGAAGCCAATTCTGAAGCACTTGAATTGGGTTCTGTATAAAAATTTTCATCATTGATTTGTTTTTGAATCTCTTTAAAATGATTGTCAAATTTTTGATCACAGGTTTTTAAAGCTAAATCTAATTCACTAACACTTGAAACCACATCACCACACTTCCAAAATCTAAAATTGACATCATTTTGCCATTCTATTTGGTGGCTATTAAAAAAAATGCAAGGTCTTGGTTTGATGATGAACTCGTAGACTTGGCTAGAAATATCACCTAGATATATATCTGCCGATTTTGTGTAAGACATATCCACGCTATTTTGGCTTCCAAAATCGATGTGAATGTGCGGGCAATCATGAAATTTCTTTTCTACTTCTGAACGAGAAACACCTTTGCGTTTTTTGAATAGCTGAATATGCGGTGCGAAAATTAAGTTGTACTGATTTTGGCTATAAAAATACTCTAAAATTTGTTTGCCAGAATTATACCATGAACTTAAGTTCTTTTCGAAATGTGGCGTATAGATTACAGTGATTTTGTCATTGTCAAAAAAGCTTTTTTTCTTGTCAAACTGCACTGCATCAATTTTTTGGTAACCAATCATTTTGTGATGTTTGGCTAATAAGCCTTTTTTTGCAAATTGTTTTTTATCAAAATGACCCAGAACCAATTGATAATCAAAATCTTTTAGATCTTTTTTAAAGGCGAATTTTCTACCAGGGATTCCATGGTCAAGTTTTATTACTAAAGGTAAGTTCTTTTTCTTTTCATAATTAGTGAGTTTATGATGAATAAAATCATTAAAAATAATAGCATCGAAATTATCAATAAAATATTGTCTGTTTTTTTTTATCCAAATACTCGCTCTAGGAATTTTTTTCTGGCTGAAAAATTCAATAATTCCAGTGAAAAAATCTGTTTTTCGTATTTCAATTTTCACCTGATCGCCACCCAACCGGTGCAATTCTTTTTTTAAAAAATCATGTTTAGCAGGATAAGTTAAGATAGAAACTTGAGCTTTTTTAGACAATTCTACTGCAATAGTAATAAAGTGATAAATATGATGCATGCCATCTAAAAAAATGAAACCCACTTTTTTATTATTTTTCATAAATAATTCAATTCTATGTCAAAAATAGTGATATTTTGTTAGAACATTTAAAATATGAAATAGGCAAAGTTTCTAAGTAGATTTAAATCAAATTTTATGTTATTACACTTCAAGCCTTTAAATGTTCGAAAACCTTTCGATGTCTAACAAAATAAATTAAATATTGCTGAATAATTATTAAAATTTAGTAAGTAATAAGCCTTAAGATTGAAGAATCCTTATTTTTGTGAAGTGACTTTTAATAAAAAACATATTCCACTGGAAGATGGTGATTTTTATATCACTGAAGAAGGTTATCGTTGCTTTACTGAGCAATACCACTTGAAGCGTGGCTATTGTTGCAAAAGCGGTTGTCGCCATTGTCCTTATGGATTTGATAAAAACAAAAACTAATGCAAACATTCCAAGAAGAAATATTAGAAGGTATTCCTTCGAAACTCCCATCACCAAAGACTTATGATGAAAATATTAATCATGCGCCAAAACGTAAAAAAATATTAAGCAAAGCTGAAGAAGTTTTAGCTTTGAAAAATGCTTTGCGTTATTTCGATACGGAACATCATGAAATTTTACTTAAAGAATTCAAAGAAGAATTGGAAAATTACGGTAGAATTTATATGTATCGGTTTATACCAGAACACGAGATTTATGCGCGTTCTATAGACGATTATCCTGGCAACAGTCAACAAGCCAAAGCCATTATGTTGATGATTCAAAATAATCTTGACAAAGCTGTTGCGCAGCATCCACATGAATTGATCACCTACGGCGGAAACGGCGGTGTATTCCAAAATTGGGCACAATATAGGTTGACCATGAAATATTTGGCTGAAATGACCGATGAGCAAACATTGGTGATGTATTCCGGACATCCAATGGGTTTATTTCCTTCTCATGAAACTGCACCACGAGTTGTGGTAACCAATGGGATGACAATTCCAAATTACTCTAAACCAGACGACTGGGAAAAATTCAATGCACTTGGTGTCTCTCAATATGGACAAATGACGGCTGGAAGTTATATGTATATCGGACCGCAAGGTATTGTTCACGGAACAACAATTACGGTTTTGAATGCTTTTAGAAAAATCAATAAATCTCCAAAAGGTGGTTTATTTGTTACTGCCGGACTTGGCGGAATGAGTGGTGCACAACCAAAAGCTGGAAATATTGCCGGATGTATTACAGTTTGTGCTGAGGTGAATCCGAAAGCAACTGAAGTTAGACATTCACAAGGTTGGGTCGATGAAGTCATTAACGATTTGGATAAATTGGTTGAAAGAGTTCGCAAAGCGAAAACAAACAAAGAAACTGTGTCGATTGCTTATGATGGAAATGTCGTGGATGTTTGGGAGAAATTTGATGAAGTCAACCTTCAGATAGACTTAGGTTCTGACCAAACTTCTTTGCATAATCCTTGGGCTGGCGGTTATTATCCTGCCGGAATGACTTACGATGAAGCCAACAAAATGATGGCAGAACAACCAGAAAAATTTAAAACAGCCGTTCAAAAAAGTTTGCGAAGACATGCATCTGCAATCAATAATAATACAGCGAAAGGCACGTATTTCTTTGATTATGGAAACGCGTTTTTATTAGAAGCTTCACGTGCTGGCGCAGCGATTCATAAAGATGAAAACGGAAATTTAGTTGAAAAAAGTAAAGCCGGAGAAAATTCAGAAGAATTCGCCTATTCAAGTTATGTGCAAGATATTATGGGACCAATGTGTTTCGATTACGGTTTTGGCCCGTTTCGTTGGGTTTGTGCTTCTGGAAAACCTGAAGATTTACAAAAAACCGACGAAATTGCTACCAAAGTTTTGGAAGAACAAATGAAAAATTCTGAAGCGGATATTCAACAACAAATGCAGGACAACATCACTTGGATTAAAGGTGCTCAAGAGAATAAATTGGTCGTCGGTTCGCAGGCTAGAATTTTATATGCGGATGCTTTAGGCAGAATGAAAATCGCTGAAGCTTTTAATAATGCGATTGCAAAGGGTGAAATCGGTGCAGTGATTCTTGGTCGCGATCATCATGATGTTTCAGGAACAGACTCGCCATTCCGGGAAACTTCAAACATTTATGATGGCAGTAAATTTACTGCAGACATGGCAATTCAAAATGTGATTGGCGATAGTTTCCGTGGTGCAACCTGGGTAAGCATTCACAACGGCGGTGGCGTCGGCTGGGGCGAAGTTGTTAATGGTGGTTTTGGCATGTTACTTGATGGTACTACAGTAGCAGATTCCAAGTTGAAATCTATGTTACATTGGGATGTTAATAATGGCATTGCGAGACGTTCTTGGGCTAGAAATGAAGGTGCAGAAATAGCCATAAATAGAGCGATGAAACTAGAACCTAAACTGAATGTAACTTTACCAAAACATGTGGATGATGCTTTGTTTAATAATATTTAAATAAAGAATTATGAAAGCCTATAAAATTTTAATTTTTACAATTTTAGCTACTTTTTTGATGTCATGTTCATCAGTAAGAGTCGCCATAGATTATGATAAAGAAATTAATTTCGATCAATACCAAAGTTTTGCATTCTATAAACCAGGAATTGACAAAGCTGAAATCTCTGATTTGGACAAGAAGCGAATTCTTAGAGCCATCGAAGCCAATCTTACAGCGAAAGGCATGACAAAATCTAATGAACCTGATTTGTTAGTAAGTATTTTTACAGAAACCAAAGAAAATGTAAATATTTATCAAAATAATTTTGGTTATGGTAGGGGTTGGAATCCTTATTTTTGGGGCGCTGGCGGTGGAAACACAGTTACAAAAAACATAGAAGGCACAC
>JBHEPM010000037.1:13971-17642 GCA_046260295.1 Psychroflexus sp.
GCACACTTTATATCGATTTGATAGATGCTGAACAAAACGAATTGGTTTGGCAAGGTCTAGGCACAGGAGTTTTGAGTCTAGATATGGATAAAAAGCAAGAGAAAATCAATGAAATTGTTCTAAAGATTTTAGAAAAATATCCACCAAAATTAGAAGAAAAATAGTTCGTAGTTGATTATTTTTTGTTTGACGGATAAGGCTGTACAAAAGCTAGTTACTTTTGAACAGCCTTATTTTATGTTGATTATTTCAGGTAAACATGAACTTTTCTTTCCGATGTGAATTATAATGATTTATTTTGTAATATATAAATAATACACACCTATATTTTTAGAATTATGGAACAAGATCAACGACCTTGGGGCGAATATTATGTTTTAGATGATGCAGACACGCACAAAGTCAAACGTATTGTAGTGAAACCCGGCGGCAGACTTTCGTATCAGTTTCACCACAAAAGATCTGAAGTTTGGACAATCGTGAAAGGCAAAGCACGAATTACTTTAAATGATATTGATACAGATTACAAAACTGGCGATGTGGTAGAAATTCCACTAAAAGCTAAACACAGAATTCAAAATATCGGTGAAAGCGAATTGATTTTTATTGAAGTTCAATTGGGGAGTTATTTCGGTGAGGACGATATTGTCCGTATTGAAGATGATTACGAGCGTTCTTAACAACGGATGATTTCAATGAAATCATTCACTTTTTTCAGCTTGTAAAATATTCATAAAATTGTTTCGGCTTATTTCTTTGGCACCGAAACTTTCCAAATGTTTGGTATAAACTTGACAGTCTATGGTTTTGATGCCGTTTTTCTCCATGTTTTTTACCATGGTGATAAAACCGTATTTTGAAGCATTACTCACTTCGCTAAACATACTTTCGCCACAAAATATTTGTTGTTCTTTCAATAAAATGCCATAAAGTCCGCCAACAATTTTTTCATCTTGCCAAACTTCAAAAGACTTCGCAAGACCTTCTTCATGAAGTAAAATATAAGCTGAAATCATGTCTTCAGTAATCCAAGTTTCATCTTGTCCTGGGCGGTTGATTTCTGCACATTTTCTAATCACATATTCAAAATTCTTATTGTAAGTGACTTTGAAAGTTTTCGTTTTGAATAACTTGATCATTGATTTAGAAACTTTCAAATCTTCCGTGAAAAGCACCATTCTTGGATCTGGACTCCACCACAAAATCGGTTGACCTTCTGCATACCAAGGGAAAATACCGTTTTCATAAGCAATTTTTAAACGTTCAACATCTAAATCGCCACCGAAAGCTAGCAATCCTTTTTCGTTAGCGAGATTGGGATGTGGGAAAATGAGATCTGAAGTGAGTTTGTACATAAAATCAAAAAATAAATAGAAGTCCGAATATATAAATAATGCTGCCAATGATAAACAAAATGAACGTAAATGGAAAAATGTCGCTGGCTTTTAATTTTGTGATCGCTAACAGCGGCAAAGCCCAAAACGGCTGAAGCATATTTGTGATTTGGTCGCCGTAAGACAATGCCATAACAATTTTTGGTAGCGGGACACCGAGTTTTGTAGCAGAATCTATGGCAATTGGGCCTTGAATTGCCCATTGACCACCACCGCTTGGTACAAAAATATTCACAATTCCTGAGCTGATAAATGTAAAAATTGGTAGCGTCGTTTCATTTGAAATACTAACAAAAAAATTGGCAAAATTTATGGCCAGTCCACTGTCTTTCATCAAACCGATGATTCCGAAATACAAGGGAAACTGAATCAAAATTCCTGACGCACCTTTGATGGCTTCAGAAAGCGCTTTCAGATATTTGATGATGTTTTTATGAAGTAAAATTCCTAAACCCAACATCAAAAAATTCAACATATTTGGTGTTAAATTCAAATTTTTGATATTTTCAATATAAGCAATGAAAAAAGCTGTCAGCAACAAGCCACCAAAAATTAAACTTACAAATCTATGAGATTCCAGCGGGTGTTTGTGATGCGATTCTATTTTATCTTCAGGTTTATCGAGTAAAATATTAAGTTTGAAATTTGATGTAGAATATTTCTGAATTTTCCTAAAAATAATCGGAACAATGACAAGTACTATTCCAAAAACAATCAAATTTTCAAAACTAAAAATCGTGTCTGCTGTGGAAATAAAATCAGGAAAAGAATTTGAATTTTCTCCCATTAAATTTTGCAAATGTCCTTGTTCTGCAACTTTAAGCGGCGCAGAACCAGAAATGCCGCCATGCCAAATCATCATCCCGGAATAGCCAAGTGCGCCAACTAGCGGATAATTGATATTTAGATTTTCTTTGGCTGATTTTTCTCCGATTTTCCTCACCAAAATTGCCCCAAAAATAAGTCCCAAACCCCAGTTGAAAAATCCCATAAACATCGTGGCTACACTGACTAAAACCACAGCATTTTTTGTGTCGCTGACAAAACTTGTGATTTTCTCTAAGACGAAATTCACTGGTTCACTCAACACCAAAATATGTCCCAGAACTAAAATGAGCATCATTTGGTAGCCGAAAACCAACAAATCAGAATTCCAAATGCCATTTTGCCAAGCCGAAAAAACCGAAACAATTTGAGATTCTTCAGTATTGAAATCTCCAAAAAAATAAGCCAAAACTAGACTGATTATACTCAAAATAATACTCAACGTAAAAGGCGAGGGGAGAAATCTGGCAAAAAAGTTCTCTATTTTGGAAATCAATTTCATTTTACTAAAGTAAAGAATTGTATGGCATATTTAAAACAAAAAAAGCTCCAGTAAAAATACTGAAGCTAAATTTATATTCTTTTCAATTTCACCTTAAAAAGGCAAATCGTCTTCGTTATCATCGTTCAAATCTTGCACAGGTTCAAACTGATCTGAAGGTGGAACTGGTGGCGCGCCAGCACTATTGTTTTGCTCCAGATTTTCGATTCTCCATCCATTCAAAGAGTTGAAATATTTGGTTTCTCCTTGTGGGCTGACCCATTCGCGACCTCTTAAATTGATGCCGACTTTTACACTTTGTCCCACATTGAATTTATCCAACAAATTGGTTTTATCTTGAACAAATTCTATCAAAATATGTTGTGGATATTGCTCTTCTGTGGTCACGACCATTTCTCTTTTTCTGAAACCATTGCTTCCAAATTCTTTGGTTTCTCCAATCACTTTAATTTTTCCTTGTACTTCCATAATTATTGTTTTGCGAGTAATATTTTCCAGGCTTTTTCTACCTCGTTTTTATTTAAATATTCTTGGGCGATAATTTGTATTTTTTCTTCAGAACTTTCTTCTATAAAATTTTCTAATTCGTGGGATTCAATAAAAGATTTCACAGCTTCAGCATTTGGTAAACTTTCTACATTTCCTAATTTTCCCAAATCATTTCCTGTAAGCGTTTTACTGAAACGAATGTATTCCGGAATTTGATCGACGCCAATGCCAAGTGTGGATAGTGGTTTTTCAACTTCAAACATGCCTTGGTTGGCTCTAGAATACCAATTCCCGCCCATTCTGGCGACCAAATCTATTTTGTGCTGATCTATTTTTAAATTGTCGTCAAGCAAATCTTCTCTAACGTGAACTTTAACAACTTCAGAAATAATCAAATTTCCAGCACCGCCTTCTGTGCCTAAATGAACAACATCTACAACTTTACATTCATATTGTACAGG
>JBHEPM010000038.1:0-3302 GCA_046260295.1 Psychroflexus sp.
TTTAAAGAATTAAAAAACGCTTAAATCTGACCTGATTTAAGCGTTTTTTTGAATAATTTTGAAATAATTTTAGTATTGAATTACAGGAAGTACAATTTTAGAATCACCATAAATCGTATGTGTGTGGGTTTCATAATCATCTTCTGTAGCCTCAAAAATATTGTCTACATATTTCTGTGGATTTCTGTCGATGTATGGAAAAAATGTGCTCTGCACTTGAATTTGAATTTTATGTCCTTTCTTAAACGTATGATTCACATCTTGAAGCTGAATATCAACACTCGTCTTTTTATTTGATTCAAAAGGTTTCGGGTTATTGAAACCATCTCTGTAACGTCCTCTAAAAACTTCACTTCTTACCATCATGTGGTAATTGCTCATTTTCAAATGGTCTTGCATTTCTTCCGAATCTTCTGCATCGTGTGGGTAAACATCAATAACTTTCACAATCCAATCGGCTGCGGTTCCTGTGGTTGCAACTTTGAGGTTAGCTAAAATTTCCCCAGAAAGTTTTAAGTCATTTTCCAAAACTTCAGTTTCATAAATCATAACATCTGGTCGACGTGCAGCAAATCGCTGGTCGTCCGTCATGTATTTTCTAGGTGTAAAAGTGACTTTTATATCTTCTGTGAATGGCACAGGTTTAGTAATATCACTCACAAATTTATTTTCAAAATTCGGATCAGCAACATCTGTTAAAGACTGATTTCCACCTAAGAAAAATTCAGTAAAATTTACATTTTCCGGTGGCCAAGTATCGTATTCGTTCCATTCCATTGCGCCAGTATCGAAAACTGTGGCTTCAGGCATGTCAAATTCGCCTTCATCTTTTAGAAAATGATTGAAAAATTTAGTTTCGTAATTTTTTTGAAAATCTTCAGATAAATCATTGCCAAAATATACATTACCAACAGCTTGTCTTTCTTTAAGTCTTGCCCAGTCGCCGTGACTCCAAGGACCAAAAACCAACATGTTGAAATTATCGCTGTTTTCTTCTAAACTTTTATAAATTTCAAATGGACCGTACAAATCTTCTGCATCAAATAAACCGCCAACCGTCATCACTGCGGGTTTTACGTCTTTCATATGTTGAATTAAACCTCGAGATTCCCAGAATTCATCATAATTTGGGTGATCTTTAAGCTGTTGCCAAAAAATATTATCGTCTCCATAATATTCATCTAAATTTGAAAGTGGACCAATATCTAAGAAAAACTGATAAGGATCTTTTGTGCCAATATCTGGCACTTCATACCAAGCTTGGTCGGTCGGTTCATCTTTCATGTAACCGAAAACGGAAGTTGCAATCCAGTAACTTAGCAAATATGCACCGTTGTGATGAAAATCATCAAAATAAAAATCGCCAATCGGAGCTTGTGGAGAAGCTGCTTTCAATGCAGGATGTTCTGATAAAACAGACATTGCCGCATAATGTCCTGGGTATGAAATTCCCCAAGTTCCAACTTTTCCGTTGTTATTTTCAACATTGTTGACCAACCATTCTATGGTGTCGTAAGTATCTGAAGCTTCATCGGTTTGTTTGCGTTTTTTATTGGGAATATAAGCACGCATATTATCATAAACGCCTTCACTCATCCAACGGCCGCGAACATCTTGATAGACAATAATATTGCCTTGCTTCATCAAAAATTTATTTGGACCAATCTGACTTCTGAATTTATCTTCACCATAAGGTCTGGAATTATATGGCGTACGTTGCATAATAATTGGATAAGATTTCGATGTGTCTTTGGGTGAATAAATTGTGGTGTGAAGTTTGACACCGTCGCGCATTTCGATTTCAACTTCTTGTTTGTCGTAATTCGCCTTAACATCAAATTGACTGAAAGCTATCGATACAGAACAAAGCAAAAAGAGAAATAGTAAATTTTGTTTTAAATATTTCATAGTTTATTTTTTTTAATTTGACTTCAAATTCCTTTTGAAGTTTAAATCAGTCTACTTGAATTTGAAAATTAAGAGACTGAATTTTCATTATCAACTTTTTTGTATTTATCATCCCAATTTTTCACTTCAGGATCACTCAGTTTATCTTGAGATTTCGCCACAAGCATAGAAACCGCTGCATCTCCAGTTACATTCACACTTGTTCTCAACATATCTAAAGGTCTGTCTACTGCAAAAATCAACGCCAAACCAGCTTCTGGAATTCCGGCTTGACCAAGAACAATCACCAACATGACCATTCCTGCGCCAGGCACAGCCGCTGAACCAATTGACGCCAAAGTTGCTGTTGCAATAATACCAAGTTGTACTCCGAATGACAAATCCAAACCAAAAGCTTGTGCAATAAAAACTGCTGCGACGGCTTGATATAAACTGGTGCCGTCCATATTAATCGTTGCACCGATTGGCAACACAAAACTGGACACTTGACGATGAACGCCAAGGTGCTCCTCTACTCTTTCCATAGTTACTGGCAAAGTTGCTGCGCTGGAACTGGTTGAAAATGCCAAGAGTTGCGCCGGAGAAATACCGTTGAGAAAAAATCTGGGACTTTTTTTGGTGAAAATACCAACGATTGCAGCATAAAAGAAAATCATTAAAATCAATCCGCCAACCACACAAAGTGCATAATATGCTAAAGCTATAAATAAATCTGTACTTGGCGCTTCAACAACCAAAGCTGCTAAAAGCGCAAACACGCCATAAGGCGCAGCAAGCATGATTAAATCTATCATTTTCAAAATGACTTCGTTGAAACCGTCAAAAAAATCTTTGACCGGTTTGGCTTGTTTTTCTGGGATTAAAATCAATCCGATGCCAAAAAATATAGCGAAAAAAATCACTTGCAACATATTGCCATTATCTGAAGCTGCGCCAAAAATATTGTCTGGCACTAAATCTTCCAAAGCTTGAAGCGGCCCGGCTTCTTTTTGTTTTTCAGCACTTTGTCGAGTAAGTTCTGCATCACCACCATAACTTTCTACAAGTTCTTCTCTGGTTTCACTTTCGATGCTTTTTCCAGGTTGAAAAACATTTACAATGGCTAAGCCGATGGAAACGGCAATAATTGTGGTACACAAATAAGTTACAATAGTTCTGAGTCCCATTTTTGATAAACTGGAAATATCCTTTAAATCTGACACACCTTTAATTAAAGATGCTAGAATTAACGGAACGGCAATCAATTTTAAAGCATTGATGAAAATTGTTCCAAAAGGTTTGATCCAATCGGTGATGAAATCACTGCCCCAACTGAAATATGAAAGAATGAGCGCGAAAATAATTCCAAGTGCCATTCCTATGAGAATTTGCCAGTGTAATGCTAATTTTTTCAT